>JADKJT010000001.1:0-300000 GCA_016720905.1 Gemmatimonadaceae bacterium | reverse complement strand
CGCATTCCCGGACAGGAGCTGTTCGTCGCGGAAGCCTGCAGCGGGTTGCGGTCCCTCACCGCGCTCCTGAGTCTCGGTGTGCTGATGGGGGCGCTCTTCCTGCGCTTGTGGCCGCTGCGACTGCTCCTCGTTGCGCTCACCATTCCCGTGGCAATCCTCATCAACGGATTCCGGGTGTTTCTCACGGGATTCCTGGTGTTGTACGTGAGCCCGGACATGGGTCAGGGATTCATGCACACCAGTGAGGGCATGGTGATGTTCGGAGGCGCGTTCCTGTTGACGGCGCTGCTCACCTGGGCGCTTGGCGGACTCGAACGGCTCGGTCTCCGTGGCCGGGAGATGGCCACATGAGCCGCGCGTCTCTCTTTCTGCCGTCGCTCGTGCTCGGAGTGGGGGTGTTGCTGATCTCCGGCATGCGGGAACAGTACGCGATGTCGCCACGTGAGCCGATCACCTCGATTCCGACCGTCATGCAGGGATTCGCCAGTCGTGACACGATCGTGAGCGAAGAGGAGCGCCGAGTCGCCGGTATGAGCGACTACGTCATGCGGACATTCGGCCCGGATTCGGCTTTCGCGTTCTCGGTGTATGTGGGCTACTACGACCGTCAGGTCCAGGGCCGGTCGATTCACTCACCGAAGAACTGCCTGCCTGGGGCGGGATGGGATATCCTCGCCAGCGAACGCATTCCGCTTCCCGGTGCCGCCGCCGGCTCGCGGGTCACGCGGGTGCTGTTGGCCAACAAGGGCATGCGCGTGCTCGTCTATTACTGGTATCAGGGTCGAGGACGCGTGGAGGCCAGCGAGTACCGCGTCAAGTGGGACCTGATGCGGGACGCGGCATTGCACGGGCGCACGGAAGAAGCGCTGGTGCGCATCGTGATGCCGGTGGAGGGTCGCACATCCCGTGAGGTAGCGAGCTTCGCTGACGCGTCGGTCGTTCGCGCCGACAGCCTGGCGCGTCGGATCGCCGGCGAATTGTCGCCCGCCGTGACCCGCGCCTTGCCGGCATGGCCGAGTGACGCGAACTGACGTGGAGGACCGCCGGGAGTCGCCGCTGCCCACGCGGATCCTCGTCACCGGGGGCACTGGCTTCATCGGGGGGCACGTGTGCGCCCGTCTGCTGCAGCAGGGGCATGAACTGACGCTGCTCGACCTGCATCCGCGGATCGGGTCGCCCCCGGGCGTTCGTTTCGTGCGAGGCGATGTGCGCGACGCCGACACCGTCCGTGATGCCATGGACGGATGCGAAGCGGTCCTGCACCTCGCCGCCGCGCATCATGACGCCGGCATCGCCGAGCAGACGTACTTCGACGTCAACGTCGGATCGACCGAGTTGCTCGTGCGCGAGATGACACGGCGCGGCCTGCGGAAAATCTGCTATTACTCCTCGGCGGCCGTGTACGGCAGTGGCCCCACCGTGCGGTACGAGCGCTCGCCGTCGATGCCGGAGAATCCCTACGGTCGTTCGAAGTGGGATGCGGAGGGCGTGCTGCAGAAAGCTGTCGCGGCCGGACAGGTGGATGCGCTGATCATCCGTCCCAGCGTCACCTTCGGCCCCAACAACTTCGCGAACATGTACTCCCTGCTTCGGCAGATCGATTCGGGGATGTTCCTGCAGGTCGGAAGCGGCTCGAACATCAAGAGCCTGTCGTACGTCGAGAACCTCTGCGACTTCACGCTCTGGGCATGGAGGCGTCATCGGGGCGGCATCGACACCTTCAATTGGGTCGAATCACCAGACCTGACGAGTGCGCAGATTGCCATGAAGCTGGCCGACGCGCTGGGTCGGTCGCTGCCGTCCATTCAGGTTCCCATGTCGGTCGCACTGCTGCTTGCGTCGCCGTTCGAAGTCGCGAGTCGCCTGCTCGGCCGTTCGCTGCCGGTCAGCCGGGCGCGCGTGCGCAAGCTGGCGTCCGACCAGACGCAGTTCAGTTCCGCGAAGGCCCGCGCGACCGGGTTTGTGCCGGGCGTGTCCATCGACGAGGCGTTCCGTCGCACCGTGGAGTGGTATCGTGCGATTGGGCGGAGTGCCTCTCGCGTCATGCGCATTCCGCCGGCCGATGTCGAGCGGCGTCCGAGGGCGGCCGCGTGACGATGGCGGCGACTCAGGGTGCGTCAGTCGGGAGGCGGCGACCGCTTGCGGCGTCGCGCGCAAGCGAAGGATGGTCGGCGGCGTGGATCGCGACGGTCGTGCTCTTCGCGCTCGTCGTGATCCGCATGGGAGAACTGTGGCCGCCGATCGCCGCGGCAAAACCGGTGGTCACGCTGACCTCGGCGATCATCGTCCTGCACCTCATGCGGTCGAATTGGGCGGCCTGGCGACGTGCATTCGGCAATACCCAGGTGCGCCTGACCATCCTGTATGGACTCATCGTGATTGCGTTGGTTCCCACGTCGATCTGGAGAGGACGTTCGGTCGGCATTGCGATGGTGATGCCGTGGGGGATGGCGCTCGTCCTGTTGGCGAGCCTCACCGCGCCATCGCTGCCGGTTCTCGACCGCGTGGTTCGCTGGTTCAGCGCGCTCACCGCCATCACGGCCATCCTGCTCGTGCTGCAAGGCAATGTGGTTGAAGGCAGTCGCGTGACCTCGTCAGGCAGCTACGACTCCAACGACCTTGGCGGTCTGATGGCGCTCGCGTTGCCGCTCGCCATTGGCGGGGTGCTTCGCGGACCACTGCTCGCTCGCCTTGTCGCGGCGGCCAGCGCGCTGTCGATTCTCACGGTGTTGATGCAGACGGGTTCGCGCGGCGGATTCCTCGCCCTCGTCGCCGGCACGCTCGTGTTGCTTCTTGCGCTCTCACCCACACGCCTCCTGTTGGCTTTCGTCATCGGACTAGCGGTGGTTCCCCTTGGCTGGCGGTTGGCCCCGTCGGTGATGAGGGAGCGCGCGGCCTCGCTGCTGTCACTCGAGGAAGACTACAACACGACGAGCAACTCCGGCCGCATTTACCTTTGGAAGCGCGGACTGGTGTTTGCGGCACGGAATCCGCTGACCGGAGTCGGGCCGGGAACATTCGAGGCGCAACTGGGGCGCGATTTCGAGGAAGTCGGCTCACGCGGCGCATGGCACACGGCCCACAACACCATCGTGCAGGCATTGGCTGAACTGGGCATGATTGGCGGCGGTCTCCTGATCTACCTGCTCGGGCGAAGCGTCGTGCTGGCGGCGGCCTTCTGGCCCCGTCGGTCGCCGGTTCGTCGTCCGGAGTTTGCGGCGGCGTTGGTGGGCTATCTGGTCGCGGCGATGTTCCTGTCGCACGCCTATAGCTACCTGCTGTTCGGCGCGGTCGCACTGACCGCGATGATGGAAGGTGTCCTTCGGGTAAGGTCACCGGAGACGGTGCCAGTTGGTCACGTGCGCCAACGCCGGACTCGATCCCGACTTCCGGCGCTCGCGGCAGTTCGATCAAGTCGTGCTTGAGCGGGCCGACCTTCACGCGCCAGAGGCGTCTGCGGAGCATGCGCCAGGAATGACCGCAGCACGCCAGAGCATGGATGCCCGCCTCGCCCACGGCGTGGCGTGGACCGGCGGGGTGAAATGGGCCATCCAGCTCCTGTCGTGGTTCGTCACGCTGCTGACTGCGAAGCTCCTGGTCCCTGCGGACTACGGCTATCTGGCGGTCCTGACCGTAATCACGCGCTTCATGCTTTTGATCACGGAAGGCGGCGTCGGTGCGGCGATTGTGAACGGCCCGCAACTTGACGATCGCCAGCTCCGGCAGCTTCACAGCGTGAGCTCACTAGCCGGACTGGGGTCTTTCGCCGTGGTCCTGCTGATCTCGATTCCCCTCAGCCTGTATTTCCACGACGGAAACGTGACCAGCGTGCTCGCCGTGCTGGGTGGAACGCTGGTGCTCGAGGGGCTCACGATCGTGCCGAACGCGCGGCTCAAGCGGCAACTGGATTTCCGTACCACGGCGATGGCCGATGGCGCCCGGAGTCTGACGGATCTCGGTGTCACGCTGGGGCTGGCCGCCCTTGGTGCGCGCTACTGGTCGCTCGTCATCGGGTACTCGTCGGGGCTACTCGTGTGGAGCGCGTTGATACACGCGAAGTCGCGAGTGTCGTTCGAGCGCCCCGAGTGGACTCGTCTTGCGCCGGTGCTGCGCTTCAGTCGACAGCTGCTGGGACGCAACGTATCGGGATTCCTCGCCTTTTCCGGCGACGCCCCCATCGGCAAGCTCGCGATGTCCCGTGATGCGCTTGGGCTCTATACCCTGGCGTTCACCATCGCCTACGCTCCCGCGGAGAAAATCACGCAGATCATCCTGCGTGTCGTTCCGGCCATCCTGGGAAACGTCCGCGATTCCACCTCGGAAGTGGCGCGATATTTCCTCGCGGTCACATCCGTCGTGGCACTGGTGACGTTTCCGATGTTCGCCGGCATCGCATTCGTCGCTCCGGACCTGGTTCTGGTCCTGCTTGGGGAAAAATGGGCGCCCATGGTGCCGGTCATCATTCCGCTCTGCATCTACGGCGCGATCACCGAGGCCCTCGCCATGGTCTCTCACGTGCTGCAGGCGGTTGGCGAGACCCGGGTGCTCATGCGCAACGGCATGCTGGCCCTGCTGGTGATGCCGCTGAGCTTTCTGGTGCTCAGTCAGTCGTTCGGCGCGCCGGGCCTGGCGGCGGCGTGGGCGGTAGGGACCGTGATCCTCTCGGTGTATCCTCTCAGGGTCGCGTGCCGGCGTGTCGGCGTGACGGCCACGCAGTTCCTCGGGACCGTCGGAATGCCGATCGTTGCGACAGGCGCGATGTTGCTGCTGCTGTTCGGCATCGACACGAACCCGGCGGTGCGTGATTCCTCGCCGCTCCAACGGCTTCTGCTTCACATTGCCGCGGGCGCACTGTGCTACTCCATCACGATCTACCTGCTGGCGCGGGCGAAAGTGCAGGGCTTGTGGACGCTTGGCCGCAGCGTGCTGGCGGCGCGGCGACTGCCGACCGGCCGTGTCGTTGCGGCTTCGCCGCGCGCATGCGTGCCCGAGTGATGCCGCAATCGAAAAGGGATGAGGCGCGGACAGTGCGCACAGATGCTACCTTTGTCAGTCCTGTGCCGGCCAGGCCGAGCTCATGAGTCCCAATTGCTGCCGACCTTTCATCTCGTCGTTCGTGAGACGGTGGTTGCCACTTCACGCAGTGCTGCCAGTATTCGATCATCTCCTCGGTGCACTGCGCGCATCGACTCGGGTCCTCATTGCGTGAGTCGGCTGGGGGCGGTGCGACGCCTGCTGTACATCGGTCCGCGTGAGCGGTGCGGGCGGAGTCGCGCGCCGACTTCACCGCCATCGCCTCCTCGTGGTCTGCTATCATGGTGTGTCGACGTGCTCGCGGGCGGGGCGACATTGGCTCCTGCTCCCTCGGCGCGAGTTCGAACGGCAGGTGCGGTACCTGTCGTCGAACTACTGCCTGCTTCCGATCGATGCGGCCCTCTCCGCGCTGTACGAGGGCAAGTTGACCGAGCCGACGGCCAGCATCACGTTCGATGACGGCTACCGAAACAATTTCGAAGAGGCGTTCCCGGTGCTGACCGACCGGCAGGCACCGGCGACGATCTTCCTCGCCACCGGCTTCATCGGGACGGCGAGGCGACTTTGGACGACCGAATTGGAATTGTTGTTCGAGCAGGCCGGACCGGTCTCGGTCGACCTGCGCTCGCTGGGGCTTGGGCGTGTCACACTGGGTGACGCCGATCGCGTCCGGCCGGTTGCCCTGGCGGTCAATCGTGCCGCGAAGCGCCTGTCGCCGGCTGACCGAGCGGCTACGATCTCCGGAATCCGCCAGCAGGTCGGCAGCGCCGTCGCCGATTCGGCCGACAGTTTCGCGTTCATGGGATGGGACGACGTTCGACGCATGGAAACCTCCGGTCTCATCACGTTCGGTGCGCACACCGTCAATCATGAGATTGTAGGCCGCGTGGATGCCGAGGCACGACATCGGGAGATTCAGGATTCCGTGGCGCGCGTTGACACCGAACTTAGCGGTGATCATCGGGCGGGTGTCTCGCGGGTCTTCGCTTATCCGAACGGAGCCGTCGGTGACTTTTCCGATGCCTGCGCCGAAGAGTTGCGTGCCGCGCGCTGCACGGCCGCGCTTACGACCGTGCAGGGCCTTGCGTCCAGCACGCATGCGCCATTCGAAGTCCGTCGCGTCGTCGTCTCGGGAGACATGCGCTTCTCGGAGTTCTGTGCGCGCACCTCGGGGCTGGTCGGCAATGACTAATGGTGCACTGCCCGTGCCGCCTGCGGGTTTTCGTGTCATCGTCCTCACCTGCAGTGACCTGGGGTGGGAGACGGCCTCCGAACTTCTGGGGATGGAGGGCATTTCCGTCGTGGCGGTGGTGTCGGCGCCGCTACGTACACCGGCACTAACCGCCAGACTCCGTCGTCTGCGCAAGCGATATGGTACCGCTGGCATGCTCCTCGAACTGTCGGCGAAGCTCGTATCCCGCCTTGCGGCATTCGGAGAGCCTCCCCTTGAGCAGCCGAGGAGATTACGACCGCAGGGCGTGCAGGAACTGCGGTTCGCCGACCTCCACGGAGAGGACTGCCTCACCGCGATTCGGCAGCTGCAGGTTGATCTCGCGATCGTGGACGGGACGTACATCCTGAAACCGGACCTCTTCTCCATTCCGCGCCTCGGCGCGGTCAACCTCCACTGTGGAAAGCTGCCGGAGTTCCGTGGCAGCCCTCCCGCCTTCTGGGAACTGATGAATGGCGAGAACGAGGTCGGGGTCTCGGTGCACAAGGTCACTGAGCGACTCGATGACGGGCCGATCTACAACGAGGCGCGTGTCGCACTCGACTTGGCGCCTCCGGGTGATCCCATGCGTTTCGTGCACACCTACTGGATGAACACGCTGCGCGGTGTCGGTCGACAGCTGATCGCGAAGACCGTGCGGGAGATCGCGGAGGGCCGGGCCGTGGCCTCGCCACAGCGCCCGTTCGCGGGAAGCCCGAACCGGTCTCCGGATGCCGCGGCGGTTCGGGAAGTGCGGCGGCGAGTGGCGCTTCGGCGCGCGGAGCGCGGGTGAAGGGTGTGACACCGTTCGTGCTGCGCTACGTCCGCCGCTCCTGCGCGCGCGCCAGCAGGTATCCGAGGAACTCTCGAACATCGAGTTCATAGTCGAAGCGCTCCGCTGTTGAGCCCGTGGCGAGCGCACGCAGGGAATCCGAACGACGACTCGAGGGCGGCGCGCCATTTCCATCGCGGCGTGCCGAAGAGCTGCGCCTCGGTGCGCGCATGTTGCGCGTGGGCGACCTCGAACCGACGGGCCGTGTGCCCGCCCCAGAATCGCCGCTGCCGGTAGTACTTGTGCGTGAGCCGAATGGCCGGAACCCAGTGGCGAATGCGAAGTTCGGGTATGAACCAGCCGTTGAATCCTGCGCGCAGCAGGCGCAGCTGCATCTCGATGTCCTCACACCCGAGCGACTTCATGCCTTCGCCGCGTCCCCAGGCGACTTCGAATGGGCCGACACGCTCAAGGGCCGCGCGGCGGATGGCACAATTGCCGCCCCACATGAGCGCCGTCTCCTGGTCGAGCCGCTGTCGCGGAGTTCCCTCGGGATGGCGCGCGATGACCGTCGTTGTGTGTCGAGGGGGAAGCCAGGACGGTGGCGCTGTCTCGAACTCGGGCAGGTAGAGACCGCCCACGAAATCGAACTCGAGAGCGCGCTCTTCACGCTGGAACACCTCGATCCAGTCCGGGAGCACCACCTCGTCGTCATCGAAGAAGGCGATCCACTCGCCCCGGCCGGCGCCGATACCACGGTTGAGCGCGTACGACTTGCCCGCCGTCGGCTCGACAATGTAGGACACCGGAAATGGAGCACTGGCGGCGAAGTGCCCCACGACAGCCGGTGTTTCGTCCGTGCACGCATTGCCGACGACCAGCAGGTGGACCTGCACGCCGTGAGGAACCCGGAGGGCTGCGAGGCTCTCGAGTGTGCGCGGCAACAGCCGCGCACGGTTGTGCGTTGCGACGACCACGTCGAGCAAGAATTCCGGCTTATCCTTCACGCGGTGACGAAGTCAGTGCGCACCATGGTTCGACTCGAGACTCATTGCGTTGACGCGCCGTCGTTCGCGAGACTAGAGCAGTGGCGAGACATTGCTGAAAGTATGCTGCGGAATATCCCGCACGGGTTCATGGTCGTGCCCCACCATGGTCGGGGCCGGGCAAGGCAGGCCGTTCGGGGACGTGACTTGCCAGATCTCGTAGCGCTCGCCACTGATGACGAAGACTGAGGTCGCATAGATGAGGGACGCCCTGGGTCGGAGCAGTGGCGGGAGCGGGTCGTCAGAAGAGGTAATGACCACGACCCGGCAGTGATTTCGGAGCATGGACCGTGTGAGCCGCAGCGTCGCGATATTCCCGACGCTCTGGGGCTTGATATCGACGGGCAGGCTCGGGTCGGAATAGCCCCACGTGACATAAGTGGCCACCCGACCCTCGCGTGCCAGCCACACCGGCCGATGCATGTGCGCCGCGACGGCCATGCCGAAGCTGTCTTGGTGCGCGATGATTGGTGTTCCGGCATACTCGGGCCGGTCGAGCAGTTGGGCCACGTTGACCGAGTCGGAGAACAGGTATTGCACGTCCCCGAGCATGTACTGTCCACTCGCCAGTAGCAAAGGAACGTGCAGACCGGCGAACGCATAGCGTGAGGACGGACGGAACCGCTGTGCGAAGGCCTGCCAACGGCCAAGCGTTGGGTTTCCGGATTCAGCCAGCCAGAAACTCATCAGCCACACCACCACAAGGTGCCCGTGATGTCGCTGGTAGCCCTGTAAGACGAGAAATGTGAAGATGATCATGACGCCGCTGCCGGCGATGAGCAGCACAGTCGCGCTCCATCGCCGAAGGGTCGTCGCCAGCGCCATGACCAGGATTAGTACGGCAATGGCGTCGGCCGTCGCAAGTCCGAAGGTTGTGCCTGGGTGAACCAGACCAAAGCGCCACTGCAGGCCATTCGCGTTCAACCGGGCAATGGGAAGAAACGCTTTGGCCGGGGTCGCAACGGCGGTGCCGATGCGCCACTTATCAATACCCTCGACCGCAGCGCCGTCGCCTCTAAACGCATAACTCGAGGGTGGGACAACCTGGGAATAGACGATCGCCGTGGTGGCCGCTCCGATGGTCGCAATGGCACCTCCGACCAGCAGAATTCGCGAGGTCGCGTGCCGCGCCGCGCCGTCGTCGGGCCAAGCCCAGTCGATGAAGAACGCCAATGCGGCCGGGATGGCAACCAGCAGCCCCATCACGCTCGTATTGGCGAGCAACACGAGGAGCAGTCCGGTCAGCCATGGATGGCGCTTGCGGTGTGTCCATGCGGCGCACGCAGCGACGGCAAGGAACACGCCAAGGCCATAGGCGCGAGCGATGATCGCGTACTCATAGAACAGGTAGTACCCGAGAATCGTGACGAGTCGCTGCCAAAAAGGCAGCGGCGCAAACCGCAACACGATCCAGGCGGTACCGCTGGCAAGCGCCGTGTGAAACGCAGCAACAATCCACCATTCGCGTGAGGCCTTTCCCAGCAGGTGCAGCACGGCATGCCAGATAAGCGGATGCCCCTCGTACCGGGCATTCCTAGCCATCGACCGAAGGTCGGGGCTGTCGATCGCAAGACGCCACGCCTGCAGTTCGTCGCGCCACGGTTCATGATGCCACGCCACGACGACGAGCACCACGAGATGCAGAAGCCACACGCCCCACACCAACAGCCGCTCCCGAGAATCCTCAGCGCGATGGTGCGCGCGCACCGTCATCGTCTGGTGGTCCTCTGGCGCATGCGAATCCGGCGCGACGAGTGCAGGGCCGGCAGTCGGACGACTTGTGCGAAGTGTGGACTGGGTGGCAGACTCATTGTCATGGTCCGGGGTCAAAGGCGCCTCGTTTGGCTGGATGCCGTATCCTTGTGACATGCGAGGTGCTCTCATCGTCACGCCAATGGCATTATTCAATTCTGGCCGTTGGGTCACCGCCGTGAACTACCGCACGTCAATCCTACCGGCAAGCACCGGGCCTGTGCAACATCGCCAAGGAAATTTGGCAACACTCTTGGAGTATGCATGGCCCTGAAGGTCGAGGACACGAGCCCAGATCTGACTCTGGAGACACCTCCAGAGGTCCGCGATGTGCGGCCCCTCCGCGCTGGGGATCACATCGCCGTTATCGGTGGCGGTCCCGCCGGCCTGACCATCGCCTACCTGCTGGCCAAGCGCGGCTTCGCCGTGACGGTGGTGGAGGGCACGGACATGGTGGGTGGCATCTCGCAAACGGCCCGTTACAAAGGGTACCGTTTTGACATCGGTGGTCATCGATTCTTTACGAAAATTTCGCCGGTGCAGGCCCTGTGGGAGGAACTGCTGGGCGACGATTTCATCGACGTGCCGCGGCTGTCGCGCATTCATTATGGCGGCAAGTACTTCAACTACCCGCTTAAGGCCTTCAACGCGCTGGCTGGTCTGGGACTCATCAACGCGTTCCGGATCATCGCCAGTTACCTGAAGGTCAAGATGTATCCGTCGCCCGTTGAGGAAACTTTCGAACAATGGGTCACCAATCGATTCGGCCGACGGCTGTACGAGATCTTCTTCAAGACCTATACCGAAAAGGTCTGGGGCATCCCGTGCACCGAGATTCGCGCCGAATGGGCCGCGCAGCGTATTCAGGGGCTGTCGCTGGCCAGGGCGATCTTGTCCGCCACGGCGCTGACACGACGCAACAACAGCATCAAGTCACTGATCGACACCTTCAAGTACCCGCGACTGGGACCGGGTCAGATGTGGGAAGCGTGCCGGGATCGGATTGAGGCGCTGGGTGGACGGGTCCTGATGCAGCAATGGGTGCATCGGGTCGAGCTGAAAGACGGGCGCGCCACCGCCATCGTCGCGTCGTCTTCGACAGGCGACGTGCGCATCGAGGCCGATCATGTCATCTCCACCACCGATATCCGTTCGCTCGTTCGAACGCTGGGTGATACGGTGCCGCCTCCGGTGCGCACTGCCGCGGAAGGGCTGCGCTATCGGGACTTCCTGGTCGTGGCCCTGATCCTGGACAAGGAAAAGCTCTTTCCGGACAACTGGATTTATGTGCACACGCCCGGCGTGAAAGTCGGCCGTATCCAGAATTTCAACAACTGGAGTGCGGCGATGGTGCCGGACGCCGGCCGGACGTGCCTCGGCATGGAGTATTTCTGCTTCGAGGGCGATGGGTTGTGGGCCAGCAGCGATGCCGAGCTGCAGGCATTGGCGGCTCGGGAACTGGAATCGCTGGGTCTGGCCAAGGCGTCGGATGTGGTGGACGGGACCGTGGTGCGGATGCCCAAGGCGTATCCCATCTACGATGCGGCGTATCGAGGCCACCTCGATCGTGTTCGCGCGTTCATTGATCGCGTGCCGAACATGCACACGGTTGGTCGCAACGGCATGCACAAGTACAACAATCAGGATCACTCCATGTATACGGCCATGCTGACCCTGGAGAACATGCTGGGGCAGGCACGGCACGACGTGTGGGCCGTGAACACCGATTTCGAGTATCACGAGGAGCAGCGCGTCGATCCCAACGAGAAGGCGGAGATGGGGGGGGCGTCGGCGTGACGATGCGGGTCGGTGTGGATGCGTCGACGCTGGCCAATGGACGCGGGTTCGGGCGGTTCACCCGCGAACTGTTAACAGCGATGCTTCCGACGTCCACCGACGTGGAGTGGGTGCTTTTTGCGGACGCGCGCGCCTCCGACGCGGCGCGGGATATTGCCGCCCTGGCGACCCGAGCGCGCGTGGTGGTGGTGCCGCAGTCGGTCTCACCGACCGTGGCTGCGGCGTCCGATGGGAGTCGTTCCGTCTCGGATATGCTGCGATTCACCCGGGCGGTGCATCGGGAACGTCTGGATGCGTTCTTCTCGCCCGCGGTGTACGCGTACTTCCCGACACCGCCGGGGCTGCCGTTGCTGGTGTGCCTGCACGACGCCATCGCGGAGCGCTTTCCCGAACTGACGCTGCCGTCGACTCGCGCGCGCCTGTTCTGGCAGATAAAAAGCCGGTTGGCGCTGGCCCAGTCCCGGTTGGTACTCACTGTATCGGAGACTGCCGCCGCCGATATCGCGCGATTCTATCGCATTGCACCGTCGCGCATCCGTGTGGCATTGGAGGCGCCGTCGGCGGCATACCGTCCCTCGGACAATCAGCCGGCGATTCGGGCGCTCGCGGCACGACACGGCGTGACCGATGCCGCCGCGTGGTTCATCTACGTGGGTGGCTTCAATCCGCACAAGCATGTGGATGTGCTGGTGAGTGCGCATGCGAAACTCGTGGCGGAAACAGGACGGGCGACGCACCTGCTGCTGGTGGGCGCCTTGACCGACGTTTTTCACGAGAGCATCGACACCATTCGGCAACGGATCACGCAGGTCGGGACCGGGCCCTTGGTTCACTGGACCGGGTTCGTGCCGGACGACGAATTGCGTCTGCTGTTGAGTGGCGCCGTGGCCAGTGTGCTGGCCTCGGAGTGCGAAGGGTTCGGCTTGCCCGCGGTCGAAGCGGCGGCGTGCGGCACGCCGGTGATTGCCACGTTGGAAAGCCCGCTTCCGCAGTTGCTGCCGGGCGCCGGGCATTTCGTCGCGCCGCGCGACGAGCGGGCACTGGTTGAGGCGATGCGGAAGCTGCTGGTCGATCCCGTCCACCGCGCGTCGTGCGCTCAGGCGGCTCTTGCGGGCGCGCAGCGGTTGAGTTGGGGGCGAACCGCCGGGGTCACGTGGCAAGCGATTCAGGATCTGGCGGCATGATGCGCGCTGTGCTCACCTATCACTCCATCGACGAGACGGGTTCGCCGATTTCCATCGCGCCCGAGGCGTTTCAACGCCACGTCGCGTGGCTGACCGGCGGGTCGGTGCGGGTGCAATCGTTGTCGGCGCTGCTGGCCGACAGCGAGAACGGGCACCATGAGCCGGCGGTTGCCCTCACGTTTGATGACGGCATCGCCAATTTTGCCGAATATGCGGCGCCCGTGCTCCGTGACCATGACCTGCCGGCGACGCTGTTCGTCGTCGCCGATCACGTCGGACGGGACAACCGTTGGGGAGGCACCTCGCAAGCGGGTATTCCGGACCTGCCGCTACTCGACTGGGATGCCCTGGAGCGTTTGGCGAAGGCCGGTGTGGCCATCGGGGCGCACACGCGGACGCATCCGCGCCTCACGCGACTGTCGGCAACGGCGGTCGAAGATGAACTGTTGACGGCGACGGACGAGATCGCCGCGCGACTGGGCGCACGGCCGGACAGCTTCGCCTATCCGTACGGGGACTGCAACGACGCGGTGGCCTCGGTCGCTCGAACGGCGTTTCGCTGGGCGTGCACGACGGAGTTCCGGGCGCTCCGGTCACGCGAGGATCACGCACGCATCCCGCGGCTCGACGCGTGCTCGTTTCGGGCGCCCGGGCACCTGGAGGCGTGGGGATCTCCCGGGTTTCGATTGGGTGTCGGACTTCGCGCTACGGCGCGTCGCATGCGGCGCCTTCTCCACACGGACTGATCAGTGCTCACGCATCCGAGTTCAGATTCGCGGGACAACCGATCCGACGGGGCGGCGCTGGCCCTTTCGGTAATCGTGCCGGCGTTCAACTGTCCGGTGGTCCTGCAGAGCTGCCTGACCGGACTGCTGGCCAGTGACCTGCCGCGCGCGCGTTGGGAATTGATCGTGGTTGACGACTCGAGTACCGACCAGACGCCGGATCTGGCGCGCACCATGGCCGACCGCGTGCTGACAACCACCAGCGGACCTCGGGGGCCCGGCGAAGCGCGCAATCTTGGCGCCACCGTGGCCCGCGCAGGTGTGCTGTTGTTTGTGGATGCCGACGTCGTGGTGTCGCCAACCACCCTGACCGGCTTCGCGCGGGCGTTCGACGCGAATCCGGACGTCGTCGCCGTCTTCGGGGCGTACGATGATCGCCCGGCCCACCCGGGATTCCTGTCGCAGTACCGCAACTTGCTGCATCACCATGTGCATTCGACCCATCCGGGAGACGCGTCCACGTTCTGGGCGGGGTGCGGGGCCGTGCGCCGTACAGCATTTCTCGACGTCGGCGGCTTCAACGGGTCCCGGTATCCTCGGCCCCAGATCGAGGACATCGAACTGGGGTATCGATTGAAGGATCGCGGATGCCGCATTCTGCTGGTGCCGGAACTCCAGGGCAAACACCTCAAGCAGTGGACGCTGCGCAACATGGTTCGGACCGACCTGCGCGATCGCGCGGTGCCCTGGATGCATCTGCTTATCGATCGACGGGAGGTGTCGTCGCACGGCCCGCTCAACCTGCAGTTTCGCGAAAAAGCCCTGACGGCTGTCTCGGGCATTGCGGCTCTGGCGTTCGCCCTCGCCGTCGTCACCCTGAGCGGGGCGTGGCTGGTGATCTCGCTCCTCGGCATCGCTGGCGTGGTTCTGGGCAATGCGGCGCTGCTGCGCTGGTTCCAGCGACACCGCGGTGCGTTTTTTGCCTTGCGTGTCGTGCCGTTCCGATTGCTCTTTTACGTACTGAGCGGCATCGGTGCGGCGTGGGCGATCCTTACGCATCGTTCCCACGCGGTGCCATCATCCATCACGCCACTTCACGACCGACGCGATCCAGTCGCGGCCTCCTGATGCCGATATGACGAATCCTGAACCAGCCATCGAACGTCAACTCGCGCTGGCCTTTGCTCCGCTCGACAAGCGCGCACTGGGCCTGGGCTTTGGTGCGGCGTGTGCCTGCTCCTCGCGGCCATGACCATCGTGTCGATGGTCGTCGATCCGGACCAGCGATTCCCCCTGTGGTTGCTGCACGAGTATTTCTACGGCTACAGCGTTTCCATCATCGGCGTCCTGGTGGGCGCGGCCTGGGCGTTTGTCACCGGATTTTTCTGGGGGTGGTTCGCGGCGTTTGCGCGAAACCTCGTCTATGCATTCTGGTTGATGACTCTGCGGATCCGCAGCGACTTCTCGACCACTCGTGATTTCCTGGACCACATCTGACCTTTCCGATTCCGGCCTCGCCATGACCGCTCCGCATCGCACTCCTTCGTCGTCGTTCGAGCCGCTCCCGCCCGAAACGCAGCGCACGCTCGCCCGCCTGCACGCCCGCGCGTGGGGCGTCGCCACCGGCTTTCTGATGGGCTTCGGCCTGTTTTTCGCCACCATCATCCTGGTCCTGCAGGGCGGACCGGACATGGGCCAGCATCTCGGGCTGATATCGGTCTTCCTGCCGGGGTACTCCGTCAGCGTGGTCGGCGCGTTTGTCGGGTTCGTGTACGCGTTCGTCATCGGCTATGCCTTCGGTCGTATCGTAGGCACCGTGTACAACGCGACCGTCAGACCGCAATGACCTTTCGGCGGCGCTGACCAGAGGATGAGCGGCGCCGCACGGTGCCGTCGTCCGGTCCGTCAGTCCGAAGGGGGCCGCTCGCTGTGACACGGGCACGCCAATCCGGCGCGTCAAACGCATTCGTTCTTCCGCTCGGCAGGCGCCGACACAGGCTTGGTTATGACGATCAGAGTTGGCGTCGTTGGCGCGGGGATCATCGGCCGACTACGCGCCGAAAGCTTGCGTGACAATCCGCATACCACCCTGGCGGCGGTATACGATGTCGTACCAGCGGCGGCCGCCGAGGCCGCGAAGGGAACTGATGCGGTCGTGGTCGGCGATCTCGAGGCGTTCCTTCGCGTGCCGATGGACGCCGTCATCATCTCGTCGCCCATTCATCTGCACGAGGAAGCGTGTCTCGCGGCGTTCGAGCGCGGGCTGCACGTGCTGTGCGAGAAGCCACTCTCGAACAGCATCGAGTCCTGCGAACGAATCATTGCGGCGGCGCAACGGGCGGGACGGGTGCTGGCCATCGGGTTCAATCTGCGCTACTACCCCGCGATGCAGTATGTACGCGAGGTGGTCGATGCCGGTACGATCGGGCCGATCGATCACGTTCGCGTCTTCGGCGGCCATGATGGCCTGGGGAATTTCCGGGCGGACTGGCAGTTTCGTGCCCCGGTCTCGGGCGGCGGCGCCATGATGGACGTGGGGATCCACATGTCCGACCTGGCCCGCTATTTCCTCGGGGAAATCACCGATGTCTACGGCATGATGTCGGAGTCGGTGTGGAATGTTCCGGGGTCCGAGGACAATGCGGTGGCCATATTCCGAAACGCCGCAGGGACGGCGGCCACCTACCATGCTACATGGACGGAATGGCAGGGGTACGAGGCCGCCATCGAGGTGTACGGTCCCCTGGGCATGGTCCGCGGTTCGTATGCGCCCATGGCCAACCTTCTCATCACGCACAGCCATCCTGGCGCCCCTCGTCGCGTGCAGCGACGTCGACATCTCGATGTCATGGTCCGCGAAAAGTTGCGTTCGTGGACGACGACTACGCGGCTGACGTTTGACGGTGAGCTGACGGATTTTCTGGCCAGAATCGCCGGTCGCCCCAGCGGTGCCCTGGCTGACGGGTACGCCGGGTTACGGGCGCTGCAGGTGGCCGACGCCGTGCGCCGCAGCTCGGCGTCGCGCGAAGCGGTCCATCTGGCGCCGCTCGGTTCGATGTGGGGGTGAGGTGAGTCCGGCCAGCAGCGAATCAGCGGCGGCAACCAGCGCAACGGTGTCCGCGGCGCCGCTCATGAGCGTCGTCGTCACGATCGTCGAGGGTGGTGCCGCGTTGCCGCGGTTGCTGCGCGCGCTGGTCGAACAGGAGGACGCGCCGCCGATGGAGATCCTTGTCCCGTATGACGAGAGCGTCCGGGAGCTGGCCGCGTTGCAGTCGGTGTTTCCGACCGTGCAGTTTCTGCCCCTTGGCACCGTGTCCACGGAACAGCCAATCGCGTCGGCCGGTGGGGAGCACGAGTTGTTTGACCGGCGCCGAGCGGTTGGCCTTCGGGCGGCACGGGGTGAGCTGATCGCCATCGTCGAGGACCGCGGGGCGCCGCGAAGCGACTGGGCGCGCACTGCCGCACACCTGCATGCTCGCCTGCCGTACGCGGTCATTGGCGGTGCCATCGATCCGTTGGCGTCCGGCATCATGGGCTGGGCCATTCACGTCTGCGACTTCACCCGATACTCGTCACCGTTCCAGAGCGGCGCGCGCGACTGGGTGAGCGACGTCAATGTCATCTACAAGCGTCGCGCATTGGAGCAGACGCGGGACCTCTGGCAGGAGCGTTATCAGGAGCCCGTGGTGCACTGGGCGCTGCAGCAACAGGGGGAGACGCTCTTCCTCTCGGACGAATTGGTCGTGGAGCATCAGCGGGCGCCAGTGCTGCTGGCGCGTTTACTGAACGAACGGTTTCACTGGGGCCGCCTGTTCGGCGCGATTCGCGGGCGTCACCTCGGTGTCGCGAAACGTCTGATGCTGGCCGCGGCGGGTCCGCTCATCCCGTTCACCGTGTTCGCGCGCCACGCGCGCGCGCACGTGAGCAAGGGCCGAGGGTGGCGCTTCGCGAGCGCCGCACCCGCCATCCTCCTGTTGCTCACCGTGTGGACGGCCGGTGAAGTGGCGGGCATCGTCACCCGGCGCACGTGACGTCCGCCGTTTCGTCGGTGGGGCTTCGCTTCCTCAAGCTGGGATTCGGAGAAGCCGCGGCGCGTATCCTGGCGTTCTTCGCGACGGTGTACTTGGCACGGACACTCGGTGCGTCGATCTACGGCGTGCTCGTCGCCGCCATGACCGTCGTGATGTATCTCACGTTCGTCGCCGACTGCGGCATCGAGATGCTTGGGGTGCGCGAGGTGGCCGATCGCCCGGATGCCCTGTCACAGACGTTGCCGCCGATTCTCGGCGGCCGCGTACTCGTGGCGATCGCGCTGCTGGCCGTGACACTGGTGGTGGCGTTGACGGTGGTCCCCAAGCCCGACGGGCCCGTGCTGGCCGTGTACGCGGTGACATTGTTGACCGTCGCGATGGGCACCCGCTGGGTCCATCTGGGCCTCGAGCAACCGGGCAATGCCTCCTGGTCGCGGGTGATCAGCGAGGGAACTGCCGCGTTGATCGTGCTGCTGGCCGTGCGTCATCCCGACGATTTGCTGCGCGTCCCACTGGCTCAGGTGTTGGGCGAGTTGCTTGGTGCCATCTTCCTGATACGCCTGCTGCCGGCCACGGTGCGGCCGCTGCGATTGCAGATGCGTCCCGCAGTGCTGGTGCCCTTGGTGCGTCGTTCCTGGCCAATGGTGCTGCACGGATTGCTTGGTCTGGCCATCTACAACAGCGACTTCCTGTTTCTGCGAGCCATCAAAGGCAGCACGGCTGTCGGTTACTACGCGGCCGCCTATACGTTGATCAGCTTCTTCCAGAACCTTGGCGTCGCGTACACCATGAGCCTGATTCCAAGCCTCACGCGCGTCCGTCACGATGCGATGGCGGCTCGCGCGCTCGTGGACGGTGCCACGGTCCAGATACTCGCCGGCGGCCTGCCGGTTGCCGCCGGTGGCATTGTGGTGGCCATGAGTCTGGTGACGTTCATCTTTGGTGCGGGATACGCGCCCAGTGCACTCCCGTTGCAGATCCTGCTGGTCATCGTGCCCGTGGCGCTGGTGCGCAACGTGGGGCAGGGCGTGCTCATCGCCTTTGAACGTCAGGACCTGATGTTGCGCACGGTGCTGTGGGCCGCAGGCGCCAACGTGGTCCTGAATATCGTGCTGATCCCGCGGTGGGGCATGACGGGAGCGGCGGCAGCCACGCTGGCCACCGAGATGGTCCGGACCGGACTTGCCTTACGCTATTCGTGGCGGCTCGGGTTGTCGATGACCGCGCCGCGGCGCTTCTACCGTGTGGGTATTGCCACTTCGATCATGGCGCTGACCGTGTGGGTACTGGGTGATCGTTCCGTGCTGCTCAGCGTGCCGATTGGTGCGCTGGCGTACGTGGGCGCACTGCTGGCGGTCGGGGGGATCCGACTCCGCCGAGGTGCGTTTCCAGAGCTCGCGCTCTGACTCGCATGGCACGGCGCGAGTCGCTCTTGGGCACCCTGTGGCAATCGGCGCCGCGCCTGGGCACGGTCATGCGGCACATGTGCCCTACGTGGCATATGGCATCGCTGGAACAACTGAGCGCGCCGTTCCTTGAGCGAGAGGGAATTCGCGGCATCATCTGGGACATCGATGGAACGCTCACCGCCTATCACGATTCCCGGCTCCATACGGACATCGAGACGCAATTCCAGACATTACTGGCGTTGCCGTGGCTGCGGCACGTGGTGGTCTCGAATTCGCCTGAATCACGGTTCTCGCAGCTTGGACAGATGCTGCCGACGGTGCCGATTCTCCGCGTGTATGGCGGCGGTGCGACGCGGATCCGGCAATTGCATCAGGGTGTCGACTCCATGTCGGCGACCGAACGTGCGGCGGCGAGGGGTGATGATTTCCATGCCCTTCGGAAGCCGAGCCGCGCGCTGGTGCTCGCCGCCGTCGGTGCGCTTGGGTGTACCGTGCGCGAAGTCGTGATGGTGGGCGATCAATACCTGACGGACGTGGCGGGGGCGGGGATGGCCGGCGTGCGCAGCATCAAGCTGCCGACGCTTGCGTCCTCCTCGTTCCCCCTGTCCATTCGCGTGGCGCAAGTCGTCGAACGCCTGCTCTTTCTTTCCCTCCATGGTTGGCGCCAGCCGTCGGCCCACCAAACCTCCCTGGATCCCCGTGGCTGAACCCATCGAAGCGACCCCTGTCCTCACCGTGGTCGTGCCCTCGGTCAACGGGCTGCACGACCTGGTGCCCTGCTGCGATGCATTGAACGAGGTGCGTGCGCGAATTGCCCTTGAAGTGCTGGTGGTGGATCGGCTTGGCGGCGACGTTGCGGCCACGGTACGGTCGCGATTTCCCTGGGTCACGCTGCATGAGGTGCCGCGAGCGACGACCATCCCGCAAATGCGGGATGCCGCCTTCCGGCTGGCGCGGGCCGAGGCCATTGCGGTGATCGAAGACCATGTAATCGTGCCGCCGGAGTGGGGAGAGCGTCTGCTGGCCGCCCTCGCGGAAGGGCACGATGTGGTGGGTGGCCCCATCGAGAATGCCGCCTCCGAGCGGTTGCTGGACTGGGCGACGTTTCTCTGCGAGTACAGCGCCTGCTTGCCGCCATTGCCGGAAGGCGAGGCCGCATGGCTTCCGGGCAACAATGTCGTGTACCGCCGCGCGGTGTTGCAGCGCTATCTGCCGATCACGGCGCAGGGGGCATGGGAGAACCGGCTGCATGATGCCATGCGCGCGGACGGTGTTCGACTGGTCTGTCGTGCGAACCTGTTGGTCGGTCACAAGAAGCATTTCGGGCTGTTGGAGTACGCGGGGCAGCGTTTCCTGTACTCCCGGTCGTATGCCGGCGCCCGAGTGCAGGGGGCGACGTTCGCTCGGCGGCTCGCCACGGGTGCTGCGGCTTTCGCCTTGCCGCCGCTGCTCCTGTTGCGCATCACCCGAAGCCTTGTGGCCAAGGGCGTTCCGATGGGGCGCGTGATGGCCACCCTGCCGTTCATTTCCGCGTTCGTCGTGGCCTGGGGACTTGGCGAGGTGGTCGGGTACTGGTTGGGCGCCGGGAATGCACTGTCCCGCGTGCGCTGAGGATGGTCTGTCGGCGTGGCGGAACCGGCGGTTGCGTCGTGTTGCGTGCGATCGAATGCGCACGTCATATTCGTGCGTCAGGACGGCGCGCAGTGACCCTTCCACAGTGATGGTACAGTGAGCGAGTCCATTGGGCAGCGGTCCGCAGCGCAAGCGGTGCATCGCGTTCGAACGCAGTGCCGGGCCTGCGGGGCAGAACGGCTGACGCGGTTTCTGGTACTTGGCCCACAGCCGTTAGCGAACGCCAACTTGCGAACGATGGGCGACGCGGAGCACGAAGCCCGATATCCGCTCGATGTGTACTTCTGCGAGGAGTGCGCCTTGGTGCAACTCGCGGATGTCATCGATCCGGAGGTCTTGTTCCGGCACTATCTGTATGTCACCGGGACCTCGGAAACGATCGCCGCGCACAACGTCGCCTATGCGCGTACGGTGGCGGACCTGTTGACGCTTGGCGCCGACGATCTGGTGGTGGAAGTCGCCAGCAACGACGGCAGCCTGTTGCGTTGCTTTCAGGCGCTTGGCGTCCGGACTCTCGGCGTCGAGCCGGCCACCAACATCGCCGAGATCGCGCGCAGCGATGGCATCGAGACGGTCGGAGACTTCTTCAACGGCGAGACCGGGACCCGGCTGCGTGCGGCACGCGGGGCGGCGCGCGCGGTGATTGGCAACAACGTGCTGGCGCATGTGGACGATACCCAGGACTTCCTGCGTGGTGCGAAGGCGCTCATTGACGGCGACGGCCTGGTGATCACCGAAGTGCCGTACGCGCGCACCATGCTGGAACATCTCGAGTATGACACGGTCTATCACGAGCACCTCTGTTACTTCTCTGTCACCGCACTGCAACGACTGTGCGCGTCGGTGGGATTGACGCTGGTGCGGGTTGATGAGGTGCCCGTGCATGGTGGATCGGTGCGCATGTATGCCGGCCGGCGGGAACACTACGCCACGCCGGGCGCGAGCGTCCTGCGGATGATCGAATCCGAAGCGGCGATTGGCCTGACGAGTCTGGCGCGATGGCAGCGGTTCGCCCATGATGTCGAGTCGCAACGCACCGCGTTGCGCGCGCTGCTGGAGCGATTGCGGGACGAGGGCAAGCACGTTGCCGGGTATGGCGCACCGGCCAAGGGCAACACGCTGCTCAACTACTGCGGCATTGGCACCGATCTTGTGCCCTACACGGTGGATCGCAGCGCGCTCAAGGTGGGCACACTGACCCCCGGCATGCATCTGCCGGTGCTGCCGGTGGAGACCCTGCTGGAGCGACAGCCGGACTATGTGCTCATTCTGGCCTGGAATTTCGCGGATGAGATCATGCGTCAGCAGCAGGCGTATCGCGATCGGGGTGGGCAGTTCATTGTGCCGATACCCTTTCCGGTCATCGTGTGAGTACTCGCAACAGCGCCGGGACGGCCATCGGCTGGGCGCTGCTTTTTCTGGCAGGTTTCGCGGCAGCATTGTCGCTGATTTCGGCGGGTCCGGCGCTCGCCTATCAGCATTATCTCCCGCTGCGCGCATTTCCAAACCACCCACTGAGCGTCGCGGTCCTGGCGGTGCAGGTGATCCTGGTGCCGTCCGCGCTGCGCGCGGACATTGGCCGGCTGTACGTTCGCGTCGTCGGCCTGTTGCCCGGCTGGAGGCTTCCGGTGTTCGTGATGGCGATGGCCGGCTCCAGCGCCGTCGTGGGGCGGGACATTCCGCGTTTCGTCAGCGAAATCGTGACATCGTCGCTGATCCAACTGCTCAGCCTCGGGACGCTCGTGTTGGTGGTGCGCGCATTGCCGCCGGATGCTGCGCGGTGGCTGGACGATCGATTCGGGCGTTTGTTGGGCGGTGATCTCGCCTTTGGCGACAAAATCGCACCGCGGATTGATCGGTTCGCGATCACCACGGCGGTCGGCGTAACGGCTGCCTGCCTCCTGCTGTATGTCGTCGCATACAACCGGCATCCGCACATTCCCGACGAGGTGGCGTACCTGTTTCAGGCACGCACCTTCGCCAGCGGACGACTGACCGTGCCCAATCCGCCGGTGCCGTCTGCATTTGGTCTGTATCTGTTTGAAAGCGGGGCGAACGGATGGTTCACGCCCGTCCCTCCCGGTTGGCCGGCGGCGCTGGTGCCGGGCGTGCTGATCGGAGCGCCCTGGCTGGTGAATCCGGTGTTGACCGGCGTGAATGTGCTGCTGCTGTATCTGGTGCTGCAGCCGCTCTACGGGCGACGTGTCACACGCCTGGCGACGCTCTTATTCGCCACGTCACCATGGAACGTGTTCCTCGGCATGAGCTTCATGCCGCACGCCCTCACCATGTGGTGCGCCCTGGCCGCGACGCTCGGCGTCATGTTGGCGCGACGCACTGGACAGGCGCGATGGGCGTTATGCGGGGGGCTCGCGCTGGGTGTCGCGGCAAGTGTCAGGCAGCTGGATGCAATGATCATGGCGGCCGCGCTCGGGCTGTGGGCGATCGGGCTCGGCGGGCGACGCCTGCGCCTGTCCGGCACGGCGGGACTGGTGCTGGGTTCGTTGCTCGCCACCGCGCCGTTGCTGGCGTTCAATCGATTCTTCACGGGCAAGGTCAGCACATTTCCCATGATGACGTACATCGATCGAGTGTATGGTAAGGGCGCCAACGATTACGGATTCGGCAAGGATCGCGGCATGGGGTGGGCGCTTGACCCCAATCCCGGCCACGGTCCGATCGACGGAATCATCAACGCCGCGCTCAACACGTCCACCACGCAGGTGGAGCTGTTCGGCTGGAGCGTCGGGTCGCTGTTGCTGGTGTATGCGTTCGTGCTGCGGGGTCGGCTGTCTACCGCGGATCGCCTGATGCTGGGCCTCGTCGGCATTACCTGGCTGGCCTATTTCTTCAACTATTATTCGGGCGGTCCCGACTTTGGTGCCCGATACTGGTTCCTCATGATCGTGCCATTCGTCGCGCTCACATCGCGGGGGGCATTGACGCTTCTGGCACCGGATGCCATGTGGGGAGTCTCCGAGACCTTGCCGGGACGGGTCGACAGTCGGGGTTTGACCGCAATCGCACTGTTGGTCCTGGGCAGCTGGCTGATTTTCGTGCCGTGGCGCGCGGTGGACAAATACCGATTCTTCCGAGGCATGCGGCCGGACCTTGCCACAATGAGTACGCGCTATGGCTTCGGTCGAGGATTGGTGCTCATCGCGGGGCGGGAGTTTCCGGACTTTGCGTCCGCTGCGACCTACAACCCTCTCGACCTCGACGAGGCCGTTCCCGTGTACGCCCGTCGCACCGGGCCGGCGACGGACAGCGCGGTGATTGCCGCGTTTGCGGATCGACCGGTGTGGCTCGTCGATGGTCCAACGGTGTCGGGTCAGCGGTTCACCGTCCGCGCCGGACCGCTCTCCACGAGTGAGGCGCTGGCGAGTGTCCGGGCGCCGCTGTCGGTACCATGAGTTCCGGATACGCTGGCGTTCGCGTGCTCGTTCTGGGGGCGTCAGGCTTTATCGGGCGATGGGTGGCTCGGAGCCTGGCATCCTGCGGTGCCGACGTGACGTGTGGCGTTCGCGATGTGGCGGCGATGCGCGCACTGAGCAATGCCTACGGGCTTGAGACGCGGGTGGTGCCGGTTGATCTCTTGGATGCGATGGCCGTCGCGGACCTGATTGACGCCTGGCGGCCGACCATCACGTTCAACCTCGCGGGATATGGGATTGACCGATCCGAGCGGAATGAGGCACGATCGTGGCGAATCAATGCGGAACTGGTGGAGCAACTGGGAGAACTGGTGCATCGCACTCCATCAGGGCTCTGGCCGGGGCAGCGATTGGTGCATGCCGGGTCGGCGCTGGAGTATGGCCCCATCGGCGGGTCCTTGCCGGAAGACGCACGTCCGGCGCCGACGACGTTGTATGGCGTCTCCAAGCTGGCCGGCACCCGATCGTTAGTGGACCAGTGGCCCTTGTCCTCCGTGACCGCTCGTCTCTTCACTGTCTACGGACCGGGCGAGCATGACGGGCGGTTGCTGCCTACCTTGCTGGAGGCACGACGTCATACACAACTCGTCGGGTTGAGCGAAGGATTGCAGCTGCGGGACTTCACGTACGTCGAGGACGTCGCGGAAGGCCTGCTTCGGCTGGGACGGCAGCCTTCAATACCCGGAGGGGTAGTGAACCTCGCAACGGGGAGGCAGTGCCGCGTGCGGGACTTCGCGGAAACCACGGCGGTGGTGCTCGGGATACCGTCAAGCCGTCTCTCCTTTGGCGCCCTGCCCGGGCGCACTGACGAAATGCCTCACGATGCGGTGTCGGTGACGAGGCTGCGTCAGATCCTTGGGTGGGTGCCTTCGATCTCGGTGGCTGATGGCGTTCAGCGAACGGCGTTGTTCTTCGGCGTCGACGTCCCTTGATAGGCGCCATCGGAGCCTATGGGCTTCCCGGGCGGCCGGTCGTTATTTTTTTGGGGCCGCAGTCGTCGATTCTGAGCAAAGAATACACTCCGTTCTTCGCGGAGCAGTCTTCTTGCCTCGCCTTGTTACTCACTCGCGAATGACCCAACTCGTTCAGATCGCGACATCGCGCGTGCGTAGTCTGCCGGGGACGCCAACCGCGTGCCGCGCGGGAGAGAGCCGCTGACACCGGAACGCGCCATCGACGACGTAGCCAGAGGACCTCTCGTCCTCTCGCTCGTGATGCCCTGCTACAACGAGGTCGGCAACGTCCCAACGACGGTGCCGCGTCTCGTGCGCGCCTTCGCCAACAGCGGGATTCGCTACGAGATCATTCCCGTCGACAATGGGTCGAAGGATGAGACGTGGAACAAGCTGGCGGAGTTGGCTGAGCGATTTCCCGGCATCGTGAATCCGGTGCGTGTCGACACCAACATCGGCTATGGCAACGGCATTCTTCAGGGGATGCGTCATGCCAACGGTTCATGGATTGGTACTGTGGCGGCTGACGGACAGGTCGATGCGGAGGACGTCTTTCGGCTGTATGAGGCGTGCGCGGACACCGACGGTCGCGTGGTAGGCAAGGTTCGTCGACGCTACCGCATGGACGGCTTCCTGCGACGCGTGATTTCGGTGGGGTACAACGTGTTCGTGCGGATGTTGTGGCCGAAGCTGGGCTCGTGGGACGTCAATGGCCAGCCGCGCATGCTTCGGCGCGAGATTGCCCAAGCGATGGACCTTGAGTCGACGAACTGGCTGCTGGATCCGGAAATGCTCATCAAGGCGCATTACATGGGCGTTCGTGTGATCGAAGTGAACGTGTTTGCGCGCATGCGGGGCAGTGGGCTGTCGCACGTGCGCATGGCCACCTGCTGGGAATTCTTCACCTATTTGCTGGGCTTTCGTTTTTCCGGCACACTCAAGGCATGGCGACATCGAATGGCCGAGCAGTCCCCGAGCACGAAGTTGGGTGCATCGTGAGGACGACGTGACCGAACCAACAGTCAAAGTGGTGATTCTTGCCGGTGGACGCGGCACCCGTCTCGCTGAAGAAACCGGCTCGCGCCCCAAGCCCATGGTGGAGATCGGCGGGATGCCGCTGCTTTGGCACCTGATGGGTGTTTATGCCAGTCATGGCTTCCGCGAGTTTGTGGTCGCGTGTGGCTACAAGGGGGCGCTGATCAAGGAGTACTTTCACAACTATGCCGCGCAGCACGGCGATTTCACGGTTGATTTGCAAAGCGGTGCCGTCGCATTTCTCAATGCGCCGCGTACCGACTGGCGCGTATCCGTCGTCGACACGGGACTTGACACGATGACCGGCGGTCGACTCCGTCGCGTGAAATCGTTTGTGGGCGACTCCACGTTCATGGTGACGTATGGCGATGGTCTGGGGAACGTCGATGTCAGCGCCCTGCTGGCGTATCATCGTGCCCACGGAAAGCTTGCCACGGTCACGGCGGTGCGGCCGCCGGCCCGTTTCGGCGATCTCACGATTGTCGGCGATGCGGTGAAGGCCTTCACCGAGAAGCCGCAGGCCCATGAGGGTTGGATCAATGGCGGATTCTTCGTGTTCGAGCCGGGCGTCCTAGACTACATTGACGGCGACACGATCAGCCTGGAACGTGAGCCACTGGAACGAATTGCGCGCGCAGGCGAGCTGATGGCATATCGGCATCACGGTTTCTGGCAACCGATGGACACCCTGCGTGAGAAGCTGCTGCTCGAGGAATTGTGGGCTTCGGGCACCGCCCCGTGGAAATCGGAACCATGAACTTCTGGAGCGGACGAAACGTCTTTGTCACTGGAGCGACGGGCTTGCTGGGTTCGCACCTGACGGAAGAGTTGCTGGCGCGAGGCGCACGCGTGACCGTGCTCGTGCGCGATTGGGTCCCTGACAGTCGTGCGGTGTCCTCCTCGCTCTTGCCGCGCTGTCAGGTGATCCGTGGCGAACTCGAGGATCATGGCACGCTCCTCCGGGTGCTCAACGAATATGAGATTGACAGCGTGTTCCACCTCGGGGCGCAAACCATCGTCGGCACGGCCTCGCGCAGCGCCATGTCCACCTTCGAGTCCAACATCCGCGGTACCTGGTGTCTCCTGGAGGCGGCGAAGCAGTGCGCGCCGCGCATCGAGCGCGTGATCGTCGCGTCCAGCGACAAGGCGTATGGCGCGCACGATATCCTGCCGTACACGGAAGACGCGCCGTTGCAGGGACGCTTCCCGTACGACGTCTCGAAATCCTGTACCGATCTGATCAGCTTCAGTTACTGGCATACGTACAAGGTCCCGATTGCAGTGACGCGATGCGGGAACCTGTTCGGCGCCGGCGACCTCAATTTCAATCGACTGATCCCCGGCACGATTCGCTCGACGCTCCAGGGCGAGCGCCCGGTCATTCGCAGCGACGGCACGTTTGTGCGCGACTACTTCTACGTGCGCGATGCAGTGGACGCGTATCTGCAGCTCGCCGAGCGTGTCCCTGGGGACGGCATTTCGGGTGAGGCGTTCAACTTCGGGACCGAAACGCCGCTCACAGTCATTGACGTGGTTCGTCGCGTGTTGGCCGCCATGGGCGTTCCGGCCGTCGAGCCCGATATCCGCAATGAAGCGACGCACGAAATTCCCCAGCAGTTTCTCGATTGCGCCAAGGCGCGCACGCGGATGGACTGGCATCCGCGGTATTCGTTCGAGGACGCTCTCGCGGAAACGGTGGCCTGGTATCGCGCGTGGTTCGCGGCCCGGACGTCAACTCCGGGTGCCCCGAGATGAGCCCGATCGATCGGCGACGGATGTTTCGATGGCTACTGGGCGGTGGAGCCAGTCGGAACCATACGAGGTAGCCGGCAAAGTGGCGGGATCGTTGCGCACGGGCTGATCTTCGCCGACATGCTCGGGACCGTCGAGGCCATTCCACGCGCCGATCTGTTCGCCTGTACTGGGAAATGGATGACGCGTCCGTAGGTCAGGAACCGGGGTAATGCGTCCGCCCACTGGTCGAGCACCGAGAACGGGCGCTCGTAGCCCTGATCGTAAATCGGATAGGCCTGCGCCAAGCGCCGCACCGTGACCGCCGTCGGCGCGGCCGGCACCGGAATGCCAACCGTCTCAAGGTCCTTGCAGACCAACGCACCAAGCGCGGCGTCGTCCATTCGCCACTCGGGATCGTCGACACTGGCCGGCAATTCCGCACAGAGCACGGTGCGCCCCGCCGGCACGCGCCGCACCGCATAGTTTTTCGGTTCGCTCAGACGCGTGATCCGCACATTGGCATCGGGCAGATAGTGCGCGTCGAACTCGGTGAACTGCTCCACCGGCAATTCGAGATAGACCAGGATCATGGCGCGATAGCGGATCTGCGTCGCGGCTTCCACGGCCGCCGCCGAGGTCTGCGAGCCCATGAACCGGGCGATCAACGAGATCGGCAACGTCGACCACACATAGTCGGCTGCAAGTTCAGTCTCCACGCCATCGTGCTGCGCCCGCACAATCCATGGCACGCCCGTGTCCGACGGGGCGGTGAGGCCCGTGACACGCCAACCGAAGCGGACATCGGCCCCCAATTGGGACGCCTTGGCGGCAAACGCCTCGGAAATCTGTCCGAAGCCATCGGCCGGATAGAAAAATCGTCCCGACATCGGTGGCCGAAACCCCGGCACGGCATTGAGCACCTTGCGAAGCAACTTCGCAAAGCTGCCCGCCGCCACCCGACGACGCGCCTGGATGCCCGAGAGAGTGACCGGATCGGCACCCCAGATTTTTTTCGCGTACGGCAGATAGAACGACTGCGCAATCGTCGGGCCAAGGCTGGCCGCGATGATGGCGGCAAAATTGTCAGCCGTTGCCGCGCGCTGCCGCCACACCATGTCCTTCAGCACGCCAATCCCGAACGCCGGATCGAGCCGCAGCAACAGATCGTGCGGCTTGAGCGGAAAATGAATCCACCGCCCCCGCAGTCGGATGCGACCATGACGCGGTCGATCGAGCAGTGCCGCGCCCAGCAGCGACTTGATGTCGTCGAGAATTTCGGCGTCCGACGCCGGATGCAATCGGTGACTGCCGTAGTCGAGCCGATGATCGCGCCACCGGAAACTGCCGCCATTGCCCCCGGCGGTGTCCCCTTGCTCCAACAGCGTCACCGCCGCCTTGTTGGCCTGACGCAGACGAACGGCAGCACCGACACCGGCCGGACCACCACCCAGAATCAGAATACGCGGTTCAGGCATGTGCTTGCGTGGCAACCTTTGACGTGCGGGCGAAAAGTGGTGGCGTGGGGATGGGACGGGACCGTGCCAGCAACAGCCACACCAATCCGCCGATCAGACCACCGACGATCAGCACCGACTGCCACAACAGCGAGACGGTTACGCCCATCGCCAACGGGACGCCGAACGGCGCGAGTAGTGTCGCCAGACTCGCTTCGCGG
This sequence comes from Gemmatimonadaceae bacterium, assembly GCA_016720905.1. Lineage (NCBI taxonomy): Bacteria > Pseudomonadati > Gemmatimonadota > Gemmatimonadia > Gemmatimonadales > Gemmatimonadaceae > Gemmatimonadaceae bacterium. The sequence continues at coordinate 270,577 of JADKJT010000001.1, read as the reverse complement.
ACAGCAAGTCCCCCAAGACTGATCGGCAGTAAACTCACCACCTTGGCCAGCGGCCACACCAGGAACCAGACCGCCAAGGATGGCGTCACGCCAATGGCCCGACCCAGCTCGGCGTTGAGGATAACGAAGCTGCCTTGAATCAACAGCGAGAGCGTGAGTCCGGTGATCGCCACTGACGGCTGGCGACGCAAGTGACGGAATCCCACCAGCGAGCGCCCGATGGGGCGCCGCAGCTTGGCCGGCCAGCGACGCAACGTCACCCGGCCCATGATCAGCAAGGCGATAACGCCCGCCACCATGCCAACCGACAACGTGATCCCGATCGCACGACCGAATGCACCCGACTCGGTGTTGCCGACCGCGACCGCACCCACGCCCGCCAGAATGGCCAACGACGTCGTGTCCGTGATGCGATCCATCAGGCCGCCCAGGAATGCCGCTTCCGGACGCTTGGTGCAGCGACCGGCCATCAGCATCCGCAGCACGTCTCCGCCGGCAATGCTCGGCAGGCAGAGGTTGGCGAACAGTCCCGCCGCGTAGCACTGCGCCGCGTCGCGCATGTTCAGCGCCGCACGACCGGCGATGACAAATCCACGCCACTTGATGGTCCCCACGGCGTGACCAACCACGAACATCAGCACGACCGCGCTCCACTGCCACCAGTGCAGGCGCGCCACCGCCGTCATCACCATCGACCAGGGCAGGAACGCAAAGATCAGCGCCAGCAAACCGACGCTGACGACGATGCGCAGGCCCAGCTTCATCGGCGAGCGCTCAGCCTGGCATTCTGGTCGGCGAGCAGACCCACCGCCCACATCAAGGTCGCGCCAAGCAGGCCCAGGACCGCACTCTCCGACAGATTATCGCGCGTCACATCGTACGCGAATTTCGCGCCACCCACGAGGCCGAGAAAAAGTCCGAGGGGCAGGAACACCTTGAGCGGATTGAATACCACGATGATGCGGAGAATCAGCAGCGTGAAGTCAAACGCATGCCGCGGTCGGATCTTGCTGTTGCCCAGACGCGCATGGTAGTCGATTGGGAAATACACCACGGGATGTTTGTTGCACGCGGCGGCAAGCGTAATCGTGGTGGTGAATGAGAATCCCTCGGGAAGCAGGTGCTGATACCGCTCGATCAATCCGCGGTGCATGAGCCGCATGCCCGAGTTGATGTCCGGCAGCTCGCGTTCGGCGAGATAGCTGGCGAGCCATCGGAGGAACGCCTTGGGGGGCCGACGAATGAGCGGGATGCGCACGGTATTCCCGGTGCGAGCGCCCACCACCATGTCGGCGTGTTCACTGGCCGCCAGCAAATCAGGGATGGATGCGACCGGATAGGTGCCGTCGGCATCGGTGATGAGAATCCACGGATACTTCGCGGCCCGCGTTCCGGCCTTGAGCGCCGCCCCATATCCGCGATTCTGTTCCCGCCGAAGGACTCGAGCCACACCGGAAGACTCTGCCGCCGCCGCCGTGCCGTCGGTGGATCCGTCGTCAATCACCACGATCTCGTACACCCAGCCCGTGCGTTTCATCGCCTCATCGAGTACACGCAACTCGTTGGCGACGTGTTCGGCTTCATTGAATGCCGGCACGACAACAGATACGGCCCGTTCGGTGGGGCGCGGGGCGATGGTCTCGACTAACGGCTCAATCACTGCGTCCTCGAAGGGCTCGGAGTAGCGGCGGTTCTGCTGAGGATGACGATTTCGCCCCCTCCGACGGTACTGGGTACCACGTAGACGGGCTGGTAACGCGTTTGCAACTCCTTCCACAGGTCCGGACTGACGGATTCGAGCCGGATGGGAAAGGTGTAGACGACAAGCGTCCGGGCGACGGGCGACTCCAGCCGATGGAGGCTGGCCGTATCCTCCACCACCGGCCATGTCCGATGGAGCCACCCATTGGCCACATAGCCGGCGATGAACGTGGCGATCACCGAGTCGCCGTCTTCGTGGTGTTGATCAATCCAGGCCACCGCTTGCTCAAAATCCTGCTTGGGCTGCCAGGCCCGGGGCAGGATGGCGATCGAGGCGAGCGTGACGACAGCAAGGCCACCGTTCCCCAGAGACTGCGCGAACGCTGGGCGCCATCGAGCGACGGTGCGATCCAGCAGGCCAAACCCGCCGCGCACGGCAAACTGCACCAGAAAACCCGCACCAAAGAAGAAGAACCGCGGCCAAAGATTGTGGCCCGCCGCCAGAACCAGCGCGGCCATAATCACCATTGGCAGCAGCATCAGCAACGTGGCCACGCGCTCCCGGCTCCAGGCCATCCACAATCCCAGCATGCCAACAAGGCCCGCCACCGGCACCAGCAGGGCACCCGCCGGAATGCCATTCATCAGAGCCCGCACCGTCTCGGCCAGGAACCACGCCGGATTTTGCCACACGACCGGCCCTCCGGTGCTGCCCGACTTGTCGACGGTGGCGACAACCTGCGGGATGATCGGCGCATACAGCACGGCCGCCAGTGTGCCGGCCAGAACGAGCGCGGCGAGGGGCGCCCAACGGCGTGGCCCGGCGGACAACGTGCGGGCCTGCCACAGCCAACAGAGCCCATGGCCGGCAACGACGGTCAGTGCCGTGACATGCGTCAACAGGGTGAGCGCCAAGGCGAACGCGTACGCCCAGATGACTCGCGGACCGCTGCGTTCACCCCGAAGCAAATCGAGAAACAGCGAGGTGCTGACCAACGTGCCAAGCATCAGCGCGGTGTATCCGCGTGCGCTCTGGGAAAACCAGACGTGATGATACGAGACCGTCAGCAGGATGGCTGACCACCAGGCCTCCCGACGAGGCATCCAGCGCAGGCCGAACACGAGGGCCGCCCAGATACTGGCCACCCCGAACAGTGCCGCCGGCAAACGCAGCGTCGTGGCCGACTCTCCCCCGATCAGCTGCACCGCACGGGCACTGATCGAGTACAACAGGTGCTGATTCGTGGTGTCGAATGTGGTCAGCAGTCGGCCCCAAGGTAAACGCACGTAGTCGAGCTGGGTCTGGATTTCGTCCAGCCAAAGACCGGTGCCCAAGCCCCGTAATCGCAGGGCCATCGCCACCAGCAGGATGACGGCGATCAGCCCCTGCTCCCGACGTGACAGAGGCACGGTCGAGCCACTGGTGGTGTCGGCGGGAAACCAGCGGCGAACGAGCGGAATGGCCAGCAGATTGAAGACCACCAGTGCTTTGCACAGCCAGAGACCGGTGACGAGCGCGGTCGTCGATTCGTCGGTGGTCGAGCGAATCCACTCGGCGGTGTTTGCCGGAGGGAACACGACGGCAGCGGCGAAGACGGCCATCCACAGCAGGCGGCCTGCCAGCGGAGTCACATCACGGCTTCCCGGTAGCGTCAAATTCTGCACCCCATGCTGAATGAGCGTATCATTGCCCAGGCTGACGTGCGGACGGGTCCGCGTCGGGCTCACAATCGAGATCAAACTAAGGCTGGGATCGACCGCGTGACACCTCCAACGGAATCGGTGCATTTGGACAAGCCGCTGCACCCGGGGCGCCGTGTGCGCGACTGGGTCCTGCTGATGCGCCCGAAGCAATGGACCAAGAACGCGTTTGTACTCGCGCCGCTCCTGTTTTCCGGCCGCGCGATGGAACGCGGGAGTGTCGCGTCTGCGCTGCTCGGTTTTGCCGCGTTCTGCCTTGCGGCCAGTGCCGTCTACGCGTTCAACGATGTGAATGATCGCGCCGAGGATCAGGCGCATCCCACCAAGAGATTCCGACCGGTCGCGGCCGGGCGGATTGGCGTCGGGCAAGCGCGCGCCATGGCCGCCGTGCTGGCCACTGTCGGCGTCGCGTTGGCGTGGCAGGTTGGGCCGGGGGTGGCGGGATGGGTCGCGTTGTATCTCGCGTTGAACGTGCTCTACTCAGTGGTCCTCAAGACCGTCGTCTTGCTGGATGTGTTCTGCATCGCGGCATTCTTCGTGCTGCGTCTGCTCACGGGTTCCGCAGCCGTGGGTGTCAAGTCGTCGGTATGGCTGCTGGTCTGTGGCGGTCTGCTCGCACTGTACCTGGGATTCGCCAAGCGCCGGCATGAACTGACCGTGCTTGGCGACCGCGCCGCGGGCCATCGTGGGGTACTGGCGCACTACAGCGCGCCGTTCCTCGACCAGATCTCGTCGGTGCTGCTGGCGGTCACGATCGTGGCGTATCTCATGTACACACTCACCTCGGAAACCGCACGGCGAGTTGGCAGCGATGCCTTGAGCTACGGTTCGGTCTTTGTGCTGTACGGGGTCTTTCGTTACCTCTATCTGGTGCATCGACGTGATCAGGGCACGCCCACGGAAACCGTGCTCGAGGATCGACCGCTGCTGATCACGGTGGCGCTCTGGATCGCCTACAGCGCCTGGCTGATCTATCGGCCGCGATGACGTCCTATCGGTCAGGACGCCGGTGATGAGCCGCTGGCGCAGCCGTCTGCAGTTCAGCACCGCCACGTGCCTGTTCTTGTCGGTGTGGGTCGTGTACGCCGCGCACCTCACCTCGAACGTGGTGCGTGAGACGTATCTCGCGTTGGCGTTTGCCGAGCGGTTCACCGTCAAGGTGGACCCGTATCTGGGCCTGCATCCCGATCTCTTCGAGATCCCGGGTCGAGGGAGTTACATCAACAGCAATCCGGGCGCATCGCTGCTCGGCGCCGCGCCGCTGCTCCTCTCGCGTCCGGGCGTGTCGGTGCTGTTTGCGGCCAAGCCGTCCTTGGGAGCGCCCAAGCCGCCGACCACGTACAACGACCCGCGGCCCAATCGCACGCTGTTCATGAACGAGATGCGCAAGCGCGGCCTGGACGTCCGGCTGGCCATTGCCGCGCTGCTGACGCAGATCGGGTTGATGGCGCCACTCGGTGCCCTCGCCGCGGTCGTGGTTTTCGGATACCTGCGTGGACACGCGCAGGACGAACGCACGGCGCTCTGGCTTTCGCTGTTGTACGCGCTCGGCACGCCGCTGTTCTTTCGCAGCGGCTTCCTCAATCAGAACGCGCTGCTGGCGCATTGTGTGCTGTTCAGCTGGGTGCTGCTGACACGTGTGGGCGCGGGACCAACCGCCCGCACCCGCGACCGCGATTGGTTCATCAGCGGCATGTTGCTGGGTTTCGGGATGGTGCTGGACTACAGCGCCGCGCCCCTGGCGCTCACGTTTGGCCTCTGGTCGATTGTTGACGGCTGGCAGGCCGGTGGGGCGCGCCGATCGGTTCAACGCGCGGGCCTCTGCCTGCTGGGCGCCCTGCCGATGATCGGCTTGCTGCTCGCCTATCAGAATGCAGCGTTCGGTTCTCCCTGGTTTCCCGCGCAGCGCTACATGCCGGCCACGGAGTTCAGCGTGAGGGGATGGAACGGGATGACCATGCCAACGGTATCCCTGCTGTGGCGCAACCTGCTCGACATGCGGTACGGACTGCTCGCCTTCTGTCCGCTGTTGGTGCTGTCGCTCGGCGCGCCATTTCGTGGCCAGCCGCTGGTCTCGCGCTCCGCCATGGTGGCTGCGGCGTCGGCCATCGTCTCGCTCTGGTTGTTCAATAGCGCGAATCAGTTCGCCAGCCTCCAATGGAATACCGGAGTGCGCTATATGGTGCCTGCCGTGCCGCTGTTGTTCGTGCTCGCGGCGCCGGTCCTGCTTTCGTCTGCGGTGCCATGGCGCTGGATCATTGTGGCGCCAACGCTGCTGATTTCTTGGGCCGTCTCCATGATGCGGGAGAACGTCGTGTTGTCGCTGCAACTGTTGGTGACCGACGGGCCCCCCTGATTGCTGCCGACGGGCCGGCCTGCCGGCCGCGCGGCCGCCCTATGCGCCCTGGCTGGCCTCAGGCGGTCAACCCATCGGCGTGCTCTCGCAAGTGGCGGTCGTGGTTGTGGCGGTGTGGCGGTTCCTGTGGCGTGGCAGGCGAATCGCTGGCGCCCGCCACCCAATCCATCTTCGTCGTTCCTGAGCCGCATGCCTTCGCATCCGTTCCCACGGTTCGGCTGCGCATCTGCCGCGAATCGACCGCACCGGTTCAGCGCGACACTTGTCGCCGCGGGCGGCGGTCAATGACCTTGGCATCAATCGCCTCCTCGTCCGGAGCGCGGTGCGGCACTGTGCCAACCGGTCAACCGTCGACTGGCGTTCGGTGCGCTATGCCACGGTGAATGACAACGCCGATCCGAACGTCATCAACCCGGCCGGTTTCCACTTCACCGATCTGGACGAAAATGTGGAACGGGTGCTCATCCCCCTCCGCGATCGGCTGCTCGCGTGGCGAACGTCTGTACGTCAACCTGTGCTATGTCGCCTTCGTCAATTCATCCAACGGCTATGTGCATGAAGATCCGGCGGAATATGCGGAACTCATGGTCGCGGCGTTTCAGCATCTCCGCGACAAGTATCAGCTGACGCCGGATGCCGTCGAGATGATTCTGGAGCCGGACAACTCCTCGATGTGGCGTGGCACGCTCATCGGACGGGCCATGGTGGCCACCGCGTCCAGGCTGGCCGCGGCCGGATTCCATCCGGAGTTCATCGGACCGTCCAACACGAGCATGGCCAATGCCATCGAGTATTTTGACGACATGATTCAGGTGCCGGGCGTTCCCGCCCTGTTGAAGGAACTGTCCTATCATCGATACCGTGGCGTTTCCGACGGCAACTCGGTGACGTGCGCCCTGATTCGCCATCGCACGGCGATGCTCGAGCACATCAACAGTGACGTTGAGGACCTGTACAAGGATCTGACCATCGCCAACGCCTCGGGATGGGAACAGTTCGCGCTGGCGTTTGCGACATCGGACGACGGGGCGCAGTACTACACCTGGAACAACGGGGCGCCCGTGTTGAGCAGGACGGCGCGGTATCTCCGGCAGTATTTCCGGTATGTGCGGCGGGGAGCGGTTCGCGTCGGTGCGCGCAGCGATTCCTCCACTGTGCGGCCGGTCGCGTTTCAGAACACCAATGGCAGCATGGCCATCGTCATGCACCTCGCGCGTGGCGGCGAATTGGCTGTGCGCGGGCTGCCCTCAGGCAGTTATGGGGCGTCACTTACCAGCGACGCCCAGACCGGACAGGAACTGGGGGTGTTCAGCGCGTCGGCAACCGGCGAGGTGCGGTTTTCCGCGCCCTTCGCCGGTGTCGTGACGCTGTATCGCAAATAGCCAGCGCTCAGCGCGCGGACAATCGCGCGCGCTGATCGTTCACCACATCCTCGATGATCTGGGAGAGCCGGATGCGCGGGCGGAAGTTGATGGTGCGTTCCAGTTTGCTGACATCGGGCACCCGGCGCATCATGTCTTCAAAGCCTTCCGGATACGCCTCGGAATAGGGGATCAAGGTGATTTCGGACGAGCTCCCCGCTGCCGCCCGAACCTGCTCGGCCAGACCGAGCATGGAAACTTCCTCATCGGAGCCGATGTTGAAGACCTGGCCGATGGCCGCCGGCGTGTCGAGCAAACGCAGCAGCGCTTCCACCGCATCGTACACGTGGCCGAAGCATCGCTGCTGCGTACCGCTGCCGAATACGGTGATCGGCTCGCCGGTGATGGCCTGCGACGCGAAGTTGGGCAGCACCATGCCGTACCGCCCCGTCTGACGCGGGCCGACCGTGTTGAAGAACCGTACCACAATCACCGGAACGCCGCGTTCCCGCGTGTAGGCGAAGCCCAGCCATTCGTCCATCGCCTTGGAGCACGCATATGCCCAGCGCGAGTGGCTGGTGGGTCCCAATTGCAGGTCGTCCAGTTCAGAGAACGGGATCTTGGTGCTCTTGCCGTACACTTCCGAGGTGGAGGCGAGCAGGACCAGCTTGCCTTTCTTCGATGCGGCCGTCAGCACGGTTTCCGTGGCGCCGATGTTGGTCTCGATCGTGTGCACGGGGCGTTCCACGATCAATCGCACACCGACCGCTGCCGCCAGGTGGACGGTCACGTCGCAGCGATCGACGCACTCGGTGACCAGCGCGGTGTCCAGCGCCGATCCGATGCGGTATTCGAAGCCGTCGCGGCCCACCAGGTGCTCGATGTTGCTCATGCTGCCGGTCGACAGGTCGTCGAGCACCAGCACGCGATCGCCGCGATCGAGGATCCTCGTCGCGAGATGGGAGCCGATGAATCCCGCGCCGCCGGTGATGAAGATCTTCATGCCTGTGCTCCTTCGGTAAGTGTCGCCAGGACGCGCGCATCGTGCTTTCGCTCCGCCGCGCGTCGAACAATGTCAAGATAGCCCGGAATCACGGCATGTTCAGACCACAGGCGTTCGACGGCGGCGTACCCTTCGGCGGCCAGATGGTCGCGATGCGCCGGGTCGTGCTGCAATCGCTGCATTGCCGCCACCAACTCCTCGCGCGTCTCGAAAATCTCGCCGCCTCGGGCCGCCGCAATCAGCTCCGGTAGCGGACCGAGTCGTCGCGCGATGACTGGCGTGGATTGCCGAAACGCTTCCAGCAGGATGATGCCAAAGGTCTCAAAGCACAACGACGGGACGATGAGGGCGATCGCGTGCTTGTACCACGCGGCCAACTGATCACTGGCCACCCGACCCACGAAACGCACACGGGGCAGATCGGACGCCATCGCCCGCAGGGTCTCTCCATAATCACCGTCCCCCGCGATCACGAGGTCATGATCCCCGTCGCCGGCAAATGCCGGCAGGATGTCCTGCACCCCCTTGATCTGTTCAAGACGACCGACAAAAAGAAAGTAGGGACGCGCATGCGGCGACGGGTCGTCCGACGCAAGCGCGTTCTCCGGTCGCGCCGTTTCGGCGGCATCTGCATCGGGCAGAAAGTACGGCAGCACTTCCATCTCTCGCGGGAAACCGAACTCCCGATGCTTCTCGCGACTGAACTCACTCATGGCGATGAAGGTATCCACATGATGCAGCTGACGTTCCAGCAGCCCTGTCCAGCGCCACCACTGTGGCGGGCGCTTGGCCTGTAACTGACAGCGGAAGCACTGACGACTCGGACAGGTCTCCCGACCGTGCCGCCACAGCACATGGCGCGCGCAGACGAGCCAGTGTTCGTGGGCCATGTACAGCTTGATCGCCTCGCCGTACTCCAGCAGGGCCGGACCACCAATCAGGCTGATGTTGTGGTAGTTGATCACGTCGAACTGCCCGTCGTCCAAAAGACGCCGCAACCGTGCGCCGTTGGCAATCGGACGTCCCGTCTGGTGCGTCAGAAACGGCGAGAGCACCCCCCATCCGCTGCGGAGCCCGATGACCTCAACCCCTTCAGGCTCGGGCCGCGCGGCGGCGGGCGTCGTCGTCGCCAGACTCTCATAGGCATCGACGTCGTGAATAACCGTCACGTGATGTCCGGCGCGCGCGAGGCCGCGCGCCAGCCGCTGAATCCCGATGCCATCCCCGCCGAAATTGTACGGTGGATAGAAGGTGGTCAGAAACGCGAATCGCAAGCGATGCGCGCGGTCTGCTCGGGACGCGGCCGCGAGGGTCACGCCCGCGCGGGATCGCTGAGTACGGCGTCGAAGTACTCAATCGTTTTCGCCAGTCCTTCGCGAAGGGCGACCTCGGGCGTCCAGCCCAGCAGTGCCTTGGCCTTGCTGATATCCGGCTGCCGCTGGCGCGGATCGTCGGACGGCAGGGGACGGTATTCAATGGCCGACTTCGATCCGGTCATCTCAACCACCAACTGCGCCAGCTCCCGCATGGTGAACTCGGTCGGATTCCCCAGATTGATGGGTCCCGCCACTTCCGGACCGGTGGCCATCATGCGTACGAACCCCTCGATCAGGTCGCTGACGTAACAGAACGAACGGCTCTGCAGTCCATCGCCGTACAAGGTGATCGGTTCGCCACGCAACGCCTGCACCACGAAATTCGAGACCACGCGCCCGTCATTCGGATGCATGCGCGGTCCGTAGGTGTTGAAAATGCGTACCACCTTGATCGGGAGCGCGTGCTGACGGTGGTAGTCGAAAAACAGCGTTTCGGCACACCGCTTGCCTTCGTCATAGCAGGCCCGAATGCCGATCGGATTGACGTTCCCCCAGTATTCCTCCACCTGCGGATGGATGGTGGGGTCGCCGTACACTTCCGACGTGGACGCCTGCAGGATCTTGGCACCAATGCGCTTGGCCAATCCCAGCATGTTGATGGCGCCGTGAACGCTGGTCTTGGTGGTCTGCACCGGGTCGTGCTGGTAGTGCACCGGCGAGGCGGGGCACGCCAGATTGTAGATCTGGTCGACTTCCACGAACAGCGGGAACGTCACGTCGTGCCGCATCAGTTCGAATCGACGATTGTCCAGCATCGCCTGGAGATTGCGCCTCGAACTGGTGAAGAAGTTGTCGACGCACAGGACTTCGTGCCCGTCGTCGAGGAGTCGCTGGCACAGATGCGAGCCGAGAAACCCGGCCCCACCCGTCACCAGAATTCGCTGTGCACTTTGGGTCATTCGATCGTTCCAGAACTATGAGGTCGCGGTGGATTTGCCGCCTGCCAAGCTCGGCGGAAAGACGACGATAGTGTCGCTCCGACGCAACAGCAAGCGAAACCATCGGACGCCGGTTCCCGGCGAGTCCGTGAATCCGCTCCGGGAGCCCCTGGAACGCGTTGCGGACGCGTCGGTTCGTCGTATTGCAGGTAGCGTGCGAGGTCCGCGCGAATGCGGCCGGGCCCATCCGGTCTCGAGTGCGCCGCCAAACACCCGTTCTTCTGTACAGTGAAATCATGACAATCGCGAAAGACACCGTCGGGGCGCAGTTGCTGGCCAAAATCCATGATCGCTCCGCCGTCATCGGCGTGGTCGGACTGGGCTATGTCGGACTGCCGTTGGCGATGGAGTTCGCGCGGGCAGGCTTCCGCGTGATCGGCTACGACGTCAGTCAGCGCGTGGTCGACCTGCTCATGGCCGGGCAGTCGCACATCCAGGACGTGCCCGGCAGTGACGTGCAGTCGGCGGTGAGCGCGGGACTGTTCGTGGCCACGAATGTCGAGGCCCGACTCAAGGAGTGCGACGCGATCTCCATTGCCGTGCCCACGCCGCTGTCCAAGACCCGCGATCCGGATATGACGTTTGTGCTGTCGGCTGCCGACGCGGTCGCCCGGCAGGCGCATCCGGGCATGTGCGTGGTGCTGGAGAGCACCACGTATCCCGGCACCACGCGCGAACTGCTGCAGCCGCGGCTGGAGGCGATGGGGCTGGTAGTGGGTCAGGATGTGTTCGTGGCGTTCAGCCCCGAGCGGGTCGATCCGGGCAACGCCGTCTACCACACCAAGAACACGCCCAAGGTGGTGGGCGGCATTACGCCGGCCTGTGTCGAGGTGGCCAGTGCGCTCTACGCGAGTTGCATCGACACCATCGTGCCGGTGACGTCGCCGGAAGCGGCCGAGTTGGTGAAGCTGCTGGAGAACACGTTTCGCGCGGTGAACATCGGGCTGGTGAACGAGATCGCGATTGTCTGTGACAAACTGGGCGTGGACGTCTGGGAAGTGATCAACGCGGCGGCCACCAAGCCATTCGGGTTCATGAAGTTCACGCCGGGGCCCGGCATCGGCGGGCACTGCATTCCACTCGATCCGCACTATCTGGCGTGGAAGATGCGCACGCTGAACTACAAGACGCGCTTCATCGACCTGGCCAGCGAGATCAACTCGCAGATGCCCGAGTGGGTGGTGCAGAAGGTGGCCGACGCGCTGAACGATCTGCGCAAGGCGGCGCGGGGCAGCCGCGTGCTGGTGCTGGGCGTGGCGTACAAGCCTGATATTGACGATGTGCGCGAGAGTCCGGCCCTCGATGTCATTCGACTGCTCGAGGAGCGCGGCGCGCACGTGGAATTCCACGATCCGTTCGTGCATGAGTTCCGCGAGGATGGCCATATGCGCAAGAGCGTCGAGCTGTCCGACGAAATGCTCCGCTGGGCCGACGCGGTGGTCATCGTCACCGATCACAAGGCGGTGGACTACCAGCGGGTGGTGGACCATGCCACGCTGGTCGTCGATACCCGAAACGTGACGGCCAAGCTCCGCGCCGGTCAGGCCAGAGTACTGGGTCTGGCGTCGGTTCCGCGCGGCAGCATGGAGCGACGCAAGATTCCGGGCTAACTGACGCGCTTGGTCTTCTTGCGCAGAAAGTCCATCAGCACGAACTGGCCCAGGCTCATCGTGTTGGTGAAGTAGGCCTTGCCGCGACTGATCTCGCTCACGCGTTTCACGAACTCGATCAGCGCCCGGTCGCGCGCCAGCATGAACGTATTAATCATGATGCCGCTCTTCCGGCATGCGGCCACCTCGCGCAGGGTCTCGGCGATCACATAGCCGTCGAGGCCCATCGAGTTCTTGTAGATCTGACCGTCCGGCATGGTCAAGGCGGACGGCTTGCCGTCGGTGATCATGATGATCTGGCGCATGTCCTTCTTCTGACCCATCAGGATGCGTCGCGCCAGCTTGAGCCCCTCGGCGGTGTTCGTGTGATAGGGACCCACCTGCGCCTTCGCCAGCGTGGCAATGGGGATCTCTTCGGCAGAGTCGTGGAAGAGCACGACCCGTATGGTGTCGCCGGGAAATTGGGTCCGGATCAGATGCGTCAGCGCCAGCGCGACCTTTTTTGCCGGTGTGAAGCGATCCTCCCCGTAGAGGATCATGGAATGCGAGGTGTCCAGCAACAGCACGGTGGCGCAGCTGGACCGGTACTCCGATTGGCGAACCATCAGGTCACCGTAGTCCAGGTCAATGGGCACCTCGAGTGAGCCTGTGCGCGCCAGTGCGTTGGCCAGAGTCCCGGCCACGTCGAGATTGAGCACGTCGCCGAATTCATACGGCTTGCTCCAGGCGTCGGACTCCACGCCTGTCGACAATTGCGGCGTGTCGTGGCTGCCGATGCTCGACTTGCCCAACGAGCCCAGCAGATGGCGGAGGGTCTTGTAGCCCAGGAAGTCGATCCCGCGATCGGTCAGGTTGAATTGCACATCGCGTGCGGCGGCCTGCTCCAGCGACCCCTTGCCGGTGGCCGGTTGATGCCCCACTGGCATGCGTGCGGGCGCATCAATTGTCAGCATGCCGTCTTCCACCAGCCGTTGCACCAGACTGTCGAGCAGCTCGGCGAGCTTCTCCTCCGACACCTCATTGCCGTCGCCCCGGAGCGCCTTGAGCATTTCGGGCGTGATCTGACCCGACTCGATCAGTGCCTGCAGAATCGCCGCCTTGAGCGCCTCCAGCGAACGATCGGCGTCCTCACCGGTGTCACCCCACGCGTCCTGACCACCGCCGGCAAACCCCGACTGGAGCAGGAAGTCGGCCAGTTGGTCGAGGAGCGCCTGCATGTCCACCGCATCGGCCATCTGCGGATTGAACTTCGTGTACGTGTGAAACCGCATGGCGCCGGGCTCTCCATTCGAGTTCTGACAGATATCTATCTTGTTATACGCATGACAGTCGCCGCGCGATCCCGCAATCCCTTCCGGGTGCTTGCCACTCACCGGAATTTCCGCCTCTTCTGGGTCGGACAGACGCTGTCGCTTGTCGGTTCGTGGATGCAGACGATGGCCCTTGGGTGGCTCTCCCTGCAGCTGTCCAATAGCGCGTTTGTGGTTGGCCTGGTGGCCAGCGTGGGGGCGATTCCCGTCGTGCTGTTCTCCATGCATGCCGGGGCGCTGGTTGACCGCGCGGATCGACTGAAGGTGGTCCGCATCACCCAGTCCGTGTTTCTGGTGCAGGCCGTGATTCTCTGGCTGCTCACCTGGACGGGCCATGCCACCATTGGTGTCCTGCTCGTGCTGGCGTTCGTGCAGGGGCTGGCGACGGCCATTGAGGTACCGGCGCGTCAGTCCATGATCATCCAGTTGGTGGGGCGCGGGGACTTGCAGCCGGCGATTGCGCTGAATTCCAGCGGCTTCAACCTGGCGCGCATCATCGGCCCGGCGGTGGGCGGACTGGTGATTCACCGCTTTGGAATTGCCTGGTGCTTCGGACTCAACGCGATGAGCTTCGTGGCCGTGCTCTGGGGACTGCTCCTGATCGACCTGCCGCGCGTCCCATCGGCGTTTGCGGGCACGCGACTCCGCGACGTGATTTCGGCGGCCACGCGTGATGCCAGGGCGGGACTCCGCCATCTCGACCAACCGGGGGTCGTTCGCGATCTGCTGGCCCTGGTAACGGTCGGCGCGATCTTTGGTGCACCGTTCATCACGCTCATGCCGGTGATTGCGCGTGATCGTCTGGGACTCGACGCCAGTGGCTACGGCGTGTTGCTGGCCTCCCTCGGCGTGGGCGGGCTGATCGGCGCACTGGCCATCGCCGGACCGGCCACGCACTGGCACCGGGGTCGCGTCACCCGCGTGACCGGACTGGTCTTTCCGGTGCTGGTGATCCTGTTGGCCTTCACGACCGACGTGCGCGTGGCGGAATGGCTGCTGTTCGCGATTGGCATCGTGATGATCATGTTCAATGCGCTGACCAACGGGATTCTGCAGCTGCACGTGCCGGAGGAATTCCGCGGCCGACTGATGGCGTTCTATTCGCTGGTGTTCGTGGGACTGTCGCAGGCCATTGGAGCCTTCGCCATGGGCGCGGTGGCCCGGGCGATCGGTGTGGAGTGGGCGGTGGGCGCGTCCGCTGCTGTCACCTTGTGCTTCGCGCTCTGGACGTTTGCACGGTCCCCGGAGTTGGCGCGACTATAGAACCGAGCGTCGGCTAATAGTCCAGCTGGCCGCCTTTTCGCCTGGTTTCACGCTCGGCGCGCCCATAGGTACCCGTATCGCTGCGGGAAATCTTGCGCCGCGCCACCAACGCCTCGAGCACCAGTTCGCACGCCACCACGATCATCGCGTCATCGCCCTGCGTCGCGAGCCCCAACGCCGTCACCATGCTCACCAGACCGGGCACGGTATCGAAGCCCTGCTTGACCAGACGAAGCGGCACATCGTCAGCAACCTGAAGCGCGCGGCCGGCATCAAACCACATCACGATCTCGTCGGTATCGAGATCGCCCACGCGCTCACGCAGCGTTACGTCGCAGGCGCGACGAATGAGCTCGCGGGCAATGATGGCGCCGCCCACCAACTCGCCTTCGTATTCGAGCTCGATCTTCCCGGTGATCGCCGGCAGCGCACTGTAGACATCGACGATGCGCGGCACCGCTTCCAGGTCGCCCGCGACCAGCGCCCGTTGCTCGGCGTTGGATACCACGTTTTCGATCGTGGTGATCGGCAGCCGCTGTGATACACCCGATCGCCGATCGATGCGCTTGTCTTCGCGCGCCTCAAACGCCACCCGCTCGACAATCTCCTCGATGAGCGCCGGCAGGCGAATGGCCACGCCTCCGTCACGCTGCGTCCAGGCCTCTTGTTTCGTGATGGCGACGCCGAGTTCGACGCTGTCGGGATAGTGGGTGATGATTTCGCTGCCGATCCGGTCTTTCAGCGGCGTGATGATCTTGCCGCGCGCGGTGTAGTCTTCGGGGTTGGCGGTGAAGCAGAGCAGGACGTCGAGCGCGAGGCGAACGGGATAGCCTTTGATCTGGACATCCCCTTCCTGCATGATGTTGAACAGACCCACTTGCACTTTGCCGGCCAGATCCGGCAATTCGTTGAGGGCGAAGATGCCGCGATTGGCCCTCGGCAGCATGCCGTAGTGAATCGTCAATTCGTCACCGAGAATGTGACCGCCGCGCGCCGCCTTGATGGGATCCACGTCGCCGATGATATCAGCGATGGTCGCATCGGGTGTGGCAAGCTTCTCGACGTAGCGCGAGTCGCGCGAGACCCAGGCAATTGGCGTGTCTTCGCCATGTTCGGCGATAAGCTGACGCGCGTACTTGGAGATCGGACGGAAGGGGTCATCGTTGACCTCGCTGCCGGCAACCACCGGCATCTGTTCGTCCAGCAGTGTCACCAACGCGCGCAAAATGCGCGACTTGGCCTGGCCGCGCAGGCCCAGCAGAATGAAGTTGTGGCGGGCCAGCAAGGCGTTGACGATCTGCGGCATCACCGTGTCTTCGTAGCCGAGGACCCCACGGAACAGCGGCTCACGCTGTTTGAGGCGCGTGATCAGGTTGCGTCGGATTTCGTCCTTGACGCTGGCTGGGCGATTCGAGGCGTAAGCGGATCGGCGGAGTGCGCCGAGCGTTTCGGGGAGACGGGACACAGAACCTCTCGAGAGCGGCGAACGAACCAGTGGTAACGGATGAGCACCAAGGCGGTGAATCAAGTTCCCGGCAATTTCGTGGTCATGCCTTTGGCCGGCATCCAGACGTCCCAATCGGCGCGCAGTGCCCGGCTGATGGCACGCAGCGGCATGAAAATCAGTCGCCCGGCAAACCCCAGCGCTGCGAGCCGCGGGGCCATCCATCTTGGGGCGACAAGGGCGAGTCCCGTAACGACGATAGCAAGTGCCGCCACCACGACGGCCAGTTTCGCCACGGCAAGGGGACGCCAGCTCCACAGTGCGGAGACGTAGCAGGCGCCAGCCAGCATGAGCAACAACGGCGTAGCCGGCCGCATGAGCTTGTGCAGGATGAAGTCCAGCAGCATGGGGTTGCGCGATGGCCTGAGCACCTCTGGCGACGAGCGGACGAACTGCAGCATTCCGGTCATGGTCCTCAGCCGGCGCATATTCCTGATCCCGCGTGAATCGTCGCGGGTCCGTCACGCGTGCGGACTCAACAATGCCCACTCGTCCGCCTTGTGTCACGACGCCGTAGGTGCTCCACAAGTCATCGCAGATAAGACCGACAGGCATGGGCCGCCAGAAGCGTCGTCGCATGAGGTAGGCGCATCCGGTTACACAGATAATGCCCCGTGCTGGCTTTCCTGGCCTTGTCGGATCGTCAGCTCGCGCTGCCAATACCGATCCATGAACGCATCGCCCGAAGTCGCGGCGAGTGTCGCCGTCAGCGCTCCCCACGACGGCTCGTGCATTTCGCCGACCAATCGGGCAATCGTGTCGCGTTCGAAATATTGTGCGCTGTCAATGAAGAGCAGCAAGTCCGTCGTGCTCGCCTCGACGCCTGCATTGAGAGCCGCGGCCTTGCCGGGTGCGGATCCGGAGACCACTCTCGCTCGACCGTCGAACATCGCACAGATGTCCGCACTCCGGGAAGAAACGGAGTCGTCGAGCGAGATGATGACGTCGAGCAGTTCGAGCGGGTAGTCCGACGCGAGCAGATTTTCGATGCGTCGCGCGATTGCCGTATCGTCTTCGCGCGTCGCGAGAATGACGCTGATTCTCGCGCAGGGTGACGCGTCGCCGCCGGATCGCGCGACCCGTCGCCGGATGCCACGATGGACCATTGCTTGAGGATAAGCGATCCAGCCGACCACGAGCAGTCCAAGTGCGGCGGTCCCAATCGCGAGCAGAAAGATGATCAGCATCACCGGAAGGGTATCGGCTGGGGGTGGAGTCTCGCCACTCGGCTCCGCCAAGTCCGTCACCGCTTCAGGGCCGAACTTGTTATGGGGCCAGCGCTTGCCACATCAATGACTCCAAAAAACTCTTGACAGCGTGGCCCGGTTCGATAGATTCCCTTCGCTATATCCCCGTCGGCTTTCTGCCGGGGGGGCCGTGCGCTTTTTCTTAAGGCACGGCGCATCCTACGCCACTGCTCGGAGAAATACCATGAAGCGCATCGCCCTGTTCGCCGTTGCTGGACTCGTGTTCGCCGCCTGCGCTGCCAAGGAAGAGGCCCCCAAGGCTGATTCGGCCGCGATGGCCCCGGCCGCTGCTGCTCCGGCGCCCGCGATGGATTCGGCCGCCCCGATGGCCGCCCCGATGGACACCACCAAGAAGGACACGACCAAGCACTAGTCCTTGGTTCTCCGCTCGGGCTTCGGCCTGAACGGCAAACGGGGCGCGTTCTTCGGAACGCGCCCCGTTTTGCCGTCCGCACACCTCTCTACGCAAATGGCAGATCGGATACTCGGGCCACCACCGCGCCGCCCTCGGCGGCCACCGTAACCGGATCCCCGGCCAATACCTCCCGCCGGAGCATCGCCAGCGCAATTGCGCCGAACGTCGGAGACTGCGCGGTACTCCGCACGCTGCCGATTGCCTTGCCGCCGGCATCCGCAACCTCGTCCCCCGGGCGCATGGGGCCATCGGCGATCAATCCGCGCAGGCGCTTGTTCACATGACCGCGAAAGTGCACCCGCGCCACGGTCTCCTGACCGGTATAGCAGCCCTTGGAGAACGAGATCGCCCCCAACGTATCAAGGTTGGCTTCCTGCGGAATCGTATCCTCGTCCATATCGACCCCCATCTCCGGACGTCCGGCCTCGACTCGCAACACGTCCCAGACCGTGGCCGTCCCCATCGCCATCGGCGTGGACGCCAGACATTCGCACACCAGCGATTCCTGCGTGGCGTCTGCGAGCAGCAGGAATCCGCTCATGCCGCCCATCGGAGGGGCGGGGAATCGCTGCAGTGACTGATCGAACGTCATCCCCTCCATCGCTTCAAAGGCGCGCGCACCAACCACAATCCACGAGCGGTACCGATCCGATTCGTCGGAGACGGTGCACAGTCGCGGATTGACGTACTTGCGGGCAAGCGCCAGCCAGGCCGGTGCAACGGCCGGCATGGTCTGGATCAGGAACGACGTGGCGTCGTCGCGGACGATGAGCAAGTCGGCGATCATCTTGCCCTTGGGCGTCAGGGCGGCGGCGTAGAGACTGGATCCAACCGCGAGCATCGCGACATCGTTGGTGACCAAACCATTCAGCGCATCGACCGCCTTGGCGCCGCGAAACGCACTCCACACACCGGGAGAGGAAAACCAGACGGCCTGCGTGCGCAGCGCAGCGTACGCGGCGAGTTCAGAATTCGACAGCGCGATGTTCATCACGACAAGTTAGTATGGTGTCGCGGTGAGGGGTCAGCCGGCGAAGGGAGAACCCAGTCCTGCCCTCGCCGACTCACCCCTCTCACGCTCAGCGCTTCCGTTGCTCACCCCTCCGGCCCCTCATCGCTCCACCGCTCAGCGATAGTGCCATCGGAGACACGGCACAGGTGACCGGAACCGGCTGCAAGCAGACGCGACACCACGGCGGTCTGCCGGCGAGACACGCCGAGGCCGTGCAGGCGACGCGCGATGGCGGCGTTCGAGTTCTCGAGACTCGACACACCAATCGTGCGCGGCAGGTCGTCGGAACAGCGTATCATCGTGAACGCGAACTCCATCTCGGCCAGTTGGATCACGCGGTCGACATCGCGCCGTATGGAGTCTGCGCGGAGCACCAGTCGCGTGCCCGCCGACCGTTGCCCTTCGAGCCATTCACGCACCTGCGGTACGAGTGAAACACCCTGCGCCAGGCGTTGGGACACGGCCCGTTGCGCGCGCAGCGCAACCAGGTCGACAAGGGTGCAATCACCCGACTGCACCAGGAACTCTGACGCTTCCCACAGTGAACGGCCCGGCAGCGCATCGCGCACGGCGTCGGGCGCAACCTGGAGGTGCTCGGTGTACAGTGACGCGATCAGTGCGTCGGCGCGCACGTCCCGCGTGTCGAACAGCAGCCCGTCAAACGCGACGATCAGCGCCAGCCCATCAGGATCACGTCGCTGGGCCGCCATAGCTCGCATCCAGCAGTTCCACCGGGTGCACCGCGCGCGTGGCGGAGCCGCTGCGCAACAGTCCCGCACCGAGCTGCATCAGGCAGCCCGGATTGCCCGTGGCGAGGAACGCCGCCCGGGTGTCCGCGATGCGGGCCAGTTTCGGTGACAACACGGCGTTCGACGTGTCGGGCTCAATGAGATTGTAGATGCCGGCGCTGCCGCAACACTGATCGGCGTCTTCCAGGGGCACCAACTCGAGCCCGGGGATGGCCGCCAGCACGGCCAGCGGTTGGCGCACGATCCGCTGCGCATGCATCTGATGACACGGCGGGTCGTGGGTGACGCGCAGCGCCATCGGCGCACCATGGCGCGGCCCAACGTCGGCCAGCAGTTCACTCACGTCTCTGGCTCGCGCGGCCACGGCGAGTGCTCGCGTCGCCCACGCGGGGTCGTCGTGCAACAGATGACCGTACTGCTTGACCATCGCCCCACAGCCCGCCGAGTTGATGGCGATGACGCTGGTTCCGGCGGCTTCAAACGCCATGATATTGCGACGGGCGAGTTCGCGCGCACCGGACAGATCACCGGCGTGCGCGTGCAGGGCGCCGCAGCAGTGCTGATGCGGCGTGTCGATCACGGCGTACCCGTTGGCCGTGAGCACTCGGCCGGTTGCCGCATTCACGTGACCAAACAGGCCGTGCATGACGCAGCCGGTGAGCGTGGTGACGGTGCTTGGAGACGGGAGACTGGAGACGGGAGACGGGAGACGGGAGACGGGAGACGGGAGACTTCCGACGGGGGAGGGGAGTCGCACCGGCGTTGTTGACGCCAGCATCGCCATGGGGAAGGCGAGACGATCGGGCAGCATGCCGGCCAACAGGCGCGGGAGCCCGGTGTGGCGCACGAAGCGCGCGACGGCCAATCCGACATGCAACAACGTCGTGCGCTTGAACACCGCCAGCACCAATCGCGCCACCATCGGGATGCCGCGCACCGGTGCCATCGTGGCGCGTGTCGCTTCCAGCAGATCGCCATATGGCACGCCCGACGGACACGCCGTTTCGCACGCACGACATCCCAGACACCGATCGAGATGTCGCCCAACATCCGCGTCGTCCAGCGGCACATCGCCCTCGAGCAGACGGCGCATGAGCACCAGTCGACCGCGCGGGCTGTCATTCTCGTCTTCCAGATTCACGTACGTCGGACAGGCCTGCAGACAGAAGCCGCAATGGACGCAGGCATCGAGACCGGCGGCGGCCTGCGCCAATGGTGTGCCGGGTATCGCGCACGGCGGGGTGGCGCCCGCAAGCACGCTCATGGCGCACTCACGCCGTACGCCGGCGCATCACGGGTCTCACCGAGTATGCCACGGTTGAAAATCGCCGACGCATCAAACACCTGTCGCAATCGCCGGGAGATCCGGTCGTCCACCGCGGAAGGCACCGATGGCCAGGCATCCCGCGGCAACCGCTCCGCAATGGCGTGCTCCGGCAGCGTAAACGGCGTTGCTGGTGTGCTGCGCAGTTGGCACGACAGGCGTACCGCGCCACGGAGCGGCTCGATCAGTGTGTGCCGTGGCCCGATGCCGTTGGCGGAACTCCACGCGTCGATGTGATGCCAGGTGCGGGCCGATTGGAGTGGCGCGTCGGTCACTCGCATGGTGGTATCAGCAATGTCCATCGCGCGAATGGTACGCCAGACCGACCCGTCCACGATGGCAACGGCACCAAGCGTGGCAAGGGCACGGCGCACGGCATCCACGCGCGTCCGATTGCCCGTGGCGCGAGCCAGCAGCACCAGCGGGGCCACCGGCAGGTCGTGCGACGCGCGAATGGTGTCCGGCAGGTCGTGCGCCAGCACCACCAGCGATGCCAGCGACGTGGTGGTCGCCAACAGCGGGGCCTCATTGAGGCGGGCGAACAGCGGCGTCAGTGCCGCTTTCTGGTTGTCGATCGCCATGGGAACATGCACGCCGATGGCGAAGGTCTCATCGACCACGGGCCGCGCATGCAGTCGCAGACTCACCTGGGTAATGACACCGAGCGTGCCCCATGCACCCGTCGCCATCCGCACGAGATCAAAACCAGCCACGTTCTTGACCACTTGGCCACCGGCGCGCACGGCGGTGCCGTCGCCGGTGATGAACGAAAGGCCCAGAATGAGATCGCGGGTGCGACCGTATCCGAGGGCGAGCGGGCCGTGTGACGCCGTGGCGATGGTCGCGCCAATGGTCCCGTGATCGATTCCGGCCGGTGACGCATAAGGCTCAAGCGCCAACCATTGCTGGTGCTCCGCCGTGACCTGCGCCAACTCCCGCAGGGTGGTGCCGGCGTGCGCCGTGATGACGAGATCACCGGGGACATATTCGATGATGCCGGTGAGATCGCCCGTGTTGATGGATTGGGGTGCGTCAACCGGCCGTCCGGCCGACAGCCACGTCCCGGCACCGCGAATGCGCAGCGTCGTCGCCGACGCATGGGCGTCGGCGATGGTGGATTGCAGCGCGCTCAGGGCGGTGGACATCGAGCGGCCGGTCACCCTGTCGACACGGGCGTGCCGCGATGCCATTCCCGGCAACTTTTCACCGGGACCACCTTCCCGGGATTCGCGCGTCGCTCCGGATCAAAACTTTCGCGCACGGCGCACATCATCGCCAGGGAATCGTCATCGAACAGCTTGGGCATGTAGTCCAACTTGTCCAGGCCCACGCCGTGCTCCCCGGTGATGGTGCCGCCGGCATCGATGCAGGCCTGCATGATCTCGGTCATCGCCGCGTGAACCCGTTCGGACGCACCGGGCTCGTTGGGGTCGTACGGAATGTTCGGATGCAAATTGCCGTCGCCTGCATGAAAGACGTTGCAGACGTTCACCCGGTGTCGCGCACCGATGCCGGCGATGATGTCGAGGATTGCAGGGAGCTTGGTGCGAGGGACGACGGCGTCCTGCACCACCAGCGCCGGCGCAATGCGTCCCATGGCCCCGAACGCCTTCTTGCGCCCTTGCCAGAGCTTCATGCGCTGTTCGTCGGTGGCCGCGACGCGCACGTCGCGCGCACCGTGCGCGCGACAGCACTGGGTGATCGTGTCCACATCCTCCTGCAAACCCTGCTCCAGCCCGTCGACTTCACACAGCAGAATCGCCGCCGCGTCCACGGGATATCCGGCGGCGTAGATCGACGCCTCGATGGCCCGAATGGTCGCATTGTCCATCATCTCGAGCGCCGCCGGGATGATTCCGGTGGCGACGATGCTCGTGACCGCGCTGGCCGCGTCATGCACGCTGTCGAAGTCGGCGAGCAGGGTGCGCACGGTTTGCGGTATCGGCACCAATCGCACCCAGATGTCGGTGGCCACGCCAAAGCAGCCCTCCGACCCGACGAAGAGGCCCAGCAGATCGTATCCGTCTGCCTCACCGTACGGATCGCCGAACCGGCGCACCTCGCCGTTGGGGAGGACCACCTCGAGCGCGACGACGTGGTTGAGCGTGACACCGTACTTCAGGCAATGCGGCCCGCCGGCATTCTCCGCCACATTGCCGCCGATCGTGCACACCGTCTGGCTGGATGGATCGGGCGCGTAGTGCAGGCCCAATGGGGCGACCGCGCGCGACAAGCGCGCGTTGACGACACCGGGTTCCACGTGCGCTACGCGATTGGGGCCGTCGACATTGATGATCGTCGTGAGCCGGTTGAGGCCGAGGAGCACGGTACCGTCGGCCAGCGCCCCACCCGAAAGCCCGGTGCCGGCACCACGCGGCACGAAGGTCACCCGCTCTGTGGCCAGCAGCCGGACGACGGCGATCAACTCCTCGCGCGTTCCGGGAAACACCGCAAGCTTCGGATGGGCGCGATAACCGGGAAGCGCGTCGGTGTCGAACGCCAACAGCTCGGCGGACCGCTCCTTGACCCAGCGGCTACCGACGATCGACGAAAGGCGCGAAGCGAGCACGGGGCGCGAGAGGGTACGGTGGGGTGTGGGCGTAATAGAAAACTATCGTGTTCGGCGCATCCTGCCCGGAAATGTTCGAGCGGGCATCCGCGTGTTGCAGATGCCCGCTCGAAATCAACATAGCAGTCCTGCAGGACCGAAAAACAGTTCAGTCGGTTCCCCAGAAGCCGGCCAGCGCGCGTCCATCCGGCGACTCGCGCAGCTTTTCAAACGCACGTTCACGAATCTGGCGGATCCGCTCCCGGGTGACACCCATAAGGGCGCCGATGCGCTCGAGGGTCATCGCTTCCGCTCCCTCATCAAGACCGTAATACAGGTACAGGATCTTGCGCTCGCGGGGCGTGAGGTATTTCCGGAATACACGATCGATGAACTCGCGCATCAATCGGAAATCGGTGCCGTCCTCGATGTCGGCATGGGTCTGGCCGGCAAAGCGTTCGCCCAGCGTGGAGGCTTCGCGATCCTGTCGATCGATCGGCGCGTCCAGTGAAACTTCGGTGCTGGTGATCTGACGCGCATTGCGGACCTGTTCGATCGGCTCCTGCAGAACCCGGGATATCTCCTCGTCAGTGGGCTCGCGGTTGAGCACCTGATTGAGGACCATCTCGGCCCGTGCCATGCGGATGAGCTGCGAATTCTGATTGAGCGGAATGCGCACACTGCGGGTCTGTTCAGCCAGCGCCTTGAGGACCGCCTGGCGAACCCACCACACGGCGTACGAGATGAACTTCACGCCCTGGTCGGGATCGAACTTCCGGACCGCCTTGAGCAGTCCTTCGTTGCCGATGGCAACGAGCTCCGACAGGTCGAGGCCGTGTCCTTGGTACTTCTTGACGTACGAGATGACAAACCGAAGGTTCGCCGTGACGAGGCGTTCAGCGGCCGCCTCGTCGCCTTTCTGTGCCAATCGTGCCAGACGGCGCTCTTCAGCGGCGTCGGTAATGAGAGGCAGTTTCTGAATGTCGTGGAGGTACTGGTCGAACGCGGTAGAAGGGGAGGATCGAAAGAATCCCTTGGATGTACGGGACTCCGAGCTTCGTACGGCGGCTGCTGACGGCATACACGCCCTCGCCGAATGTTACCGGTGGGATGGCCCCGGACGGGCCAGCCAGATAGGTGGGACCGCCACGATAATGGCCGGATACTGCGCGGTCAATGAAAACTTTGCGGCGAGCATAAATGTGATGCGAAAATCCGCGAAATCATTCAGTATTCGATCAGTGGCGCGATACTGATTGTATACTGCAATACCGAATGTGGCTTAACCGGATCGGAGAGCCTCAAGGACGACCTCGCTCGATATCGGAACGGCCCATCGACCCTCCGCCGACTCCATCTCGCCGATTCCGCGCGGGAGCGCGTACCGCACCGTGCCCGTGCGGGCCTTCTTGTCTCCCAGCGTCGCCGACAGCAGTGCGTCGGCCGAGAGGCCGACCGGAAGCGCCCACGGGAGGCCAGCGGTTTGTACGGCGTCCACGATCGCCGTGTGCAGGCCAGGCGACGCCAGTCCGATCGATTCGGCAATTCGCGCCTCCATGACCATGCCGATGGCCACCGCCTCGCCGTGGGCGATGCGGAAATGGAGTTCACGTTCTATCGCGTGCGCGATGGTGTGACCGAAGTTCAGAATCTGCCGAAGGCCGTCTTCTCGCGTGTCTTCGGCGACAACCGCCGCCTTGATGCGCACGCTGCCCGCGATGAGGTCGTCGAATCCCGGGACGTGCGGACCTTGTGCGGCGACGTCTGGCATCGCCTGCCGCACGGCATCGAAGTACGACGCGTCGGCGACCACGCCGTGCTTGATCATTTCCGCGAAACCGGCTCGCAGCTGTTCCGGGGGCAGCGACGCCAGCACATCGGGATCCATGATCACGGCGCTGGGATTGTGAAACGATCCCACGAGATTCTTGCCCAGTGGGGTATCGACGGCGGTCTTGCCGCCCACGGCGGCGTCGACCATCGCCAGCAACGTGGTCGGTACCTGCACCACGGGAATGCCGCGCATGAAGGTGGCCGCGACGAAGCCGGCGAGGTCACCAATCACGCCGCCGCCCAGCGCGATCACGGTGGTGTCACGACCGGCACCCCACTGCGCCAGCGCATCGGTCAGCTCGCCCCAACGCTGGCGGTTCTTCTCGCGCTCCCCGGCGGGAATCGTGAAAACCCGCGAGGCTCCGACCGGAAGCCGTTCCACCACGCGATGACTGTACAAATCGCCGACGGTATCGTCGGTGATCACCGCATAGCGATGCGCCAGAGCCGCCTTCTCAACGATGTCTCCAAGCGCCAACAGCGCGCCGGCGTGGCAGTAGACGGGGTAGTCGAGCGGCAGCGTCAGGGCCGGCGCGTGACCCACTACCAGGTGACCTCGCCGGCACCGGCGCGGCTGTTCGCCACGCGCGCGAGCATGAACAGCAGGTCGGACAGTCGATTGAGGTAGATGACGACCAGGGTCGGCAGCTCCGTGTCGTGCGCGAGGTGCACGACACGACGTTCAGCGCGTCGGCAGACGGTGCGCGCGACATGCAGGGCGGCGGCCTTGGGCGTGCCACCCGGAATGATGAAGCTGCGCAGCGGCTCCAGTTCCTGCTCGCACGCGTCGATCGCTCGCTCCAGTTCCTCGATGCGCTGATCATCGATGCGGGCCTTGCTGAGCTGCTCCCGCATCTTGTCGTGATCGGGCGTCGCCAGCAACGCGCCAATGGCAAACAGATCGCGTTGCACCGGCACCAGCACTTCGTCGATGCGCGGCATCATGTCGATCGAGCGTGCGAGGCCGAGGGCCGCATTGAGCTCGTCAACATCGCCGTAGGCTTCCACGCGCGGGTGGTCCTTGTCGACACGGCCACCGCCAAAGAGCGCCGTGCCCCCCTCATCGCCGGTTCGGGTATAGATCTTCATCCGGAGAAACTAACCACTCGCAACGCCGCGGTTAAATTGTTCCGCCTATGGCCACTCATGAGCTGAAGGACCTGACCATTCTCGGCGGCGGACCGACCGGGATCTTCGCCCTGTTCTACGCCGGCATGCGGGGCGCGTCCGCGCAAATCGTGGATGCGTTGCCCGAACTGGGCGGCCAACTCACGGCCCTCTATCCCGAGAAGTACATCTTCGACGTGGCCGGCTTCCCCAGGGTGCTGGCCAAGGACCTCGTACGGTCGCTGACCGAACAGGCCATGCAATTCCATCGCGACGCCGGGATTCCAGCGCATCTGGGACAGAGCGTGGTGGGTTTGGAGCAGGCCGACGATCACTTCGTGCTGGTGACGGAAACCGATCGCTTCCCGACCCGCGCCATTGTCCTGGCGGCCGGTATCGGGGCGTTTCGCCCCCGCCGATTGCCGCAGGCCTTCGCTGAGGCCTGGTACGGTCGCGGTGTGCAGGAGTTCGTGCAGGATCCCGCCAGCTATCAGGGGCAGCATGTGGTGATCATCGGCGGCGGTGACTCGGCGTTCGACTGGTGTGCGCAACTGCGAACCCGCGCCGCGTCGGTGACGCTGGTCCATCGCAGCGATCGCTTTCGCGCGCATGCGGCCACAGTGGCGGAGGTGGAGGCCGCGGCGGCGACCACGGACGGTCGCGTGTCGATCCACACGTTTCACGAGCTCGACGCCATTCTCGGCTCGGATCGGATGGACGGGATCCGGATCAAGGACATCAAGGCCAAGACCACGCGCGACATCCCGGCCGATGTGGTGCTCCCGATGCTGGGCTACGTGAGCAACATGGGCGCCTTGCTGGAATGGGGCCTGAATTTCGAGAAGGACGAGATCGTGGTGAACTACCAGATGGAGACCGGACGTCCCGGGATCTATGCCGCCGGTGACATCACCACGTATCCCGGAAAGCTGAAGCTGATCGCCACCGGATTCGGCGAGGCCACGGTGGCCGTCAATCAGGCGGTGCATTGGGTGTACCCGGAGAAGAAGGTGAACCCGGGGCATTCGTCGAACCTGGCGGTGTTCGGGCAGAAGGACGACTGAGGAGCGCAACGCGAATCACACGCCAGCGTTGACGGAGGGTGAGTGCAAGGAGACCTTTCCCTCTGCAACCACTGAAAAATTCTTCCCGTCGCGTGCGCGGAGTCACAGCTCTCGTCTACAGCATCCTCGCCATCGTCGCCGCGTCGGCCGCCACTCCCGTGGCCGCACAGGACCTGTCCTGTGAGCGTGGTGACCGCGAGGTGCGTGCGGTGCGTTTTCTGGGCAATCGGGAGTTCCCCGCAGCCACGCTTGCTGCGGCTGTGGTGACGCTTCCTTCGGCCTTCGCCGGGCTCCCCCTGGTGGGCGAGCGTCGGTGCCTTGATCCCGTCGAGTTTGCGCGCGACGTGCAGCGATTGACGACACTGTATCGCCGCCGCGGATTTCCCGACGTGAAGGTCGACACCCAGGTGGTCGCGCGGCGCCCGGGTGTGATCGATATCACCTTCGCGATCGTGGAAGGCGATCCGATGCGTGTGACCGCGTTCGCGCTGCGCGGTGCCGATGTGGACCCGGAGGTGCAGGCGGCGTCGCGCGATTTCCCGCTGCGGGTGGGTGGGGTCTTCGATCGCGGCGCCCTCGAAGCGGGTCGGGACACCCTGGTCCGCCGTCTGCGCAATCGCGGATGGCCGCAGGCCGAAGCGCTGTTGGCGTACACCACCAACGTGGCAGCGCACACCGCCGACGTTGAGGTCACGGTGGTGCCCGGGGTGCGGGCCCGGCTTGGCCGCATCGCGCTCATCGTGGACACTGCGGGCGTCGGTCCGCGCCGGATTGCCGACGCCACCATACGACGGACGATGGCCCTGCGCAGCGGCGACTGGTACTCCGCGCGCAACTTGATTGACGCGCAACGCAATCTGTACCAGACCGACGCATTCCAGCGCGTCGATCTGCAACCGGACAGCGCGCAGCCGGCGGGCGATTCCATCGTCAACGTCGTCGTGCGACTGGTGGAAGGTGATCGCTGGGCGGCGCGCGCCGGAACCGGATGGGCCACTCTGGATTGCTTTCGCATGCAAGGGTCGCTCACCGATCGCGATTTCCTGCCCTACGCACAGCGGCTGGAACTCACGGCCCGCGTGAGCAAGATCGGCATCGGAGCGCCGCTCGATGGCGCACCGGATCTCTGCCAGGGCCAGGCGCGTTCCGACTTGTATAGCCGGACGCTCAACTACTACACCGCGATGACGGTGCGCCAGCCGGTTCGCGCCAACCAGTCGCGCGTCCCGACGCTCACAATGTTCAGTTCCACGCTGTCGGAGTACAAGGCGTTCCTGCGCCGCACGCCGATCGGTGGCGCCGTGTCGCTGACCAATGCCCGGCAGTCGAGTATCTCCAGCACCCTTTCGTACCAGGTGGAACTCGGTCGCACGGAGGCGGAGCCGGCGTTCTTCTGCGCGGTGTTCAACGCCTGTGACTCCGATGCGCGCAACTTCCTGCAGCGCAATACTCGGCTGGCTGCGGTGGAGTACTCGCTGGTGCGCGAGCGCGCCAACGATCCATTGCGACCGACCGGGGGCAGTTCGCTGCGTTTCAGCGTGCGACACGCGTCCACGCTGATCGGATCAGATCGCACGCAGCAGTTCAATCGGGCCACCGGGGATGCCACCTGGTATCGCGCGATTGGCGCCGGAATGACACTGACGGCGCATCTGCGCGGCGGCCTGGTGTTCGGTGGCGGCACGTCGCCGTCGCTCAATGCGTTCATCCCGCCGCAAGAGCGCTTGTATGCCGGGGGACCCACCACCGTGCGGGGGTTCCGGCAGAATGAACTGGGCCCCGCGGTGTACATCGTGGACGGGTATCGCGCGGTGGCCGAGAACGGCGAGGTGTTTTACCGGGCCGATAGCGGCAGCAAGAACGAGCGGGTCGTCCCGACGGGCGGTAACACGCTGGCGGTTGCCAATCTGGAATTGCAGGTGCCGAGTCCGGTGATCCCCCGCGTGCTGCAATGGGCGGTGTTTGCGGATGGCGGTCGGTTGTGGAACCGCGGCTCGGGCGGCACGACGCGTTCGCTGGCGGATGACGGTCCCTCGGTGAAAGTCACGCCAGGCATGGGTGTGCGCATCGTCTCACCGTTCGGCACCATTCGCGTGGATCTCGGATACAACCCGTACCGTCTGCCGTCGGGCGCGGCCTACTACAATGCGCCCCTGCAAGGGGGCATCGCGCCGTTGTACTGCGTGAGCCCGGGGAACACGCTGAGGGTGCGTCCCGGCACCACCGAGAACGCACCGCCGACGCAGGAGACGGGCAACTGCCCATCGAGCTTTCGCCCCGAGCGCGGACGGGGGTTTCTGCGCCGGCTGAATCCCAGCATCTGGATCGGTCAGGCCTTCTGATGGTGCCGCGTCGACGCACCATCGTGCTGGTTACGGCGACCGTGCTGCTGGGGATCGCGGCGTTGGCGGTCTCGACGGTGGCGATGCTCACGCAAACAGAACGCGGACGCGCGATGATCATGCGCGCCGTGCTGCCGACCCTGCGTCGTGCACTCCCCGGGCAGCTGTATGTCGGCCGCGTCAGCGGCACCTTGTTCGCCGACATCACCATCGACTCGCTGGAAATTCGTGAGCCGGGCGGATTGCCGTTCGTGCGCACAGGACCCATCCGTGTGACGTACGATCCGCGCGACCTGCTCGATCGGCGTGTCGTGATCAAGTCGCTCGAGATCACCCGACCGTATCTCACCGTGGTGGACTACGGCGGCGACGACTGGAATTGGAAACGTGCGTTGCGACGCAAGGGCCCGTCCACGCCTCGTCGTCGCGGGGGATTCGGCGACTACATCGTGCTCGACACGGTGACGCTGCATGAGGCCACCCTGATCATGCGGCAACCCTGGACGCTGTCCGATTCGCTCAAGGGGGCGAAGCGCGACAGCGCACTGACCTACAATCTCACCCGCGTGGATGGGGAGATACGTCGCGACGGCGATGGCTTTGCGCGCATCTGGCGTTTCGTGCGCGGCAACATCGCCCTGGGCCGCACGCGCATCGCCGATCCCGACTCGGCGGGATTGCAGGTGGCCTTGCGCAAGTTGGATGTGGTCTGGGTGTATCCCCCGTTCTGGTTCCGGAACATGCACGGCACCGTTCGTCAACTGGGCGACAGCCTGTGGATGGACGAGACGGAATTCCAGCTCGCCAATTCGCATGGCCGTGGAGACGCGAAGATCGTCTGGGGCAGCGGGAAACCGGTGCGCTACGACATTCGCATTCAGGGCGACACGGTGGCGATGGCGGATGTCGCGTGGATTGATGAGTCGTTGCCGCGCACCGGCGGCGGCAGCACCATGCTGACCATCAAGAACGACCCGCGGAATCTCAGCATCATCGAGTACGGGTTGCGCAACATGGATGCGCGCGCCATGCGATCCCACCTGACGGGACGGATGACGTTCGGTGTGGGTGGCGAGGTGCTGCGCGTCACCGACGTCGCGCTCGATCTTGCTCCGGCACACACCGACCTGTTGCGGCAATTCAACGGCGAACCGTTTCCCTACGATTGGCAGGGCACGCTCAGCGGACGCATTGCCGCCCGCGGCGGTCCGGTGACGAAATTCCAGATTGACGCGGCGGACTTCACGTACGATGACGCCCACGTGCCGGGCGCCCAGACCCGCGGGTTCGCGTCGGGGGTGGCGGACATCTTCACGCCGGCCGAAGCGATCCTCAAAGGCATCGACTTGCGCATTGACCAACTGGATCTGCGGACGCCGCGCTTCGTCAATCCGTTGTTCCTGGAGGTCAACGGCATTGTGCGGGGCACGATGCGGCTGGATTCGCTGTGGTACGATGCGCGCTTCTCGAATGCTGATCTGGAGCACATCGACGGACCGGGGCTGCCGTCGCATCTTACCGGCAGCGGTCGCTACACGCTGGTCCCGGAAGGCGTGAAGTTCGACCTCAGCATGGAAGCGGCGCCCCTGTCCTACACCACACTGTCGCGGTCCTATCCCGGGCTGCCGCTGCGCGGAAGTGCCGTAGGCAGTATTCGCGCCAAGGGGATGGCAGAAGATTTTGATCTGCAGGTGACGCTGGCGGGGGAAGGTGGTGAACTGGCTTTTACCGGGCGCGTTGACGGCTTCGAACCGTCATACGCCGCGACCGGTCAATTCCGGGTGCGCAGCGCCAATCTCGAGGCGCTGTTCGGAGACTCCCGGTTTCCGCAGTCGAATCTCTCCCTGGCCGGCGATGTCGCACTCAGCGGATCGTCCTTGGCCTCACTGCGGGGACCGCTCCGGGCGACGGTCGATCAGTTCTCGCGCGTCGCCGATGTGCGGGTGTTCGGCGGGGCCGTACACGCGACGTTTGACTCCGGACAGGTGCGCATCGATACGCTGATGCTGGAGAGTTCGGCGTTGCGGCTCACCGCGCGTGGCGGATTGGGATTGGTGGCTGACCGCGCCGACACGCTGCAGTTCGTGGCGGCGATTGACTCACTTGGCGGATTGCGACCGTGGTTGCAGTCCGGTGATTCGCTGACGCGAGTCGTGAATCCGAGTGACACCTTGCGCGGCACCATCGAGATCCGCGGACGGCTGGCAGGGACGATCGACACGACGGACGCGAGGGGCCTGGCACTCGACGCGCGCGCCGACGCGATCGGCCTGGTGTTTGGCACCGCGCGCGCGGCACGCGCCAACGCCGCGCTGGCCGTCACCGACGTGATGCATGGCGGCAATGGTCAGTTGGATGTCACGATGGATTCCGCGCGCACGGCCGGTATCGACATCTCCGCGGCCGCCGGTCGATCCACGCTCCAACGCGGACTGGCCGATCGATTCGCGGCCGAGTTGCGCACACCGACGGAGGCACGGCTGGCCGTGACCGGCGGCGTGTCGCGCGTGTCGGACACGACCACCCTGCGCATTGATACGCTGACGGTTCGCGTCGACAGCGGCCCTGCCAGACCGCGCGGTTTCTCACTGGCCGCACCGGCAATCGTGCGCATCGCGCCCAATCACACGGGCACCCTTGATTCGCTGGTGCTGGTGCACACCGACACGGGGCGTTTCGCCCTGCGTGGCACCATTGGCGATTCCGGGGTGCTGCGCGGCCGCGTTGATCTGGATCGCGTCTCGTTGGCCGACGTGGGTCGACTGATACCGGGCAGTGGACTGGCCGGCGGCACGGCGTCGGCGTATGCCGTCGTGACGGGCACGCGGGAACAGCCCCGGTTCGATGGGGAACTGTCGCTGCGCGAGGCGGTTGCCGGGCGCATGCGCTTCAGTGCGCTTGACGCGAAAACCCGCTACGACTCGCTTCGACTGTCGGTGGAGGCGTCGCTCGGCGTTGGTGGGAAACCGGCGTTGGCCGTCACGGCGTCGCTGCCGATCGATCTGGCACTCGTGGCCGGTCGCACGCGTCAGCGCAACGAACCGTTGACGGGACGCATTCTCAGTAATCGGGCCGACCTCGCGTTGCTGGAATCGGTGTTCCCTGATGTGACCAGCGCCCGCGGACGGTTCTCCACCGACCTGCAATTGACCGGGACCTGGGAGCGGCCGCAATTGCGCGGGCAATTGCAGATGGACAGTGCGGCGCTGACGTTGGCCAACCTCGGCGTGCGACTGGAGCAGGCGACGGCCGACATCGGCATCGCGAATGACACGGTGTTCATTCGCCGCTTCGGCGCGATCAGCGGCGCCCGGGCGGATTCGCTGGGGATCAGCGGCACCATCAGTCTCGTCGAGCCCCGCAAGCCCGCATTCGATCTGCGCCTGACGGCGAACAATTTTCTGGCCATCGACAAGCCGCGCACGGCATCGCTGGTCCTCACCACCACCACACCCGTCAGCCTCACGGGAAATAGTGATGCCGCGCGCGTGCGTGGCGCGGTGCGCATCGATCGCGGGAAAGTGTACATCCGCGCCCTCGCGCAGCGTCGCGGACTCGACCTCACCGACAACTTCGATGTCGTCGATACGACATTCCTCGGCTTCAATGCGCTGTTGCCCAACGCCCCCAGCGCGTTGTTGCAGAACCTCGTGCTGGACAACGTGCGCGTGAACATCGGGGACGACGTGTGGCTGCGCTCGCCCGAAGCGAATCTCAAACTCGGTGGCGCGCTGCGTGTGACACGCGCGGTTGGGCGTGACGGCAGTCGCGCCCGCCTGGCACTGGCGGATTCGCTGGTGGTCGAGCGCGGCACGTATCAACTCAACCTCGGCATTGCACGACCAAGTTTCGAGGTGGATCGTGGGGTGGTGCGGTTCTACGGCGACCCCGACCTCGAACCGGCCCTCGACATTACGGCGCTGCACACCGTACGCGAGCTGCGTGCCAATTCCAATCGGCAGGATGTGCGCATTCGCGTGAGTATCGGCGGCACGCTCGATCGACCCACGCTGGCGCTGTCCAGTGCCGACAATCCGCCGCTGCCGGAGAGCGACATGCTGAGCTATCTGGTGACCGGGGAGCCCGCGTATGCCTTGCTGGGCACGACCGCGTACGCCGAGCAGGGCGCGACCCTGCTGCTGCGATACGCGGGCAGTTACCTGTCGAGTCGCCTCGCCGGCGGACGATTCGATGTGGTGCAAGTGGAGCCCACCGCCATCGCCCCCGGCGAAGCGGCCAACTTGCGGGCGAATGGTCTTGGCATTCTGGCGTCCACGCGCGTCGGCGTTGGCGGACAATTGGCGCGCAACACGTACTTCGCCTTCACCACCGGATTGTGTGGGCTTTCCGCACAGACATCGGGTGGCGGCGATGCGCTGTCGCTATTCGCGCAGGGGCTCGGAGTGAAGCTCGAGCGACGGTTCGATCGCGGTTTTTCGGTGTCCTTGGGCCTTGAACCGGCCTCGAGTGCCCAAGCCTGCGGGCGGCTCGGCATCTCGCGGACCTTTCAGCAGACGCCGCCTCAGATCGGGATCGATTTCTTCCGCGCGTGGACGTTTTGAGGGAGACGGGAGACGGGAGACGGGAGACCAGAGACGGGGGGGAGGACGCTGGCGAACGGGTTGTCTGCTCTCTGTATCCAGCGCCCCCCGCCGCTCGTCTCCAGTGACCGCATGTCTCCTTCCCTCGATACCCATCCCACCCCCGCGTCGCCGGCTCTGAGCGACGTGCTGGACGCCCTCGATCGGGCGGACTCGTCGGCCGCGCGCGTACAGGCCGCCGCTGACGCGTTCGCGGCGATGGGCTTCGAACGCGTGGTCATAACTCTGCGAGATGGCTCGCTGAACGTGACCATGTCCGTAACGGCGGGCAGTGCCGATCCGACGGGGGTTTCCGGATATGCCCTGCAACCGCTTCCCGGCGCCGTCTGGCGGCGTCGACTGCCCCAATTGGAGCGCTTTCGTGTCGGCGAGTTGTACTTGCTGGACGGGAGCGACGCGTGGGTTGCGCGCGAGTTCTTTGCGGCGGAGCCATCACCGCGGAGTGACGGGCGCACGTGGCTGCCGACCGATCTCATGCTGGGGGCGCTCTATGGCGCGGAGCATGAGTTGCTGGGAATCGTGAAGCTGGCGGCGCCGCGCGACGGCCGCCGCCCCACTGAATCCAAGCGCCGCGATCTGGCCAGTCTCGTGCGACATTTGGCCGCCCGGCTGGCCTACGACGCGTTGCGTGGTCTCGCCCAGCGGCGCTCCGAGCGGTTGCAGCGACTGCAGGAAGCGGGAGCCGCCATGGCACGCTCGCTGGACGAACACGAAATCCTGCGCGAACTGGCCCGTCAGGCGACGCGGTCGACCCGGGCGGAAGGCGTCATGATCGGCCTCCCCGATCTCGATCAGGATGTGCTGGCCACCGCGTTGCGCATGGTCCGCGGCGTCGAACGTCCACGCGCGGTCGTGCGGCTCGGTGAAGGCATCATCGCCGAAGTCGCACGCACGGGTCGCCCCGTGCGGGTTGGCGATCGCGATGCCGACCGGGCGCGTGAGAAAGCCGGATTGGCGCCGCACCTGTCGACATATGACGTGATGGGTGATTCCGGTCCCGCCGCGTCGATGCTGGCGGTGCCACTGCTGGCAGGAATCCACCTGATCGGCGTGCTGGCCGTGCATGCGGCGTCGACCGAGATCTTCAGCGCTGACGATGAAGAGATGCTCGCGACCATGGGTTCGCAGGCCGCCACGGCGGTGGCCAATGCCCGTCGCTATGCGGAGAGCGAACGCGAACGCCGGCAGACGGAAGCGCTGGCTGACGTGGCGCGAGCCGTGGGAGAATCCCTGCGCCTGGGCGAAGTGCTGCGGCTGATCCTCCGGCATTCGGTGTCGTTGTTGGGCGTTGAAGGCGCCTGCGTTGCGCTGCGTCATGACGACTACATGCATATCGTGGCCGCCGTGGGCGCCGCCGACGTGCTGGCCGGCGTGCATCTGCCGGTGGCCTCCAGTCTGCTCGGCAAGGCCGTCACCGAGAACGAGCTGATCGTATCGAATGACTTTCGCAACGATCCGAACTCGTCGCGCACGGTGCAACGGTTGGCACAGATCCAGCGCACCGCCATCGCGCCGTTGATGACGGCGCGTGGCACGATCGGGGCCATTTCGGTGATCAACCGGGAGCAGCCGTTCACCGCCGATGACGCACGCGTCCTGCAGCGACTGGCCGATCATGTGGCCGTGGCCATCGTCAATGCGCGTCTCTTCGAGGAGGTCGAGCGGGCCACGCGCGAGTGGAAGGTGGCGTTCGATGCCATCGCCAGCGGCATGGTGGTCCTGGATGATGCCCTGACGGTCCGGCGCTGCAACGCACGCGCCGCCGAATTGTGCGGCACCATCATCGCCGACCTGCTGGGGAAATCGTTCGGCCCCGCGCTCCTCGGCGCCCACGCGGCGGAAGTCACGCTGTTGGCCGCATTGGTCCATCGCTCGCTGGCCGAGGGCGTGGCGCAACGCGAAATCGTTCGGGACGAATCCGGGGAGCGCCTGTACGAGTTCCTGGTGGCGCCGCATCCGGCCGGCGGCTGTGTGGTCACCTTCGACGACGTCACCTCGGTTCATCGGCTGACCGAACGGCATCGTCGGGTGCTCGAGACGGTGACCGACGCCATCGTGATCACCGGGTTGGACGGGCGCATCGCGTTCGCCAACGCGGCCTCGAATGCGTTGTTCCGCACCGGTGAACTCGTTGGGCAGCATGTGGCCGCACTCACGGCGCCGGAGTGGCTGGATGAAGTGATCGTGCGCGAGCGGTCGGCGCGTGAAGGACTGCAGCAGCGATACGAATGCGAGGTGGTGTGTGCGGACGGGACGCGTCGACGGGTCGCCGTCAGCAGCGCGCCGCTGCTGGAGGTCGGGCAGGTCACCGGCACGGTCGCGTGTCTGCGCGATGTCACCGATCAGCGCGCGGATGCCGAAGCGCTGGTGCGGTCCGAAGCGCGGTATGAACGGCTCTTCGAATCCGCCAGCGACGCCATCTTCACCGTTGATCCGTCGGGGTGCTTCTCGTCGGTCAATCGCGGGCTCCTGATTGCCACGGGCATGACCCGCGAATCGCTCATCGGGCGGCCCTACGCGGTCGTGGTCGATCCGCGCGATCACGGGATCGCCGAGCACTTGCTCACCAAGACATTTGCCGGCGAGCGTCAGCGGCTCCAGTTGCGGTATGTCGGCGCCCAGGGCATGCCACGCGTGGGTGCGATCATCACGTCGCCCATCCTCGAACGGGGCATCGTGGTGGGTGGGCTGGGAATCATGCGAGATATCACCGACGAAGAGCTGTCGCGCGAGACGAATGCGCAGCGCGAGCGATTGGCGACCGCCGGGGAGCTGTTGCAGGGGGTGGCGAACGAATTGAACAATCCCCTGACGAGCCTCCTGGCGCTCACCAACCTGGGTGCGGAATCGTCGACGCTGGTGGCCAGCGATCGTGAGGCCATGACCCAGATTGCGGCGGAAGCGCAGCGCGTCTCGCGGATTCTCGCCCAACTGCTGGATGCCACCAGCGAAAACCACATCGCGACAGAGTCCATCGATGTGAATCGCAGTGTGCGGCGCGCCATCGAACTGCACGGATTGGCACGGCGCGGTGATGACGCTGAGCTGACGACGTCGCTGGATGACGCGCTGCCGCCAGTGCGAGGTGACGCCCGGCGATTGCAGCAAGTGCTCCTGAATCTGCTGGCCAATGCCGCCGATGCTGTGGCAGACTCGCGCAGTCCACGGCGTATACACGTCGCGACCCGGCGCGAGC
The DNA here is from genome assembly GCA_016720905.1 of Gemmatimonadaceae bacterium. NCBI lineage: Bacteria > Pseudomonadati > Gemmatimonadota > Gemmatimonadia > Gemmatimonadales > Gemmatimonadaceae > Gemmatimonadaceae bacterium. Next base: position 233,016 of record JADKJT010000001.1, on the reverse strand, counting down.
GGGATCGGGTGTTGATCGAGGTCTCGGATACTGGTCACGGGATCGCACCCGCCGACTTGTCCCGGGTGTTCCGGCCGATGTACACCACGCGTTTCGAGCGTGGACGCAACGGATACGGCTTGTCCATCGCACGCCAGCTGGTCGAAGCACACCGCGGCACGTTGACGGTGCGATCGTCGCTGGGTGACGGGACCACCTTCACGATCGCGTTGCCGGTTGACGCCGAGAGTGAGGAGGTGACTGCCTCGGCGGGCCTGTCCGATCGCGCTACCGCGCACGCACCGGACACCGACAGTCCGAGTGTCCAGGTCACGCGCCATGGATCGTTGCTGGTGGTGGAGGACGAGGCGCCGCTGCGTGCGGCCATCAGTCGCTACCTCCGCAAGCTGGGCTACGAGGTCGAAGCGGTCGGGCGCGGTGATGAGGCCCTGATGCGACTGGAGCAGCGTGCGTTCGATCTGATCCTGTTGGACCTGCGACTGCCGGATATGTCGGGCGACGAGGTGTACCGCGCACTGGAGGCGCGTTCGCCGGCACTGGCGCAGCGTGTGCTGTTCACGACGGGAGACCTCAGTCGCCCAGCCGCCGCCGAATTTGTGGTGGCATCGGGACGCCCCGTTATCGCCAAACCGTTCCAGTTGGCAGAGCTGGATCTCGTGCTCGCGGGGTTGCTGCGGGAGACGTGAGACGGTCTGTCTCTTATCTTCTCCCCATGGTTTCCGCTCCTCCACCGATCTGGCACCGGCTCGGCCTGTGCATTGGTCACGCCACCGACCAGGCGGGCGCGACGGGGTGCACGGTCGTGCGCGGCATTTCGCAGCCATTCCGGTGCGCTGCGGCGTTGATCGGTCGGGCAAGCGGAAGTCGCGAGCTGGCCACGTGTATGCCCGAGCATCTGGTCGATCGCACGGATGCCGTGCTGCTGACCGGAGGTTCGGCGTATGGCCTCGATGCCGCGGCCGGTGTCATGCGCTGGATGGAAGAACATGCGCGCGGCTTTCCGGTTGGACGCGGCGTCGTGCCAATCGTGCCGACGGCCGTGATCTTCGATCTGGCCCCGCTGGGGCGCTTCGACGCGCGACCGACGCCGGACATGGCGTACAAGGCGTGCGCAACCGCCGCCACGATGGTCGATGAGGGCTGTGTTGGTGCGGGGACCGGTGCCGTGGTGGGCAAGTGCGCCGGGGTCGAGTTCGCGATGAAAGGCGGGATTGGAATCGGCTCGGCGGAAGGCGGCGGTGTGCTCGCGGCGGCCATCGCCGTCGTCAATGCCTTTGGTGACGTGCGCGACGGCGACGGACGGATCATCGCCGGTGCACGCGCATCGGCGGGAGGATTTGTCGATGCCGAGCGTGTCCTGCGCGGCGCCGCCACACCAACGGATTTCGCATTCGTCGCATCGGATGGTCGGCAGAATACGACGCTGGCCGTGGTGGCGGTCAGCATACCGCTCTCCAAGAGTCATCTGGCGCAGGTCGCGCAGGCGGCAACAGCGGCGTTTCATCGCCGCATTACTCCCTGCGGGACCGCCTTTGACGGCGATATCCTGTTTGCCGTGTCACCGTTGCCGACGGATGTCGGCAGCGCAGCGGACACCGTGCCACTGGCACGAATCGAAGCGCTCGCCGTCGCGGCGATCGAGATGGCCATCGAACGAGGGGTGGTCACGGCCATCGGTCGCGAAGGCATTCCGGGACTGGCCGATCACCCGCATGGAGATCGTGATGTCTGAACTGCCGCAGCGTACGGTGCGCAGTGCCGTCGCACCGTTGCTTGGCGACGCGCGTATCGCCGCACCGCTGACGTCGCAGCTGTTGGCGGGCAAGGTGGTCACCCTGCTGGAGGTTCGTGGCGACTGGCTTCACGTGCGCGGCCCGGATGCGTATGAAGGATGGACGCACACCGGGTACACGATGCCATGCGCGGGCGACGAAGCACACTGGCGCATTTCATTGGGCGCGCACGTGCGCGCGAGCACGGGCGTGGTGCGCGCGCTTCCGTTGGGTGCCCGTGCGGCGCCTCATGAGGACGTGGTGCAGGGAACGGTGATCGATCACGCCGCTCGTCCGACCCGGTTTCCCCTTGAGGCGACGGCCATCGCCCGCAGTGCGGAGACGTTGTATGCCGGCGCGAGCTACCTCTGGGGTGGCGTGACCCCGTGGGGCTGTGATTGTTCAGGTTTCGTACAGCGGGTGTTTGCCCTGCATGGGTTGCCGCTGCCCAGAGATGCCTGGCAACAGGCGCTGCGCGGCCAGTCGATGCCGGCCAACGCGTCGGCGGATCATACGCCGGGGGACCTCCTGTTCTTCTCGGATCGCGAGGACCGGCGCGTCACCCATGTCGGAATCGCGCTCGACCGGCATCGCATGGTACACAGTGCGCTCATGCGAGGAGGCATCGCCATCGAGCACCTGCAGGCCGACGACGTGTATGTCGCGCGTTTGCGCCATCAATGCGTCGCGGTCCAGCGAGTTCTCTAGCGCGCTCCCGACCCGCTACGAGACCAGCGACGACCCGGGGACCGGGAGACTGACCGGCGCTCCCCCACGGACATGTAGCAACGCCTCGCCATGGCGGGTGCCGTCAAGCTCCACCACCATGGCGTAGTCCCCAATCACATCGAGCGGCAGGTCGATCTGCACGATCACCGGCATGTCCATCTCGCCAGACTGTGACGGTGGCGCCTGGATGGCCAGCTCGGCCGACGACGACCAGAGCACATTCCCGCGCGGATTGATCCATTGCAGCGTCATATCGTGCGAACCGACGTCCGCCGGAGAGCCCTTGAGTCGGACCACAAACGTGGCGCGCGGGTGCAGGGCAGGGAACTGGCCCACATGCACCGCATCGAAGACGCCAAGGATGTTGAGCTTCCCCTCTTGGGAGAGATTCGCCGCATCGGCGAAGAGCGCGAAAGAGACTTGCATGCGCACAAGGTACACCGAGTCCGTCCCCGTGCCTACTTTTCGGCATGCCCTCCCGACCGTCATTCGGTGCGACCGATGTCGGCCTGCTGCTGATGGCCCTGATCTGGGGCGTCAACTTCAGCGTCGTCAAAGCTGGCATCCGCACGCTTGAACCGTTCGCCTTCAACGGGTTGCGTGTCGCACTCGCCGCAGTCGTGCTGGGCGCGCTCTCGTGGTTCACACGTGCCGACCGCTGGCCGTCGCGTCGCGATGTCGTGCATCTGGCGCTCCTCGGGCTGGTCGGCAATGGACTCTACCAACTGTTCTTCATCCTTGGCATGGCGCGCACCCGCGCGGGCATCGCGGCGCTGGTGATGGCGGCCGGCCCGGCGTACATCGCCATCATCTCGCATCTCCTGGGCCGAGAGCGTTTGCCGGTGCGGGCCTGGGCAGGTATCGGCATGCAGTTGACGGGCGTGGCCTGTGTGGTGGCGAGCACACACGGACTGGATGCCGGCACCAACTCCATGCTCGGCGCGGGAATGATCGCCTGCGGCAGCCTGATGTGGGCGATGTTCAGCGTCATGCTGCAGCCGTACACCACCCGGGCGCATCCCTTTCACCTGTCATCAATCACGATGGCAAGCGGTGCGGCGTTCCTGCTGGTGGTGGCGACGCCAGCCCTTCGTCGACTCGATGTCGCGGGCGTGGTGCCAAGCGAGTGGGGCGCAGTGGCGTACGCCGGCATCGGTGCGCTCGTGATCGCCTATCTGCTGTTCTACAGAGGCGTGCGCGTGTTGGGACCAACCCGAACGGCCATGTACGGCAATCTGCAACCGCTGATCGCGATCGCAGTGGCGTGGCTGATGCTGAGCGAGCGCCCCACGGGCTGGCAACTGCTTGGCGCCTCTCTCATCACCGGCGGCCTGTTGCTGTCCCGTACTGCGGCATCACGACCGATCCCTCGTCCGCTCTCTCCTTCCTCCGTACGCTCGTGAAGCTTGTACTCTTCGATATCGATGGCACCCTCCTCTGGACCGACGGGGCGGGACGTCGTGCCATGGAAGGCGCGTTGTTCGAGATCTTCGGCCGGCACGGTGATCCCACGTACCGGTACGACGGGAAGACCGACAAGCAGATTGCCCGTGAACAGATGCGCGGCGCCGGCTTCGAGGATGAGCAGATCACGGCCCGCATGGACGACGTGTTGCAGGCCTACGTCCAGCGGTTGGATCTCGAGTTGGAACGCGACGCCGCGACGTCGCGATTGTGTGCCGGCGTCCAGCCGCTCCTTGATGCCGTCGAATCACAGGCGCGCGCCACCATGGGATTGCTCACCGGCAACATCGAACCCGGTGCCCGCCGAAAACTGCGGGCAGTGGGTGTGGATTTTGCCCGATTTCGCGTGAATGCGTTTGGCAGCGACCACGAGGAGCGTCCTCAACTGCCGGTCGTCGCGCAGTTGCGGGCCGAGCAATTCCTCGGAACGGCCATGTCGGGTGACCGGATGGTGATCATTGGCGATACGCCGGCGGATATTCACTGCGGCCGTGCATTGGGCGTGCGCGCGATCGGCGTGGCGACCGGGCGTTACAGCGTGGATGACCTTGCCGCGCACCATCCCGCCGCGGTGTTCGAGACGCTCGAGGACACGGACGCGGTGCTGGCCGCCATTCTCGGCGGATGACGTCGCCCGGAGAGTGGCCGCACGCAGCGGCGCGCGTTGTCGGCATAGTGCAGGGGCGGGAGATCGACGCCCCGGCGACACTGGAGCTTGAGGATCACGCGCTGGTGATCGGGTGGACGCGCGCGGCGCCATGGCGGCTGGCCCTGGAAGGCATCGACGGTCTCTCACAAACCGCCTCTCAGCTGACGCTCTACCTGGCCAGTGGTGATGTCCTTGATCTGACCGGTGATGAGTCGTTGCGAGCGTTGGGGGGGCAGTTGATGGACCGGGCCTGCGCCATGCCGGAACTGACGCGCGGGCTGCGCGCACTCGGATCGTTACGCGGGACGCCCGGCGCCGCGCACGACGCGTGGTTTGCGCCGCTCTTGTCGGCGCGACGGGCGATTGAAGGTATCAGTGATCCATTGCGGCAGGTGACGCTGATGGACGCGTCGCGACTGACCGAGTCGATGTCGAGAGTGTTGGCGGAGTTGGCCGCGGTGCGCGCGCCCACCGACATCCCGCAGCAGCGCGCGATCGAAGCCGTGCTTGAGGAGTATGCCGAGCCACTCTTCCTCGCGTTGGCCCGGATGGGTCTCGCCGCCGATGCTCTCAGTGGCAGTGCCCCCGACACGCGACTGTCGGACTGGCGGCGATGGGTGGATTCCGTGCGCGAGGTGTTCGCCTCGGCCGACGAGAGTTGGAAAGACGCGGCCGTTCTATTGGGCAGCTGACGGCGGACACCTGATCACGTCAGTGATCACACCCGCAGTCCGATCCGCACCCACCCGCCGGCTTCCGCGCCGCCTGTACCGCTTTCCAGATCCGTCGCGCCACCGCCAATGCGGCCAGCGCCACCACAGCAAGTACGATGAGCGTCTGCACGGTTAACCTCCGAAACCAAGGGCGCGTCCACCCGCGTACACCGTCCACGCCGCGCCATAGGCCAGCGCCAACATGTACGTGAATTGCAATCCCGCCCACCCCCAACCGATCCGTCCGCCGCCGGCCTCGCGCACCGTAACGGCGATGGTGCTGATACACATCAGGGCGAAGACGTAGAACACCATCAAACCAACCGCGATGAGTGGCGTGTACACCCGCGCACCGGTGACGGGGTGGCGCTCCTCCACCAGTCGTGACTGCAACGCGCGCTCACTGTCACCCACGTCGCCGACACCATAGATGGTGCTCATGGTGGAAACGAACACCTCCCGCGCGGCAAAACTGGAGACGATGGACACGCCGATCTTCCAGTCGTACCCCAGCGGTCGCACCAGGGGTTCAATGGCGTGGCCCATCCGCCCCAGCATCGAGTGGCCGAGCTGCTGTTCCTGCTGTGCCACCGTCGACAGCGCCGCGTCCGGTGGCGCCTTGGGATACGTCGCCAGCGCCCAGAGCAGGATCGACAGGGAGAGAATCACCGTGCCCGCGCGACGGAGAAAGAGCTGGCAGCGTTGTGCCACCGACACGCCCAGTGATTTCACGCTGGGCCAGCGATACGGGGGCAGCTCGAGGATCATCGGTCGCGCCGGGCCCTTCAGGAGCGTACGCTTGAAGACCGCCGCGACCATGAGCGCGACGATCGTTCCCAGCAAGTACATGACGAGCATCGTCGCGCCCTGCAGCGTGAATCCGGGCAACAGCACCGTGGGCGGGACGAAGGCGCCGATGAGGAGCGTATACACCGGCAGCCGCGCGGAACAACTCATCAGCGGCACGACCAGGATCGTTGCCAGCCGGTCCTTCGGATCCTCGATGGTGCGCGTCGCCATGATGCCGGGCACCGCGCACGCATAGCCGGAGAGCATGGGGATGAAGCTCTTGCCGTGCAGCCCAACACGACGCATGACACGGTCCATCAGATAGGCGGCGCGCGCCATGTAACCGGAATGCTCCAACACTCCGATAAACGCGAACAGGATCGCGATCTGTGGCAGGAAGACCAGTACGGAACCGACGCCGGCAAACACGCCGTCGACGACAAGACTCTGCAGATCACCCGGCGGCAGTCGTCCGCCAATGGCGTGACCGCCGAAAGCGATTAGCGACTGGATGCCGTCCATCAGCGGGGTCGCCCATGAGAAGACCGCCTGAAAGACGATCACCATCAGGACAAGAAAGACCAACGGACCCCACACGCGATGCAGAACGATCGCATCGATGCGATCGCTGGATGTACGGAGGGCGTTGACGCGACGCGTGACGGTGCGCGAGAGCACCTGTGCAATCCATGCGTAGCGCGTTTCCGCTTCGAAGCGTCCGGGGACGAAGCCGGCGCGCTCGAGGTCGGAGACTGCGCTGGCGATGGCGGCCGCAATCCCCGGAACCCTGGCGACATGCGCCTCGGGTTTGTCGACGCCCAGCAACCGCATGGCTTCCATATGCGCGGCGATCTCCGGCAGACCGTCCGCCACCAGGCACGCCACCAGCGGTTCAAGTGCGGACTGCGCCATGTCCGGAAGCGCAAAGCGGCGCGACGGTGCTGGAAGTGTTGCGGCCGTGAGCAGGGCGCGTTTCACCGGCTCAATCCCTTCGCCTCGAATTGCCACCGTCGGCACGATCGGGACACCCAATTCGTGAATCAACTCGGGCACATCGATGCGCACGCCAAGCGATTCCGCCACGTCGAACTGGTTGAGCGCAATCACGACCGGAACGCCCAACTCGATGACCTGACTGGCGAGAAACAAATTGCGCTCAAGATGCACGGCATCGACGACCACCAACACGACGTCGGGGCGCCAGCGGTCATGGTCGCGACCCAGCAGCACCTCAAGAGCGATGCGCTCGTCGGGTGAACCGGCCGATAGCGAATAGCTGCCAGGGAGGTCCAGGACAACGAAGCGGCGACTGTCCGGCCCCTTGAACGTCCCTTCGATGCGTTCGACCGTGACGCCGGCAAAATTCCCGACCCGTTGACGCAGGCCGGTGAGCGCATTGAACAGCGTCGTCTTGCCGGTGTTCGGATTGCCGATGATGGCCACGCGCAGTGCTTCACGCGCGGGCCGGGGCGTGCCGACGGAATCGTCGTCGTCAGCCACGAAATGGGGTGTCTGAATCGAACTCACGACCGTTGGGCGGCAGGGCGCGGCGGTGTGGACATCTTGCAGGGGTTGGCTCCCCGCCTGATCCACTCAACGAGCGTCAGCCGCGCGCCGAGATCGGCTGGACCGTGATGCCGGCTGTGAGCGCAGAGCCCAGAGCGAGGCGCGTGCCGCGAACATCCAGCAGCATCGCATGCCGAGCGTCGATGACGCTGACATCGGTTCCTTCACAGAGTCCCAGCGCGCGAAGTCGGCACGCTTCGTCGGTGGCGCACCCAATGTCCACCACGGTTGCCCGACTTCCTGGACGGCACGACGCCAACGCGCAGGTACGCTGCGCGGCTGGCTGAGTCTGCTGGTCGATGGTAGGAAGATGAGCGGCCACGGCGTTAGATGAGAATGGTTCTCAAAGCGTGTGATGGAGTATACACAGAGTCGGTACGAATGGGCAATAGGGAGTACGGCACTCGGGTACCGCCCTACGCGGCCAGCGGCGTCCCGCGTCTCCGTCGAGCCAACAACAGGCCGATCCCCACGGTAAAGACGGAGATGGCGATGATCTGTGCCGTCGTGAGACCGGCCGTGAGCCGGTCGTCCTTGGCACGAAAGAACTCAATGACGAAGCGCTCAATACCGGCCAACAGGCACCAGACGCCAAACAGCCACCCTTCCCGATGCGCGTGCTTACGAAACCGCCAGAGCACGGCGAACATGACGAAACCAAGCACGACTTCGTACAACTGCGTCGGATGCACCGCGATCACCGTGTCGGGCGGGGTACCAGCCGGAAACTGGACGCCGAACTGCGAACTCATGACGGAGACGGTCGATGGTGGCGCTCCTTCGGGGAATCGCGTGGCCAGGAAGCCCGTCCAGGGACGCCCATAATCGTCACCCACCGCCCAGCACCCGGAGCGCCCCACCGAGTAGCCCGCGGCGATGGCGATGCCGGCAACGTCGGCGATCCGCAGGAAACTGAGCTTCTTGTATGTGATAGTCGCCCAGCACAGTGTGACCGCGCCCATGAACCCACCCCAGAACACAAACCCACCGCGACTGAAAAAGGCGCTGGGATCACCGGAGAGGACCACGTAGTACGTCTTCGCGCCGATCAGCGTTCCGACCAGCGCGGCCATGACCACGTCGGCGATCGCGTCCGACTCGGCGTCCTGACCGCGTCGCCAGAGCTCTCGCTGGCAGATGATCTGCGCGATGGCGAATCCGGCAAGCACCGCGAGGCCAAAGCCGGTCAGTTCGATGGGGCCGAGGTGAAACACCGTCGGATGATGGAGAATGCCGTTCGGATTCATGCGTGCTGAGCGTTGTTCGTCGGGAGTGTGGCGGGCGCGAGCCCGGGAAGAGGCAGCGAAGCGTGCGCGGTGAGCGTCGGATCGGCCCGTTCACCCAATTCAAAGCGGAACATCCCAGCGGCAGCGATCATGGCTGCGTTGTCGGTCGCCAATCGTGGTGACGGGGCAAACACCCGACCGCCCCGACGTTCCAGTCGGTCGCCCATGGCCCTTTGCAGCGCCACGTTGCAGGCGACGCCGCCACCAAGCACCACCCGTTTTCTTCGATACAACCGCACTGCACGATCCACCTTTTCGACCAGCGTGTCGACAACCGCGTCCTGAAACGCCCTGGCAATCGACGCGCGTGACGTCTCCAACGTACCCCCTTTCTCGGCGGCGCGTACCGCGAGCAGTACGGCCGTCTTGAGGCCGCTGAAGGAGAGATCGAAGTAGTCTTCGTCGCCCGGCTTCGCTTTGGCACGAACCATGGGCCGGACAAAGCGGACGGTGGATGACTCCACGGTGCGGGCCAGTTCCTCGAGGGGTCGCCCTCCCGGGTACGGCAGTCCAAGCAGCTTCGCCACTTTGTCGAAGGCTTCACCGGCGGCGTCGTCGCGCGTCTGCCCCAGCAACCGATAGCTGCCCCACGCCGGTACATCGAGCAGCATGGTGTGTCCGCCGCTGACCAGCAACGCCGTGAACGGTGGCGACGCCTCCTGATGCTCAAGGAGCGTCGCAAACAGATGGCCCTCGAGATGATGTACCGGCACCACCGGAACGCCGGACGCATACCCCAGCGCCTTGGCGTAGCTCGTGCCCACCAGCAGCGCGCCGACCAGCCCCGGCGCGTGGGTCACCGCGATGGCCTCGACATCATCAAGCGTAACACCGGCCTCGTCCAGTGCGGCCTGCACGGTCGGCACGATGCCCACGAGGTGTTGTCGACTGGCGATTTCCGGCACCACCCCGCCAAACAACCGGTGGACATCCTGTGACAGGATCACCAGCGAGCGCAGTTCAGGGTGTGTCGAATCACCGGTCACCACCGATGCCGAGGTCTCGTCGCAGGAGGTCTCGATACCCAGCACGCAGCGCCGGGACGCTCGCATCACGACTTGGGTTCGGCGAGCAGTTGCGTGATGAGTGCGCGATTCGTGGCCGAATTCCAGTCTTCTGCCCCGATCCACCGCTTGCGAATGACCCCGTCGCGACCGATCACAAACGTCTCGGGCACGCCAGCCGTGCGGAAGATCGATTGAATCGCGCCGGTGTCATCGTACAGGATCTCAAAGGTCAGCGCATGTTCGCGCGTGAACTCGCGGATCTGTTCCTCGAATCCTGCCTGATCGATGCTCACAGCGACCACCTTGAGTCCCTTGGACGCGAAATCCTTGTACAACGCTTCGATGCTGGGCATCTCGGTGCGACAGGGAATGCAGTACGTCGCCCAGACGTTGAGCAGCAGCACGTCGCCACGATAGTCCGTGAGTGATTTCATCCGCGGCGCGGCATCCAGCGTCTTCGCGGCAAATCCGGGCGCGTCAGACCCCACGGTCACCGTGGTCAGTTCGTCGCCCAGAAAGTGCGTAGCCGCCCACGCGCCACCGGTGAGCACCGCGATCACCGTGAGCACGACCATCCACTGCTGTTTCGCTGTCATAGGGTCTTCCTCACGCGTTGTCCGCGCACAATCCGCGCAAGATCCCGATCTCTGCTTGCGGGTTGGCCGCGGCAAAGATGGCATTGCCTGCGACAAATGTGTCGGCGCCCGCGCGCCAGCAGCGCGCAATGGTCTCTCGTGAAATGCCGCCGTCCACTTGGAGGGCGGCGGGGCTGTCCGCCTGGTCCAGCAGGAACCGTGCGCGTTCGATCTTGTCGATCGAGTACTCGATGAACTTCTGCCCGCCGTATCCCGGGTTGACACTCATGATGAGCAGCAAGTCGAGCATGTGCACGATCTCCTCGATGGCCGACAGCGGCGTGGCCGGATTGAGCGCGACGCCCGCCTTGCATCCCAGTTCCTTGATACGGGTGAGCTGGCGATCGAGGTGTGGAGCCGCCTCAGCGTGGATGGTCAGCACATCGGCCCCCGCCTTCACGAATTCATCGAAGTAGCGCTCAGGCTCGACGACCATCAGGTGCACGTCGATGATGTTCGCACTCGATCGACGCGCCGCCTCGATGACCTTCGCACCGAACGACAGCGAGGGCACGAAGCGGCCGTCCATCACATCCACGTGAATCCAATCAGCGCCACCGGCATCGCACATGGCAATGTCGGCGCCAAGTCGACAGAAATCGGAGGCCAGCAGCGAAGGCGCGATGCGAACGGTCATGGTTTGCGGGTGAATGCAGTCGGAACTGCGAGGGTATCGATGGAATCTGGCGGCGGCGAACGGCCGTCGCTGAGCACCAGGTTGACGGCCGTGCCCGCGCGAGCCTTGCGCCCCGCCGCCGGTGAGATGGCGATTACCACGCCGGCTGCCGCCGGGGCGGCACGGAACTGGACGGTCCCTACGGACAACCCGGCGGCCTCGATGGCGTTCCGTGCGGCCCCTTCTTCGAGAGAAACCACGTCTGGAATGACGGGGGCGTCAGGATCGTTCGCCAGCGCCGTGCTGTCGGCAATGCGTTGGGCGCGCTGTTCCGCATCGGCGCTGTCCACTGCTCGGCGCTGCTCGCGCGGGTTCGCGTTGGCTTTCTGCTGGCGCAGACTATCCAGCATCAACTGCAGCGAGTCGGCTTGTCCCGGGCGTCCGGGTTCCAGTCGAGTCACGCCGGCCGCGCCGCCGATCGCGCCAATGATCAACCCGGCGAGAATCGCGCCGAGACCGCGCATCAGCCAAGTCCTCCCTGTGACGGCGCGCGTCATGAAGCGGCTCGACGCAAACGGGCGGCAAACGCGCCGTCGCTGCCATCGCGATGAGGCAGCACGCGAAGTCGCCCGCCGTCCAATACCACGGCCGGGACGGCTCCGGGAGCGGGCGGCTCCAGCACAAACGCTGGATGGTCGGCGAGAAACGCGTCCACCGCTTCATCGTTCTCTTCCAACTCCAACGAGCAGGTGCTGTAGATGAGCAGGCCTCCCGGCTTCACAATCCGGGCAGCGGCGCGCAAGATGGCGCGTTGCGACACGCCAAGGACGGCGAAGTCCGACACGCGCAATCGCCATCGCGCGTCGGGGTGTCGACGAAACGTGCCCGTGCCCGTGCAGGGCACGTCAACCAACACCACATCGACGGGCGACATGGCCGGCGCACTGGCATCGGCGATGACCGGAAACAGCTTCTGCGCGTCGAGTCGTCCGAACCCCAGCAACATGCGCTCCACACGTGAGGCGCTTCGATCGGCCGTGATGACGACCGCGGCGCGGCGCGACAGTTCCAGCGCCTTGCCGCCCGGGGCCGCGCAGAGATCCGCGACGACAGCGCCCAGCGGAATGTCCGCATACATCGTCACCAACGTCGCGGCCGGGTCCTGCACGTAGAGCAGACCCTGCTGGAATGCGTCGAGTTCCGTGATCGAGACGCCGGGACCCAAGCGAATCGAATCGGGGACGAGCGGCACCGGCGCCGTCTCCACACCCGCGCCGACAAGCATGTCGTTCAGCTGTTCGCGCGCAATGCCGTACGGACGCACCGTGATCGTGGAGGCTTCGTTGTTGGCCGCGAGGAGCGCTTCGGTTTGCACCAACCCCCATCGTTCCACCCAGCGGGCGACCACCCACTCAGGATGGGAGTACTGCTGTGCCAGCGCTTCGACGGGTTCCCGCGGCACCGGCGGTTCAATCGTCTCTCGTTCGCGATCGACGCGTCGCAATACCGCGTTCATCAGCTTGCTGGCACCAATGCCATCCCGACGCTTGCACACTTCCACCGTCTGCGCGATGGCGGCGTAGGCGGGGACGCTTCCCATGAACAGCAGTTGGTACACGCCCACCCGCAACAGGTCGACCACATCGGCCTCGAGTTTGGCCAGACCACCCTTGACCCGAACCGACAGCACGGCATCGATCCAACTGCGTCGGCGCAGCATGCCCCACATCAGTTCGTGCAGCCAGCGCCGGTCGCGCGCCTCGAGCGAGTGCGTGCGTCGCTCGAACGCGGTGTCCAGCAGGTCGCCCTGTCGCAGATCAGCCAGCATCAGCGCGGCGGCAACACGCGCCTCAGTGACGCCGCCACGGCTGGCGGTCGACGGGGGGCCGCTGCGTCTGGTGCGCGCTCCGCGCTCGAATCCGTCGACGGGGGACATTCCTGAAGATAGTCGGGAACGCCCCGAATCAGCCGCCAATCGCCGCGAACTGGTCGCCCACCTGGACGCCGCGTCCCCGCGCCCACGCCGCCGGCGAGAGTCGTGCGCGGCCACTGGGCTGCACCTCGAGAAACCGCACGGCACCCACGCCACAGCGCACGCAGAGACCCCCCTCGTCGGCGGCGCGGATGGTCCCCGGAGGGGACGCCCGTGTTGGCTCATCGAGACTCGCGTCACTGCCGTCTCCGACGAGGCGCGCCCCAAAGCACTTGACGTCGACTCCGCCGAGGGGGGCAAATGCGCCCGGGCGCGGATCGAACGCTCGCGTCACCCGGGCCACCCGTGTGGCATCGGCCGCAAAGTCGAGACGGGCCATGCCCCGATCGATCTTGGGCGCATACGTGGACTGCGAGTCGTCCTGGGCAATCGGGCGCGCCAGACCGGCGTCGAGCAGTGCGAGTCCCTGCACGATGGCCATGGCGCCCAGTTCGGAAAGCCGGTCGTGCAACTCGCCGTACGTTTCAATATCGTCGATGGGCGTGCGCAAGACATGCAGGGACGGGCCGGCGTCGAGCGCCGGGACCATTTGCATGATGGTGACGCCGGTTTCACGAAGGCCTTCCAGCAAGGCCGCCTGGATCGGTGCCGCGCCGCGCAATTTGGGTAACAGCGACGCATGAATGTTCAGCGTGCCGTGAGGAGGCAAGTCGATCACGGCCGACGGCAGAATGCACCCGTATGCCACCACCACCGAGACGTCGGGGTCGAGTTCGCGCACGGCCGCCATGAACGCTTCACCGCGCGGCTTTTCCGGCTGCAGTATGGGGATGCCCTCTTCCAGGGCAACCCGCTTGACTGGCGACGGATCGACCTGCGACCGCGAGCGGCCTCGTGGCTTGTCCGGTTGCGTGACCACGCCTACGACATCATGGCCTTCACCGAGCAACGCGCGCAGTGGCGGCACGGCGAAATCGGGAGTGCCCCAGAACAGGATCCGCACGGTCTTCTCGAAAGCGGACGTCAGTCCGCGGACGCTGCGTCGCGTTCGGGCGGGAGATCCCCGACCGGCAACACGCGCAGCAACTTCGGATACTTCCCCTTCTCGTCGTCCCACTCACGCATGGCCGTACGGCGCTTGAGCAGGCTCAGTCGGTCGGTGAACAGCTTGCCGTGCAAATGATCGATCTCATGCTGCAGACACCGACCCAACAGATCGCTGGCCTCGACCTCATACCACTTGCCGTCGATGTCCTGGGCCCGCACGATCACGCGCGCCGCCCGCTGCACGTCGGCGTAGATCTCCGGAAGACTGAGGCAGCCTTCCTCGCCCTTCACGGTGCTTTCGCGAAGGATGATCTCGGGATTGATCACCACCAGCCGCACGTCGTCGGCGTCCACCACCGCCAGTCGTTCGCGGCGACCCACCTGCGGCGCCGCGAGCCCTACCCCCTTCGCGGCCTGCATCGTGTCAAACATGTTGTCGACCAGTCGTCGCAGATCCGACGTGATGGTCTCAACGCGCTCGGTCTCCTGACGCAGGATGGGCGAGCCGAGGACGTGAATGTCGAGCAGCGACACGGTTCGGTCAGGCGGATGCCGCGCTGGACGCGACCCGGGCAATGCGACCGCGTTCGATGATGAGACGGGAATCCGCCGACTTGATCGTGATGCGGTCGTCCATGGACGACACGGCGGTACCCTCTTTCATCTGCTGCGCGATGTGCAGGACCTCGCCGACAATGCCGCCGGCCGTCACGATCTCGTCCCCCTTCTTGAGCTCCTTGATGAGCGCCTCGTGCTTCTTCCGCTGCTGCTGTTGCGGACGAATGAGCACGAAATAGAAGATGGCAAAGATCGCACCATACATGAAAACCATCTGGGCGATCGAGCCACCGGCGGCCTGGATCGCGAGCATCGATGCGGAAATGGGAACGGTCATGGAGTATTGGAAGCGGACGTGACGGTCGATCGGGACAGGTAGCGCGCGAGCCACGCTCGGCTCCAGTCGTCGAACGCGCTGGTGGCCAGCGCCCCTCGCGCTTCGCGCATCAGCGCAACAAGGAAATGTACATTGTGGAGGGAGAGGAGGCGCAGTCCGAGCAGCTCTTCGGTGACGAAAAGATGGCGGAGGTAGGCCCGAGAAAACCGGGTGCATGCCGCACAGTCGCATTCCGGGTCCAGCGGAGTCGCGTCCAGCCGGAATGTGGCATTCTTGATGTTCCGGCGACCATCCCGGGTGAAGAACGCCCCGGTTCGACCCATCCGCGTCGGTGCCACGCAGTCGAACAGGTCGACCCCGCGTGCGACCCCCTCCACCAGGTCTTCCGGAAATCCCACCCCCATCAGGTATCGCGGGCGGTCGGTGGGCAGTTCACGATCAACCACGTCGAGCATCGCATACATGTCGGGCTTGGCCTCACCCACCGACAAGCCGCCGATGCCAATGCCGACCCACTGGTCCATGTCGCAGATGGCTCGAGCCGACTCACGGCGCAATCCGGCATGTATTCCGCCCTGGACGATGGGGAACAGCGCCTGTTGCGCCGTGGGCGCGTCCGGATCGTCGTGCTGGAGCCGGGCGAACTCGATTCGGCAGCGCTCGAGCCAACGCACACTGCGCTCCATCGCATCGCGGGCTGACGTCTCGTCGGATTGCCCCGGCACCACGTGATCGAATTGCATGATCACATCCGCACCGAGGTTGCGTTCGATCCGCATCACCGACTCCGGTGTGAACTGGTGCAGCGAGCCGTCGAAGTGACTGCGGAACTCGACGCCGTCCTCACTGATTGTGCGCAACCCCTCCAGTGAGAAGACCTGAAATCCGCCCGAATCGGTCAGCAGCGGCCCGTGCCACTGCATGAAGCGATGCAACCCACCCAACGCGCGCACCGCGTCGTCGCCGGGCCGCAGGTGCAGGTGATAGGCATTGGCCAGCACCATCGTCGCGCCCAGTCGCGTCAGGTCATCGGGGTCCAGCGATTTCACGGACGCCAGCGTGCCCACCGGCATGAACTGCGGCGTCTCGATGTCGCCGTGCGGCGTCGTGAAGACGCCGGAGCGGGCGGAGCCGGAGGCGTGCGTGACGGTGAAACGGAAGGGCATGGCGGTATGAAGACGGGAGACGGGAGACGGGAGACGGAGACGTCCAGACGTCCAGCGTCAAATAACCGCCATCGCATCCCCGTACGAGTAGAACCGGTATTGCCCGGCGACGGCCGTCCGGTACGCTTCCATCGTCAAGTCATACCCGGCAAAGGCTGCCACCAGCATGATCAGCGTCGACTTCGGCAAGTGAAAGTTGGTGATCAGGTGGTCGACACCGCGAAACGTGTGGGGCGGTCGCAGGAAGATGTTGGTGTCACACTGCGTGCCGTGAATCTGCCGGTCGGCGGTCGCGGCGGTTTCGAGGGTGCGCACACTGGTGGTGCCCACGGCCCACAACGCGCCGCCACGCGCGCGAACGGCATTCATGGCGGCGGCTGCGTCGTTGCTCACTTCGCACCATTCCTCGTGCATGAGATGCCGGGACGGATCGTCGTCTTGCACGGGGCGAAAGGTGCCCGGCCCCACATGCAGCAGCACGTCGATGCGTGGCACACCGCGCGCGTCGAGTCGCGAGAGCAGGTCGGGTGTGAAATGCAGCCCCGCCGTTGGTGCGGCGACCGATCCCGATTGCGCGGCATACACGGTCTGATAGCGCGAGGCGTCTGCCGAATCGTCGTCGCGCCCGATGTAGGGCGGCAGCGGGATGTGGCCGTGACGTTCGATCGCCGCCTGCGGATCGTCGTCGGTCAGCAGCTTCACAATGCGGGTATGCCGTGCGGTGGTCTCGATGATCTCAACCTGAAAGCCCGGCGCGATGGTGACGAGGCGCCCCGGCCGGAGCTTGCCACCGGGGTGGATCATCGCTTCATAGTGCACGGCATCAATCGGGCGCAGCAGGAGCACTTCCGCCGGGCCGCCGCTCTCGCGATGCCCCAGCAATCGCGCGCGAAAGACGCGCGTGGTATTCACCACGATCGCGTCGCCGGGCGGAATGATCTCCGCGAGATCGCGAAAGACCCGGTGGCTGATGATGCCCGTCGCGCGATCAACGACCAGCAGTCGACTCGCATCGCGCGGCTCCACCGGACGCTGCGCGATGCGCTCGTCAGGGAGTGGGTAATCGTAGTCGGAAGTCCGGCTGCCAGGCGGCATGTCGGCAGGTTCCGTCGGGGCATGAAGTTGAACGACCATCGGTGTCGCGAAAGACAACCTGATGCGGCGCTCGGCGCAACAGTCGGACTACTTGATCCGGAATTCCGTGAGACGTGATGTTCTCCTGCCGTTCCCCAGATCCGTAATCTCCACACGCAAACGGTATGTGCCCGGCGGCGAATCGGACACGTCCAGCGACAGGAATTCCACCAAAGTGCCGGCGGCCGCCGCTGAGCGATCGAAGGCGATCGTGAGCTTGTCGCGCGACACTTGCGGCCGACCGATGGTGCGCCCCAGTCCGTCCACCACACGCGCGGCAAGACGGCCTGCCGCCGTGCGATCCGCGCGCTCGACAGCGAGCGACACGCGGTACTTGCTGGCGCCTTCGCGCGCGACGAGATCATACATCTCCCACAGCAGACCGACCGACGTCCCGCGGCCGTACGACCCGATGCCGGGTTCAATGACGACATCGCGCCAGCGTCGTGGAGCGACCCCATCCCGCAGGACTGGCTTGTCACCCAGCAGGATGTCACTCATGCCGAAGCCGTTGGTGGCGTCGGGATTGATGCGCGCCATCGCGCGGGCTGCGCGCTTGCTGTCGGCCTGCAGCGCTTCCACCCGCACGACATTGATACCGGGCCCCAATCGGCGCAGCCAGTTTCGCGGCATCGGCGCATTCGCGGAATCCGGGCGAACGGCCTGCTGCACCGATTCCACGCCCTTGACCCGCACGAACTGGTCGAAAATGCGGAAATCGACATCGATCGGCGCGCTGGTCAACTCCAGGCCGCGCACCAGCGAATCGATCGGAATGAGGGACGCGACGACGGCGTCTGCGGAATCGGCCGTCGCCCGGAAGCGCGTGACGCGAACCGGGATCGTATCAATCTGTCGGGTCGACGCGATGTTGGCCCAGGAGACCGGCATCGCACTCATGATCTGCTCGACGTTGTCCCGGTCGACGAACGCAAACCGGGCGGTGCCGAAGCCGGGCGGCAGGTCGAAGAAGAAGACGAGTCCGCTGGCGTAGGCCCATACGAGCGTGACGCCACCGTCCGTGTTGGACGCCTGGAAACTCGAAGTGCCAGGGACGGTCATCTCCAACTCGGGAGGGCCGTATCGAACGAAGATGTCGCCGCGATCGGTGTCTGCGCCGCGCAGACCAGCATCTTCATTCGTCCATCGGAAGTCTGACCACACGACACGTGACAGAAACTCGAGACGGTACTCGTTTTCGTTGGTGAGCGTGAGCGGATCGCTCATGAACCAGAACATCTGCTCAAGTCCGCGCTGCTGCGCCGCCGGGAGTTTCCCGAACGCGGTGGTATCGCCAACCGTCCCTTTGGTTGCCTTCGTGGCCTTGGGACGGAGGATACGCGTGAGCCGCGTCAGGCGCGCCTGGTCGACATCATCCATCAACGCGAAGGCGCTGTCGAACGCCACCTGCGCCGACTGATCGTCGCCCAGTCGATGCAGCGCCAGCCCACGCGCCAGTTGCGCCTGATCATCCAGCGGAAAAGCTCGAGCGCGCTGTCCGGCTACCGCAAGCATTTCACTCCATCGGCCGCGTTCGCCAAACGCCATGTACAGATGGCGACTATACCGCTGCGAGGTCGGATCGGCGTCCACCGCCATCCGGAAGTGTTCGGTCGCCTGCAGATAGTCCTTCTGGCCGGTCGGGGGATCGATCTTGTGGATGTAGCTGTCGATGAAATCCCGCGCCTTGTCACGCGAGAAACTGTTGAACATCGTCAGTTGGATCTTCTGCTGACCGTCGGACAGCAGGGCGCGATTGGCCACCGGTTCGTATCGACGCCAGATGGCCATCCCCACTTCGTCGGCGCTTGTGGCCAGCAACAATGTGTCGCCGGTCTTCCGCGCGGCATCCAGCGCGTTGGACACTTGTCCGCTGGCGGCGAAGCGCATCGTGGCGATGCCCGATCCAAGATTGAAGCGCCCCAGGGACAGCCAATACCGCGCGCTATCCGGTGAGAACTGCGTGGCCAGGCGCAATGCGGAATCGGCACCGCGCAACAGGCGCACGGCGCGTTGGTCGCTGACGTAGTTCGCGTTACGCCTGGACCTGGCCATGTTCCAGTTCAGCAGGCCGAACTGGTGCCAGGCCGCGCCGTCCGCCTTGTTCGCGCGCAGCGCCGAGTCGAGCATCGCGTACGCCCGGGCGGTGTCGCCGCTCGCAGCAACGGAATCCGCGCGGGTCGCGATGGGCGCGGTTGCACGCTGCGCGAAGGCGGGCTGCGGCCAAACAATTCGCGTGGCCAGCCACCCGGCCACCACCAGACGGGTGAACGCGGCGCGAAAACGCCATGGGTTCAGCATGGAGGCGTGAGACGTCAAAACAACCCAGG
This sequence comes from Gemmatimonadaceae bacterium, assembly GCA_016720905.1. Lineage (NCBI taxonomy): Bacteria > Pseudomonadati > Gemmatimonadota > Gemmatimonadia > Gemmatimonadales > Gemmatimonadaceae > Gemmatimonadaceae bacterium. The sequence continues at coordinate 213,285 of JADKJT010000001.1, read as the reverse complement.
TTGTTCCGCAGCCCCTGCCGGAGGGACGAAACCCAGATGACGGTAGGCGTGCGCGGTGGCAATGCGCCCGCGCGGCGTCCGTTGCAGAAATCCGTTTTGCACCAGATACGGCTCGTACACTTCCTCGATGGTGCCGGCATCCTCGCCAATGGCCGCCGCAATGGTGCCAAGACCTACCGGACCGCCCTCGAACTTCTCGATGATCGTCCGCAACAGTCGGCTGTCCATGTCGTCCAGCCCGAAGTGATCGACATCCAGCAGCGCGAGGGCAGCCTGGGCGACGGGCAGCGTGATACGACCATCGGCGCGGACCTGCGCGTAGTCGCGCACCCGCCGCAACAACCGATTCGCCACACGGGGGGTGCCCCGCGAACGCTTGGCAATCTCGTGCGCACCGGCCGCATCGATCTCGACGCGCAGCACGTCGGCGGTGCGTCGCACGATGATCTCCAGTTCGTCGGAAGGATAGAAGCCCAGTTGGTGCATGATGCCGAATCGCGCGCGCAGCGGCGCGGTCAGCATGCCCAGTCGCGTGGTCGCTCCCACCAGCGTGAAGCGCTCGATGTTCATCGAGATGGTCTGGGCCTTGGGACCTTCAGACAGGCGGATGTCGATCCGATAGTCCTCCATGGCCGGGTAGAGAAACTCCTCGATCGCCGGACGCAGTCGGTGGATCTCATCGATGAACAGCACGTCACCTTGCCGCAGATTCGTCAGCGGTCCCACCAGATCGCCGCCCTTCTCCAGCGCGGGCCCTGATGTCATCGCCACGTTCACGCCAAGTTCGCGGGCAATGAGGTCGGCCAGCGTGGTCTTGCCAAGGCCCGGCGGCCCGAAAAACAGAATGTGGTCCAAGGGCTCGCGTCGCGCCTTGGCGGCATCGATCGCAATGGCGAGGCTTTCCTTGACCTTGTTCTGCCCGATAAACTCGGCCAGCCGCTGCGGACGCAGGGACAGCTCGACGACGCTCTCGTCGGGCATCTCTTCCGGCGTGGTGATTTCGGCGCGGCTCATGAGCAGATAACGGGCGAGGGCATAAAAGGGATGCGGAATATACGAACTGTCCGGCACGCTGTCGGGGGTGCCGGGTACCAAACGGAACCGATCGCCCAGCGTTTGCCCGGATTCCGCGTATCTTTCACAGAATTCGTCCCGTACGTTTCGTCTGCCGAGCCCGCCATGTCCCGTCGCCTGTTGTCGTGTGCCTCCCTGCTGGGGATTGTCGCGGTCGTTGGGGTGACCACCGCCGCAACGCCTCCCCGAACGTCGGCCGTGCCGATGCACGCACCGACCGAAGTGGGTCCCGTTGAGGAAGCCATCAACATCGATTGGCGCGTGTTGGCCGGATTGGACTATGCCAACGGCAAGGCGACGGACACGCTGAAGAAGCTGGAAGGGAAACTGGTGCGCATTCCCGGTTTTGTGGTTCCGCTTGACGATTTCCAGGATGAAGGCGCGGAATTCCTGCTGGTCCCGTACTATGGCGCCTGCGTGCACACACCGCCGCCGCCTCCGAACCAGATCGTGATGGTGGGTATGGCCGGACGCAAGTCGGTGAAGCTGAATCTGTTCGATGCGGTCTGGATGTCCGGACGGCTCAAGATCGCGTCGGTGGAAAGCCCGTACGGCACCGTGGGATACCAGTTGGAAGGGATGAAGGTCGAGCCCTACTCGTCGAAATGACGTCGGTGCCGGCAGCGGTGCCGGCGGTCGAACTCTCGGCGCTTCGGTTCGCGTACCGCACGGGCAGGGATGTGCTGTCCATCGATCAATTGGTGATCGATCGCGGCGACACGGTGTTCCTCCATGGGCCGAGTGGTAGCGGCAAGACCACCCTCCTCGGGATTCTCGCCGGTGTGCTTCAGGCCTCCAGCGGACACGTCAAGGTGCTGGGTGCCGATTTCGCGACGCTTTCCAGTGGCGCGCGCGACGCCTTCCGGGCACGGCACCTGGGGTACGTGTTCCAGATGTTCAACCTGATTCCGTACTTGTCGGTGCGGGAGAACATCTTGTTGCCCATCCGACTCGATGCGCATCGCCGCGCCAAGCTCGGGTCGGTGACCTTCGCCGCCGCCGTGCACGACATCGCGGGCCAACTCGATATCCGCGAGTTGCTTGATTCGCCGATCGCCGAGTTGAGCGTCGGACAACAGCAGCGGGTGGCCGCCGCCCGCGCACTCATCGGGCATCCGGAAGTGATCATCGCCGACGAGCCCACGTCAGCACTCGATACCGACCGTCGGGAACAGTTTCTGCAATTGCTGTTTGCGTCGTGCCGAGCGGCCGGAGCAACGTTGATCTTCGTCAGTCACGATCACACGTTGATGCCACTGTTCTCCCGCACCGTTGAATTGACAGAGATCAATCGGGCCGCGACGAGGCCCGTCCATGATTGACGGCCGCCTGGTGATGGCATGCTGATCCCGCGTCTTGCCCTGCAATCGTTGCGCAGCCGGCTGCTCACGACGTCGCTGACCGTCGCATCGATTGCGCTCAGTGTGACGCTGCTGGTGGGCATTGAACATGTCCGCGCCGGCGTGCGCGATAGCTTTGCGGGCACCATTCGCGGGGTCGACCTGATCGTCGGCGCGCGGGGCGGTTCGTTGCAGGTGCTGCTGAGCTCCGTCTTCGGCATTGGCAGCCCCGCCGGTTCGGTCAAGTACGCGACGTTTGAACGCTGGCAGCGCCATCCGGCGGTGAAATGGGCCGTGCCGTATTCGCTGGGCGACAGCCATCGCGGGTTTCGCGTCGTCGGCACGACGGAGGAGTTCTACCAGCGCTATCGGTTCCGGCAGAACGCCAGCATCACGTTTGCCCAGGGCCGTGCCGCGTCGGGCGACACGGACGTGGTGATTGGCAGTGAGGTCGCCGATCGGCTCAAATACGCGATCGGTTCACCAATCGTGGTGGTGCATGGATTGGTGGATATCGGCACCAGTAGTCACGAGGCGCACCCCTTTCGCGTGGTCGGAATCCTCGAGCGCACGTTTACGCCGATCGATCGCACGGTGTACGTCACGTTGGAGGGCATTGAGGCGATGCACGATGACGGCACGTCTTCCGCAGTGCTTCCGGCGAAACCAGTGCCCGTGAAGGCGAAGCGCCGCCCGCTGCCGCCACCGGGAACGCCGATGGCAATGCCGGGGGCGTCGCCGCCACCGGGAACGCCGATGGCAATGCCGGGGGCGTCGCCGCCACCGGGAACACCGATGGTGATGCCGGGCGCCGAGCCGCCGCCGATGCCGGCACGGGCTCCCTTGCCGGCCCCCGCTCCGGCTGCCTCTCCTGCCGCCTCGGCGCACCAGCCACAGTTGCTCACCGCGTTCTTCATCGGCACCAGGAATCGGTTCGAAGCGCTGATGTTGCAGCGTGAGATGAACACCGATCTCACCGAGCCCCTCACGGCGGTTATTCCCGGTGTGGCGCTTGGCGAGCTCTGGAAGAACATCGGTAGCGCCGAGGTCGGCCTGCAGGTCGTGGCCATCTTTGCGGTGGCAATCGGTTTGACCGGCATGCTGGTCGCGCTGTATTCGTCACTTGAGGCACGACGTCGCGAAATGGCAATCTTCCGCGCCATCGGTGCCGGACCACGCACCATCGTTTCACTGCTGGTCCTCGAATCGACGCTGCTGTCGTTGCTCGGCTGCGTGATTGGTGTGGCCTTCGTGTACACGTTGCTGGTGCTTGGTCAGCAACCCATCGAACAACGGTTTGGCTTGCATCTGGCCATTCGCCCGCTGGGCGCGACCGAGTGGGGATATCTCGCGGTGGTGCTGGTGTCCGGCGTGATCATCGGGTTCGTGCCGGCAATCAAGGCGTACCGCACGTCACTGGTCGACGGACTGAGTCCGCGGGCCTGAGTTGTTACGCTCCGCCCTCTTCGTTTCCGTCTCCCGCAACCTCAACGCACGGGAAGCACTGTCCATGACCCGTCTCCCCCTCGTTCGCTCGCTGCTCCTTGTGGTGGCCACCGCCGCACCACTGCTCGCTCAACGAGGCGGGCCGCCGCCGCGCGTCCAGAAGAATCCGCAGGCCATCCCGTTCTCCCCAGACTCGGCGCCGGCCTACGTGCGCACCAGTGCGCCGACCGATCCGATGATCCTCAAGATCTGGGAGGAAGGGATGCAGCGATCGCAGGCCGCGTCGCTCTCGCAAGTGCTGATGGATTCCATCGGTCCGAGACTGACTGGGTCGCCGAATATGAATCGTGGTCAGGATTGGCTTCTGGCGACTTACAGGAAGTGGGGCGTGAGCGCCAGGAAGGAACAGTACGGCACCTGGAACTCGTGGAAGCGTGGCGCAGCGTTTGCCCAGCTCACCGAACCGCGTGTCAAACCGCTTGAAGCCGCCATGCTGTCATGGAGCGGCAATACGGGCGGGAAGTGGATGGATGCTGATGTGGTCACGTTGGTGCCGTATCGCACGCCCGAGGAGTTTCAGGCGTGGCTGCCGTCGGTGAAGGGCAAGATTGTGTTGGCCAGCGCGCCGCGCATTTCGTGCCGCATGCCGAATCAGATCGCCGAATTCTCGATGCCCTCCACGCAGAATGCGCTGGACTCCATGCAACGGGATCTCACGGCCACCTATCAAGGGCTCACGCAGCGCGTTCCGACGTTCTACAACGATCTCAAGACCGCCGGTGCGGTTGCGGTGTTCGAGTCCAATTGGTCGCAATACCCGGGCATCGACAAGATCTTTGGGTCACCGCGCAATGCGGCGCTGACGGTGATGGACGTGGGTTGTGAGGACTACGGCATGCTGTTCCGCCTCGCGCAAAACCATCAGGCGCCCAAGGTGCGGGTGATGGCCGAGTCGGAATTCCTGGGTGATCAGCCCGTGTTCAACGTGGTCGCCGAAATCAAGGGATCGAAGAAACCGGACGAGTATGTGCTGCTGTCCGCGCACTTCGATAGTTGGGAGGGGCACTCCGGCGCGACGGACAACGGGACGGGTACCGTCACAATGCTCGAAGCGCTGCGGATCCTGAAGACGGTGCTGCCCAATCCGTCGCGCACAATACTCGTTGGTCACTGGAGCGGCGAAGAACAGGGCCTCAACGGCTCGGGTGGTTATGCCGCCGACCATCAGAATGTCGTGAAGGGTCTCCAGTTTGCGTTCAATCAGGACAATGGCACAGAACACGTGGTCGGCACGGGGCCGTCGATTCTCCCCGAGAACGGCCCGCGCCTGGCGCAGTACATGAGCGCCATGCCGCGCGAACTCACGCAGTGGATTCGCCTCTCGGGTCCCGCTGGCGTTGGCGGCGGGTCCGACCATGCGTCGTTCCTGTGCTATGGGGCACCCGCGGCCAGTCTCGGCGCGCTGGGATGGGACTACAGCAACACCACCTGGCACACCAACCGTGAATCGTACGACAAGGTCATTCAGGACGATCTCAAGCAGAACGCGACCCTGACGGCGATGTTCGCGTACCTGGCCAGCGAGGACGCCGAGAAGAGCTCGCGCACACTGATGAATCCGATGCCGAACGGGCCGAACGGACAGCCCGCCACGATTCCGAGCTGCGGCAAGGTGTCGCGCGATGCGGGGCAGTATAGGAGGTAGGAGGTAGGAAGTACCAGGTACCAGGTACCAGGTACCAGGTACTCGGTACTCAGTACTCAGTACTCCCTACCTGGTTGTCAGCTTCCCCAACGCTGCGCGCACGACCACCGATACGTCGCCGGCGGCGCCTCCCTCGACGACTGCGCGCACGGCGCGGTCTGCGTCCACCTGTGCGTAGCCAAGCGCCACCAGCGCGCGAACGGCATCATCCGCCATTGGACTCGTGGCGGCGACGCCCGGCATGCCCGGCGCACTGCCCACGGCGTCAATCTTGTCCGCCAGATCGAGAATGATCTGTTCCGCCTTCTTGCGCCCCACGCGCGGCACCCGCATCAGCGTGGTGATGTCTTTCTCGCGAAGGGCGCGCACCACCCGTTCCGCGGTGAGCGACGACAGAATGCCGAGTGCCAGTGACGGACCCACTCCCTTGGCCACCAGCAGGCGCTGAAACACGCTGCGCTCGTAGGCCGCATCGAATCCGTACAACTGCCAGGCATCCTCCCGAACCGCGAGATGCGTGAACAGCGTCACCGGTTTGCCAAGGGCCGGCAGTGACTCGAACACCGACAGCGGAATGTGGCACTCGTATGCCACACCACCGGCGGTCATGATTTCGACGCGATCGAGTTCGCGAAGAACGAGCGTGCCTGCGATCTGGGAGATCACGTGCGGGGAAGGCGGGAGACGGGAGACGCGAGACGGGAGACGTCCGGGAGCGAGATCGAGAAGACGGGGGACAAGCAGGCGCACAGGGCGGCGGCGACACCGTCGGCGGCGTCGGCCGGCTGCGGCGCGGACTTCAATCGCAGCAGCTTGGCCACCATGAACTGCACCTGTTCCTTCGTGGCGGCGCCCGTGCCGGTAATCGATTTCTTGATTTCGGCTGGCGGAAATTCATGAATAACGAGTCCCGCTTCCTGCGCGGCCAGCAGAATCACGCCGCGGGCATGCCCGAGAACGATGGTTGTGCGCACATTCCGCGCGTAGAAGACGTCCTCCACCGCCACCGTGTCAGGCTGGTGCCGCGCGATCAGCTCGCTGACGCCGGCGTGAATATTGTGCAGGCGCGCCGGCAGCGGCTCCTTGGCGTTGGTGCGGATGACACCACATTCGACGAGGGTGGGCGTGCGACCGTCATACGAGACCACGCCGTACCCGGTCACTGCGGTCCCCGGATCGATACCGAGCACGCGGGTGGGGCGCGCGGCGGCCGAGGCACTCGTTCGTGTCGGCGCGCGCGTCACCGTCTAATCCTGCGCCAGTGCGTCGTCGTCCATCTCGAAGTTGGCGTCAACCTTCTGCACATCATCCAACTCCTCCAATGACTCGAGGAGCTTGATCAACTGCTCCGCCGCGGTGCCTTCCACCTTGACGGTGCTTTTGGGCACCCAGGCGAGTTCGGCATCGGCAACCACGTACTTCTTCGCCTCGAGACCTTCCTTGAGCGCGTGCAACGAGGCCGGTCCCGTGGTGATGACAAACTCGTCCTCCTCTCGCACCACATCATCAGCTCCGGCCTCGAGGGCGGCCTCGATCAGCGCGTCCTCGTTGATACCAGTGGCCTGCACGGTCATCTGGCCCTTGCGATCAAACAGATACGCCACCGAGTTGCTGGAGCCCATGTTGCCGTTGTTCCGCGACAGTTTGTGCCGGACGTCGGCGACGGTGCGCGTGGGGTTGTCGGTGACGGCGGCGATCATGATGGCCACACCGCCGGGACCGTACGCCTCGTAGAGCACCTCGACGTAGTCGATCCCCTCCAGTTCACCAGTGCCCTTCTTGACCGCCCGCTCGATGTTGTCCTTTGGCATCGACACGGCCTTGGCATTGTCGATCGCCGTTCGCAACCGCGGATTGCCCCCCGGATCGCCGCCACCAAGCTTGGCGGCCATCGTGACTTCGCGAATCAGGCGCGTGAACAGCACACCGCGCTTCTTGTCGGTGGCCGCCTTGGCGTTCCGGATGTTCTTCCATTTACTGTGGCCAGCCATGCGTTCCTCGTTCGGGTTCAGCCGAGAAATATGGCGACGGATGGCGCTCGACTGAAGTCGGGAGTCGGGTTACGTCTCCAAAACGTCTTCGAATCGCAGCCACTTGGCGTAGAAGAACAGATCCACATAGGCCAACGCGCCGTCGCGATTCTTGAGCAGCCGCAACTCGGTGGCCCCCGCCACGCCCATGTCGGCGTCGTACAACTCCTCCCGATAGAGACCCAGCACCACATCCGCATGAGTTCCCACCGCGCCGCGCACGCCGAAATCGGTGAGACGGGGACGTCGGTCGTGCCGCTGGCGGTCGAGTGCCGGCAGGTGCGCCAGACAGATCACGGCAGCGTCCCGCGCCAGGGCCAGCCGTTTGAGCGCAAGAACGGCGTACGCCAGTGCTTCATCACGTGGTTGGAACCGCGAATGATCGCGCGCCAGCAACGCTTCCAGGCCATCAATGATCACTACCGACGGCGCCGGCGCGGCATCGGCCGCCCGCTCCACCGTATCCATGCCCCCGTCCCCGAGCGTGTCGATGACCGGAGATCGGTCACGCAGGGCCACGGCAGCCGAAGCGAGCCGGATGCGCTCGTCCTCGTCGACAACCCCCAGGCGCAGCGCGTCGAGGGAGACGCGGGCGCTCATGGCCAGGGCCCGCTCGAACGCGCGCTCGGGGTGCATCTCGCTGGTGAGCAGCAGTGTCAAGGGGTGCATCCGTAGCGCCATCGCCAACGCCAGCGCCGACGTGCCCACACCATCGTCTCCGCCCATCACGATCAGGTCGCCGCGGCGCACACCGCCACCGAGCGCGCGATCCAAAGACGGGAAGCCCGTGGCCAAAATGGCCGGATGCGTGTCGCCCTCCCGGAGTCGGTCGACACGCGCCACGACGCGCGCGAGCGGAGAGATATCGTGATGCGTCACGAGAGCGGAATGATCAGGTCAGCACGCGGCGTGGGCCATCAGCCGGCCAGCAGTCTGGTGAGTCGCTCCAGTTCATGCACGGCCGCACCATCCAGATGTGGCGACGTGACGGCAATCAATCCGCGCAGCGCACCCGCCACGTGCAGCGGAGAATTTGCCGTCGCTTCCACACATCGCGCGAACGGCATACGCGTGGCGGCCGGCAACGCCAAGGATGCGAGCCAGACCTTGGCCGACGCGGCTCGCGCGACGCGATCAGGCGCCGTCATCGGATCGGGGCTGCGCAAGCCGTTCGCCAGACGGGCAATGAGCAGCGACGCGAGCGCCACCTCGCGTCCACCGCCCAACGGCAGTCGACCAGCGAGCGCGGCCAGCGCCGGAAACGGAAAGGCCAGCCGTTCGAGGCTGTAGGGGAGCGGTTCGGTGTGCACGGGCCGAATCTACGACAAATACCCGCGGCGCGTGGGCGAACGTCTGAACTGGACCACGCCCCTGCGCGTCGGGTACCTTTCGGCCATATGGCGCAGCCGGCAAAAACGATACTGTGGGTCGACGACGAGGCCGAGCTGCTGGAGCCGCACCGGCTGCTGCTCGGCGACAAGGGGTACGCCGTGGAGTTGGCGACCAATGCCGACGACGCCCTCGAACTGCTGCGTCGCAAGCCGTACGACCTGGTGCTGCTGGACGAGCAGATGCCGGGCACCCGCGGCCTCGATGCCTACAAGGGGATTCGCGAACTCGCGCCCACCATGCCGGTGGTGATGGTCACCAAGAGCGAGGAAGACGCGACGCTCAAGGAGGCGATCGGCGCGAATCTCCGCGACTATCTGGTGAAGCCCGTCACGCCGCGACAGGTACTGTCAGTCATCACCCGTATCCTCGAAGGGCCGCTCATCCGGTCGCAGGCGCTGGCCCGGGCCTTTGTCGAACGGTTTCGCGCCATTGAAGCGGCCCGCTATCACGGTCTCGACTGGCGAGGCTGGATCGAGCGATTCACTGAATTGATGCAGTGGGACGTGAATCTGGCCGATGCCGGCGAGTTGGGTCTGCACGAATCCCTGAAGGGTCTGTATCCCGACATGCATCGGGAGTTCGCGACGTTCATGCGCACCGAGTATCCGCGCTGGCTGCGTGAACTCGAAGGCGATCGCCCGCCCTTGTCGGTCGATGTCGTCACCGAGTTCGTCCTGCCGGTGCTGGCGCGCGACAAGAAGGCCATCTTCATCGTGATTGACTGCCTGCGCGAAGACCAATGGCGGGTGCTCGAACCGCTCCTGGCGCCGCTGTTTGAGGTGGAGACGACGCACTACTACTCCATCCTCCCGACGGCCACGCCGTATGCGCGGAACGCGCTGTTCAGCGGCCTGTTCCCGGGAGAGATTGCGGCGCGGTTTCCCGACTGGTGGAAAGAACGCGACGACGAGACGCTGAACGCGCACGAAAAGGATCTGCTGCAGGCGCATCTGGCGGAGTTGCAGATTGTCGCACCCGTGCGATACCACAAGATCACCACGGCCACGGACAGCGATGATCTGGAACGGCACCTGCCAGGGGCGATTGCCGGCGAAGGACTGCACTCCTTCGTGTTCAATTTCGTCGACCTGCTCACCCACGGGCGCAGCGAATCGATGATTCTGTACGAAGTGGCGCGCGACGAAATCGCGCTGCGCGCCCTCACTAAGCAGTGGTTTGAACGGTCGTCGCTGTTGTCCCTGCTGCGCGAGGCGTCGCGTCGCAAGATCTCGGTGGTCATCACCAGTGACCACGGCGCCCTGCACTGCAACACGCCCACCACCGTGTTCGCCAAGCGGGACGCCACGGCGAACCTGCGCTACAAGTTCGGCGAGGACATTCGGGCGGAACGCCCCGAACACGCGCTGTTGTTCACCAATCCTGACGATTTGCGACTGCCACACCGGGGGCCGGGCACCAATACGCTGCTGGCCGCCGGCGACACGTTCTTTGTCTATCCTACCAAGCTGCGCGAATACCAGGGACGCTATCGCGGGTCCTTTCTGCACGGTGGCGTGACGCCGGAAGAATGCATCCTGCCGGTGGCACTGCTCACGCCCAAGCCGTGAGCGCCGCGTGAGCGCGGACGTTACGGGCGCCCATCGCGTCGCCAATCGCCAGTTGTGGGGGCGGTTGTGGACATTCGTCCGCCCGCATCGCGCCAAGCTGGTGGGCGTGATTGCGCTCAACGCAGTGGCGGCCATCGCCGACGTGTTTTCGTTCACGCTCCTCATCCCGTTCCTGAACGCGCTCTTCGGAAAGACCGACATCCTGCCGGCTTCGGGCGTCATCAGCGACGTGCTGCGCGCCACGATCGGCGCCCTGTTGGTGCCCGACGATCAGATGGCATCACTGCGGAACGTGATCCTGGTGATCCTCGTGGCCGTCACCGTCAAAAACACGCTGGTGTGGCTCAGCGGGCAGATTGGCGTCCAACTGCAAGAGTACGTCGTGCGCGATTTGCGCGATCGGGTCTACGCGCACTTGCTGCGACTGCCGCTGCCATGGTTTACGCGCAACAAGGTCGGGCAGGTCATCTCCCGCATCCTGAACGACACGAACAACGCGAAAGCGGTGGTCACCGAGCTCGTCACCCGCTCGATGTGGTCCGGGGCGCAAGTGCTGGCCACCATCGTGGGCATGCTCGTGCTGTCGTGGCAGTTGACGCTGGCGGCACTGGTAGTGGCCCCACTCACCATCGGCGCACTGCAGCCGGTGTTGCGCAAACTGCGCAAAGGGTATCGGCGGCTGGGCAACGATCAGGGCGAACTCACCAGTCTCGTGCAGGAAGTCGTGAGCGGCGTTCGCCTGATCAAATCGTATGGCGCCGAGCCGGGCGAACAGCAGCGGTTCGTGACGAGCAACGCGTCGTTTGCGCGGGGGTATGTCCGGGTCGGCCGGTTGTCGATGCTCTCCGGGCCCGTGACGGAAACCCTCGGCACCTTCACGGCGGTCGCCATTCTGTGGTTCGGCGCGAACCTGGTGTTGGTGGAGAAGTCACTGGGTGACGCCGAACTCATTGTGTTTCTGGTCTGGGTCATGCGGTTGCTGCAGCCGCTCAAGCAGCTCTCGCAGGTGCAACCGGCGGCGCAACAATCGCTGGCCAGTGCAGAGCGTATCTTCGAGATCCTCGACGCTCCCACGGAGACCGCGACCGATCGCGGAACGATTGCGTCGCCGAGCTTTCGTGAGGCGATTCGATTTGACGGCGTGAGTTTCGCCTACGACGGTGGCGCGGAAGCCTTGCGCGACGTCTCGTTCGTTGCCGCCAAGGGTGAAGTCGTGGCCCTGGTCGGCGCCAGCGGCGCCGGCAAGTCCACACTGGTCGATCTGATCCCGCGGTTCATTGAGCCCACGCGCGGACGCATTACGATGGATGGGGTGGATCTGCGACAGATCCAACTCGATGGATTGCGCGCCCTGACCGGCATCGTCAGCCAGGATACCGTGTTGTTCAACGACACCGTGCGAGCCAATGTCGCCTTCGGGCGCACCCACGCCAGTCAGGAGCAGCTGGATGCGGCCGCGCAGGCGGCCAACGCGCTCGGGTTCATCCAGGCACTTCCCGAAGGATGGGAGACGAATCTGGGAGAGCGCGGCACGCGCTTGTCCGGCGGACAGCGGCAGCGTCTGGCCATTGCGCGCGCACTGTTATCCGATCCGCCCATCCTCATCCTCGACGAGGCCACCTCCGCGCTCGACGCCGAGAGCGAGAAGCTGGTGCAGGAGGCCATCGATCGCCTGCTGCTCGGTCGCACGGTGTTTGTCATTGCCCACCGTCTGGCCACCATTCAGCACGCTGATCGCATTCTGGTGTTCGATCAGGGCCGGTTGGTCGAGGAAGGCACCCATGACGCGCTGCTTGCCACCGGCGGCGCCTACGCGCGCCTGCACGCCATGCAATTCGAGCGTCGTGCGAATGCCGACGAACCCGTCGCCGACTCGTAGCACGTACCCCTGAACCGCCATTCATGCCCTTCGATCCCTACGCGCTTCGCACTCGTGAATATGGCTGGATGGCCAACGATCCGACCATCTATCTGAACGCGGCGTCAACCGGGCCGATGCCGGCGAGTGCCGTCGCGGAAGCCGATCGATGGAGCCGCCTCCGCGCGCAGCCGCACCACATCCCGTTCCAGTGGATGCTGGATGCCGCCTCCACGGCCCGTCGGCAATTCGGGCAGTTGGTCGGCGCTGACGCCGAAGAGATCGCGCTCATGCCCAACACCACCTACGGACTCAATCTTGCGGCGCGTGCGCTGCCGCTGCGTCCCGGGGTGATACTGACCTTCGACGGGGAATTCCCCAGCTGCGTGTATCCGTTCCAGGCGCTGCGCACCCGCGGCATTACCCTCGACCTGATCCCCCGTCGCGACGGCATACCCGATGAGGACGCGCTCGTGAAGGCGATTGCCCGCCCCGACGTGGTGGCGGTGGTTGTGTCATGGGTGCAGTTCGCGAATGGCTTCGTGGCCGACCTCGCGCGCATCGGCAACGCCTGTCGCGCACACGGCGTCTTCTTCATCGTCGACGGCATACAAGGCTGCGGGATGCGGCCAATCGACGTGCACGCCCTGCCCGTGGACATCTTCGCCAGCGGCGCGCAGAAGTGGCAGCTGGGGCCATGGGGCACCGGCTTCGTCTACGTCCGGCGCGAGCTCGTCGAGCAACTCGAGCCGCTGGATGTGGGATGGGCGTGCATGCGCGCGTCGTCCGACTACACCCGCCTCACCGACTACGAATTCGACTTCTATCCCGACGCGCGTCGCTTCGAGGTGGTGACACTGTCCTATCACGACTTCGCGGTGGCGAACGCGTCAACGTCGATGTTGCTGTCTGCGGGCGTTGCCAACGTGTCCGCGCACATCGAGCGTCTGGTGGCGGAAATCGTCAATTGGGTCGCGTCGCGCGCCGATGTACGACTGGTGACGCCGGCCGACCCGGCACGGCACGCCGGTGTGCTCTCGTTCGCGCCCGCCGATCCCGCCGCCATGAGTGCGCGATTGCAGGCCGCGCACGTCGCGCATGTCGTGCGGGAGGGCGCCGTGCGACTCTCGCCCCACTGCTACAACACCATCGAGGAAATTCGTCAGGTGCTCGCCGTGCTCGACGACTGACCCAACGTCAGACGCGCAAAGCGCTACTCGGCAGGCACGTCCACCAGCCCGTAGTCGCGCGCGCCCTTGCGCAGCAACAGACAGCGGCCACCCAGCAAACGATCACGTGAGACGGTGCGTTCGGTCGCCGACAGTTTGACACCGTTGACGCTCACGCCACCCTGTTCCAGCAGGCGCTTGGCCGCACCCCGGGAGGCGGCGAATCCCAGGGCCGTGAGACACTCGTACACGTCGACGCCATCGGTCGCGGCTCCGCTTTCAGCCGACGGCGCATAGACGGCGAACGGGATCTCCGCGCGCAACGCGTCGAGGGCGCCGGCGGACAGGGTGCTCGCATCGGCCTTTTCGAACAGCAACGCCGACACCTCGCGGGCGACTCGCGCCGCATCAGCACCATGCACGCGCGTGGTCACATCGGTCGCCAGCGTGCGCTGCGCCTCGCGTTTTTCCGGAGCGGATCGCACCGCCTGGTCCAGCGCTTCGATCTCCGCGCGTTCCAGCAGGGTGAAGAAGCGCAGGAAACGCGACACATCGCGATCGTCGGCCCCCATCCAGAACTGAAAGAACTGGTAGGGTGACGTGCGCGCGGCATCAAGCCACACGGCGCCGGCCTCACTCTTCCCGAACTTGGAGCCGTTCGCGTTGGTGATGAGCGGAAACGTCAAAGCGTGCGCCTCGGCCCCGGTGGTCTTCCGGATCAACTCCAGGCCGGCGGTGATGTTGCCCCACTGGTCGCTGCCACCAACCTGCAGCGTCACGCCCTCGCGCCGGTGCAATTCCAGGAAATCGTGCGCCTGCAACAGCATGTAGGAGAATTCGGTGAACGAGATCCCGTCTTCCAGACGCGACTTCACCGAGTCCTTGGCCAGCATGTAGTTGACCGAGAAGTGCTTGCCCGTATCTCGCAGGAAATCGAGCAGCGACAGGGAGGTCAGCCACTCCGCATTGTTCACCAGCTTGGCGCCACGCGGTCCGTCGAAATCGAGGAATCGCGCCAGTTGGCCGCGAATGCTGTCCGCATTCCCGGCAATGGTCTCGAGCGTCTGCAAGGTGCGTTCACTGCTGCGACCGCTTGGGTCGCCGATCATGCCGGTGCCGCCGCCGACCAGCGCGATCGGACGATGGCCCGCGCGCTGCAGATGCATCAGCCCCATCACCGGAATGAGATTCCCCACGTGCAAGCTGGACGCCGTGGGATCGAAACCACAGTAGCCGGTGACGGTGCCGCGCTGCAGCGCGCTGGCGAGTCCCTCGGTGTGCTGGAACAGGAGCTCGCGCCAGGCAAGCTCGAAAATCGGGGCGGGGGTCTCGGACTCGGTCATTTCCGAAAGATATCGGCATTCGCGCTCTTGGCGCGCCCGGGGGATCGTCGATAGCGTTCAGGAACCTCCATGCGATTCTCTCCCTCCGATTTCGCGCGCCGCCATCCCCGGCTGGCCTGGCTTGGTGTGCTCGCCGTCTTTGGCGGTGCACTCGGTGCGGGAGTGCTTGGGGGCGCCTGGATGGTCATTTGCCGGGACGGCCGCTGTCCGTCCATTGCCTCGCTCGAGGCCTACGTGCCGCGACAGACGTCCAAGGTGTACGCCGCCGACGGGCGCTTCATCACGGAGCTCGGACTGGAGCGACGCACGCTGATTCGCCTCGACCAGATCCCCAAGCATGTGCGGGACGCGGTGGTGATGACTGAGGACCACCGATTCTATCGCCACGACGGCATCGACTACTATCGAATCCTCGGATCCGCGCTTCGTAACGTGCGGGCCGGGCGGTATGCGCAGGGGTTCTCGACCATCACCATGCAGCTCGCTCGCAATGTCTTCTCTGATCGTATCTCGCGAGAGAAGACACTGCTGCGGAAGCTCAAGGAAGCCCGCGTCGCCCGCGCCATCGAGCAACGATACTCCAAGGACAAGATTCTCGAGTTGTACCTGAATCAGGTCTACCTGGGCAACGGCGCTTATGGCGTCGAGACGGCGGCGCAGCGGTATTTCGGCAAGTCCATTCGCGATGTGTCCGTTGCCGAGGCGGCCATGCTGGCCGGCCTGCTCAAGGGCCCCGAGCGCTACAATCCTCGGCGGTTCGCCGATCGTGCCATTCTGCGTCGCAATACGGTGCTGGAAATCATGCGCCGTGAGCGCGTCATCACCGCCGCCGACGCGTCATTGGCCAAGGCATTTCCCCTGCAATTGGCGCAGCGCACCGAGTCCGGTGATGTGGCACCCTATTACCTCGAGTGGGTGCGCACCCAGCTGCTGGAGCACTTTGGTGACCGACTCTACGATGAAGGCCTGAAGGTCTACACGTCATTGGATCTGGACATCCAGGGAGCGGCCGAACGCGCACTGGAGAACCAGCTCAAGGCCATTGAAGCCGGTCGACACGGTGCCTACAAACACCTGACCTACGAGGCGTACACGGCGCGATCGGCCGAGGGGGGCGAGACGGGTGCCGCCAACTCGCCGTATCTGCAGGGCGCATTCGTGGCGGTCGATCCGCGCAGTGGAGCCGTGCGCGCGATGGTGGGAGGGCGCGATTTCGGCGATTCGAAGTTCAATCGTGCCGTCCAGGCCCTTCGTCAGCCCGGCTCGACATTCAAGCCCATCGTGTATGCCACGGCCATTCATGAAGGCCTGAGTGCGGCGCAGGTGGTGGACGATTCGCCCATCTCCCTCGATCAGTTGTCGGGTGAGGCGTGGACCCCGCAGAACTACGACATGAAGTTCATGGGCCCCATTCCGTTGCGGAAAGCCCTCTACATGTCGCGCAATCTGGCGGCCATCCGTACGGGCATGGCGGTCGGTCCGCAGGCGGTCATCAACATGGCGCACCGTTTCGGCATCAGCACGAATATTCCGCCGTATCCGTCGATGTTCATCGGCTCAGCCGATGTCTACCCGGTCGAGATGATCGGGGCGTACTCGGTATTCGCCAACCTCGGGCTGCGCACCACACCGCACGCCATCGTGAAGGTGGAGAATGCGCAGGGCAAAGTGGTCTGGCAGCCGCAATTCAGCCGCGACGCCGTCCTGTCGCCGGAAGAAGCGTGGCTCATGGTGAGCATGATGAAGGACGTGGTCGTGCGCGGTACCGCCGCGCGCATCTGGGGGTCCGGATTCCACGTGCCGGCGGGTGGGAAAACCGGAACCACCAACGACGGTTCGGATGTCTGGTTCATCGGGTACACGGCCGACCTCGTGGCCGGTGTCTGGATGGGCTTCGATCGTCCCACAAAGATCAAAGCGAATGCACAAGGTGGTGAGCTGGCCGCACCGGCCTGGTCCGCATTCATGACCGAGGTCTATCGGCGCAAGCCGCAGCCTCCGGATTGGCCTCGTCCCGACGGCGTGGTGGTGCGCGAAATCGATGCGCTCACCGGGCGTCTTGCCACCAGCGCCTGCACGGCCAATCTGGTGACGGAATTCTTCGTGGCGGGAACCGAGCCCACGCACACGTGCACCGAGAACGTGCCGAATGCGCTGATCCTTCGGGTGGACAGTACGCTCCGCGCCAACGCGCGCGACACGGTACGACCGCCGCCACCGCGCAACGAGTGATGACGGTGGAGGCTGCCGTGCGCGCATCCACCGCCGAGCGGAGGGTCTACACGGCGCAGTGGGTGATGCCGATTGCGGACGCGACGATTGCCGACGGCGCGGTCGTGGTCGACGGCACCCGCATTGCATACGTCGGGACCATCCGCGACCTCCCGGCCGCGTTCACCGACGACCCTCGCACGGAGCTCGGCAACGCCGTGCTGCTTCCCGGCCTCGTCAATGCCCACACGCATCTCGAATTGACCGCGATGCGTGGATTTCTCGAAGGGCTGGCATTCCGCGATTGGCTGGGCGTGCTCACCCGCGCCCGCCGTGAATGCTTCGAACCGGAGTCGCTGTATGACTCGTCGTGCGCCGGACTCGAGGAGGCGCTGCGCAACGGGATCACCACGTGTGCCGATACAACCGAGTCCGGCGCGCCGCTCGACGCCATGCGTGATCTGGGGATGCGCGGCATCGGCTTTCTGGAAGTCTTCGGACCGGATCCAACGCATCAGGCATCGGCGCTATCGGGGCTCATGCAGAAGGCGGCGACGCTGCGCCAGCGCGACACGACACTGGTGCAGACGGGGCTGTCCCCTCATGCGCCGTATACGGTATCGGCCGGGCTCTTTCGTGCCGTGGCGGAATACGCGCGCCATGAGGCGTGGCCGGTTGCGGTGCACATCGCCGAGAGCGATGCCGAAAGTCGGTTTGTCCGCGATGGGCAAGGCCCTTTTGCCGATGCGCTGCGCGCGCGTGGCATTGCCGTCGCGCCGCAGGCCCGTTCACCGATTGCGCTGCTTGACGCGTGTGGCATACTCGCCTGCGAGCCCCTCTTGATTCATGCGATTCGTGTCGACGACGACGATATCGCCCGTCTGGCGGACCGGGGTGCCCGCGTCGTGCATTGCCCGATTTCAAACCTCAAGCTGGGCCACGGCGTTGCGCCATTGGCGCAGTTTCGCGCGGCCGGAATCGCCGTGGGACTAGGCACCGATTCCGTCGCCAGCAACGATCGCATGGACCTGCTGGGGGAAGCGCGACAGGCCGCATTGCTGCACTCCATGCGGAGTGGCATTCCCGATGCCCTCAGTGCGCAGGACGCACTCCATCTCGCCACGCTGGGCGGCGCGCGCGCGCTCGGCCTGGCCGACCGCATCGGTTCGCTCGAAGTGGGAAAGGAGGCCGATCTTGCCGCCTTCTCGCTGGCGCCTGCCGATGCACGACCCGTACACGATCCCGCCGTAACGCTGGTGCATGTGCTCGCGGGGGCGTCGACGGCGACACTGGTGGTCGTGGCGGGTCGGGAACGCGTGCGACACGGGACAGTGATCGACGCGGATTCTTCACGTCACGCGCGCATCGAGGCGCTGGGGGCGCGACTTCGCGCGTGGCGAACTCGGTACTTGATGTCCTGACCCAGTGGCGGCGCGCTCGACCCGCCGTGTATGCTACAGTGTCCCACTCGCCGACTCTCCGTGATTCCCGACTTCCACTGATGGAGCCAAGGGTATGATCGCCGGTTGTCTCGCGCTGAATGCGTCCTACGAGCCACTGACGATGGTGCCCCTCAGACGGGCGCTGCGGCTGGTCATCGACGGCAAGGCGGAAATCGTCGAGGCGGAGCACGAAAGACCGGTGCGTTCGGAGCGCAATGCGTTTCCGCGCCCGGTGGTCATTCGATTGACGCGATTCGTGCACGTCCCCCGTCGGTTTCGCCGACAGGTCACCAACACGTTTCTCTTCGCCCGCGACGACTACTGCTGCCAGTACTGTGGACGCCCGTCGGCCGACCTCAAGCCGCGCGAATCGCTTACCCGTGACCACCTGATTCCGATGTCGCGCGGTGGGCTCAACGAGTGGACCAACGTGGTGACGGCGTGCAGCAGCTGCAATACGCGCAAAGCCAATCGTCTGCCCGACGAAATCGGCATGCATCCGCTCCACGTCCCCGTTGAGCCGCACTTCGTGCATCTCAGTTGGGCCGTGCGTCGGCTGACGCCGATTCAGGCGCGGTACATTCGTGTGTTCTACGGTGAGGCCACGCTGCGGCAACTGGAAGAGCTTGAGCGCGTGAGCCGGCCACGGTCCGTCGTCGGCGCCTAAGCACGTCGGCCATGGGGCGGTGGGATGCCGCGACTGGAATCTGCCATTGAGGTTGGGAGCGGTGAGCCCCGCAACCCTCCCAACCTCAGCGAGGGCAAGACACGCGCAGACTCCGCCGCCCTAAAACTGCACCACCGCCGAACGCGCCTCGAGATGGCGGACTTCGCCGCCAAGCAGCCGCGTGAAGAGTGTGCGCAGTCCTCTGGTGAGTGCCGTGCCCGGATTACGCTTGCCTTGCACCGCCGGTCGAGCCTCGCCCTGCAGCCACCGTTGCATCTCGGCGAGGTCGCTGACGGCCAGCGTCTGCACATCCACCTGCACCGCGACGTATCCCGTGCGACCGACCGGAGTCGTCAAGGTCGGGGCGTGGGCGATCTCGCTGGCCGCGCGCGCATCGGCGAAGCGCGCATAGCTCCCCAACGGGGTCACCCCCTCGCGCGTCCAGCGCTCCACCGTGTACGCACGGTCCACGAGATCGTAGCTGACGATCACATCCCACTCCACGCGACCAACCACGTCGTCGAACCAACGCCCCACGGTCCAGACCTCGGCACGGAAATGCAGGCGTGTCGGAAAACCGTTGCGCAGCAGTTCGTCGAACGAGGAGTCGGTCAACACGTCGCGCGCCGTAACCGTCAGCGTGGAGTTCGCGGTTCGCGGGCGAATGTCGATGACCGGCGGCCCTGCGCAGCCAGCGGCGCGGCGCCGATTGCGAGCGCCGCCAGCACCATCAACCAGAGCGCGCGTGCGGACTGCATGCTCAGAATCGATGCCCCAGTCGAACGTAGACGTTGGCGGGGAGGCTGCCCTCGGAAACGGCCTTGGCGACGTACACGCCAAAACTGCCGAAGTCAAATCCACCTCCGATATCCGTGTGCCACGTGCCGATGGACGGGATCTCGCCGTTGGGCACGTGCACGGCGGAGGGCGTATCCTCCATCAGCCAGCCGCGCCCGGAATTGGCGAACACCACCCACGCGCCATCCGCGCGGAAACGTCCGGTCATCCATCGGCGATCACCGAACCCTTCGTCGTTGCCGAACAGGTTGATCCGGAAGTCGCCCTTCCATTCCGCTTGCAGCAGCATCATGCGCTCGCACTGCGCGGGGCGACCGAGCGCGGCATACACGTTGGCATCACCAGTGGCGCAGGTCCCCACGTCGGCGGTGCCCACCAATTGTCGGAAATCGAAGCCGGGCAGGGCATCGATACCGCTCACCGAGAAGCGACGCTGCATCGGCAGCGGATCGCCGCTCAGCCATCCGCCCGCGACTACGCGCAGGTTGATCTGGGCGCCCGGGGCAAGTCGGTTATACCGGCGCAGGTCGACCAGCGCGCGGGCGTAGGTGATGTCGCCGGTACTCTGGAAACGGGTGTCCGCCGTGGCCGGAGCGATCCGTCCCAAGGCGCCGGTCCCGCGCTCGTACTCACCCTGGAGGAACCAACCGGAGCGCGGGTCATCGACACGATTGCGCGTATCGAGCGTGCCGGAAATCGTGGCCAGGTGCATCACACCGTCGTCGGAGCGTGGATTCACCCGCCACGGCACATCGGAATTGAACAGCGACGGGACGTCACGCATGCGACGGGAACTCCAACGTTCTTGCCCGTACGAGGCGCGAATCTCGCTCTTGCCGGGACCGAAGATCCCGAAGTATCCCAACGCGCCGTGTCGCTGCCAGTAATCGCGATAGTCGCGCGTGGCGAAGAAACTGGCCATGCCCACTTCCGATTCGCTCAGCTGCCACCGTTCGACGGCATCCACCTCATCAAACAGCCGGGCTCCAGCCACGAAACCTGAGCGGCGTCCCTGCTTGAGCTCAAGCCGCACCCGATGGCCCAGATTGTCGCGAATCCAATCCAGCTGGTCCGACGTGCGAAAGATGCCGAACAGTTCCGCTTCGACCCGCGTATCGCCATTCCGAACGCTGAGACGAGGGCCGAGGTAGATAGGCAGGCCTTCCACACGATTGTAGGTGTGGGCGGTTGTCAGGAACAGCTGACTCTTCGAGCCGTTCGGATCGTCACGCTGCCATCGGGCCCAGCGCGTGAACAACTCCCGGTCCACGTCCGCCACCAGCGAATCAGCCTCTTCGCGATAACGCAGCCTCGCGCTCCACACGCGAATCTCACCGCCGATCGCGGGGCGGTCCGGTGATTCGAACGACCCACCGATCACGGTCAGCCCGCCATCGATGCGGCCACCCGAGATCAGGGTCACGTCGCCATTGAGAACCACCAGCTGGCCGGTGATGACGCCGCCCACACGCGCGTGGCCATTGAGCACCGCCAGATCCCCGCGCACCGTGTCAGCGCTACCGAGAAGAATATCCCCCCGCACCCGTTTGGTCCCGGTGGCGTTGAAGACGCGGACGGCCTCGCGGGACACGTCGCGCGGCACGCTGCCAACCTCCCGAGTCCCTGGCGTCTGGGCGTCGAGCGGACGCGCGGCGGTGGCCATCATCAGGACAGTCAGCGGCGTCACGAATATTCGGCGGATCATCGGCATCTCCCTGCGTGTTGAGGTCCGTTGGCGCCAAGCGCAAGGACCATACCGGAGCAAGCAGAGTCGGTCGTGAAGCGGCATCGTCTCGACCCTGTCCTCCCGAAGATACGCGAACCGTGTCGCAACGTGTTCCGCTACTAGTACCTAGTACCTGGTACCGAGTACTTGGTACTTGGTACTGAGTACCCACTCACGCCAGCCCCAGACGCCGCATGCGGCGATACAGATTCGGGCGATCGGTTTGCAGGCGTCGAGCAGCTTCCGCCACATTGCCGTCGCTGTGTGCCAAGGCCGCAGCGATGAGTCGGCGTTCATAGGCGTCCAGCGCATCGCTGAGCGGCAGCAGCGTCGCCTCGTCGCCCGTCGTCGCGTCCCCGCCGACCGCCGCGTCGACACCGGTCCCGGTCACCGGCAGCACGCCCTGTACTTCACGGACGCCGATCTCGCTGCCCGCGTGCAGGATGGCCAGGCGTTCGACGATGTTCGCGAGTTCCCGCACGTTCCCCGGCCAGCGGTAGGCGGACAGCGCGGACAGCGCTTCGTCGGTCCAGCGTACGAGCGGACGGCCGGTGCGGGTCCGGTGGCGATCGGCAAAGTGTCGCACCAACGCTGGCAAGTCGCCCGGACGATCGCGCAATGGCGGCAACGCAATCGGAATGACGTTCAATCGGAAGAACAGGTCCTCCCGGAACGAACCGTCGCCAACGGCGCGCGCGAGATCCTTGTTGGTGGCCGCCAGAATCCGCACATCGATCTTGATCGGCTTACCGCCCCCCACCCGCTCGATTTCCCGCGCTTCAATCGCGCGCAGCAGCTTGGCCTGCGCGTCGGCGTGCAGGTCGCCCACTTCATCCAGGAACAACGTCCCCGTATGCGCCAGTTCAAATCGCCCGATGCGGCGATCGGTGGCGCCGGTGAACGCCCCGCGCTCATGGCCGAACATCTCGCTTTCCACGAGGTCGCGCGGAATGGCGGCGCAGTTGACGCGCACGAACGGACGTTCGCGGCGAGCACTGGCCAGATGCAGCGCTGCGGCAACCAGCTCCTTGCCGGTGCCGGATTCGCCCGTGATCAGCACGCGCGCATCGGTGGGGCCCACGCGCGCGATCAACGCGCGCACATCGCGCAACACCGGCGAGTCGCCAATCATCTCGCCGGAAATACCCAGGTCTTCCCGCAGCGCCTGGGCGGCGCGCCGCGCCTGCCGCAATTCGATGGCCGAGCCGAGCGCCAGCAATACGCCCTCAGGCGTGAGCGGCTTCTCCAGGAACGTGAAGGCGCCGAGTTTCGTCGCGCGCACGGCATCGGTCAGTGCGGCCCGTCCGCTCATCATGACCACCGGCAAATCGGGGCGACGTTCTCGCAACTTGCCCAACAGGGCGAGTCCATCCATGTCGCCCGGCATCATCAGGTCCACCAGCGCGACATCCGGCTCCACGGCGTCGGCCAGCGCCAGCCCCGTGGCACCGTCGGCGGCATCGCGCACGTCATACCCTTCGGCGCTCAGCAGTGCGCCGACCATCCGCCGGATATTCGGCTCGTCATCAACGATCAATACGCTGGGCATGCTCCAGGGGACGCTGTTCCAGCAGTTTGGCGGTGAATCGCTGACCTTCACTCACCCGTTCAAGCTCCACGGCCACCGTGTCAATGTTGCGATCCATGGCCGCGAGACGCTGCTCCACTTCGCTGGACAGGCGTGATGCGCTGCCGCGGCGGTCCAGCCATCGCGCAAACGCGCGCGCCAGCGGATAGCCCACCACCATGAACGCCAGCGAACCGAACACGGCCCAGGTCATTTGCACGGCGCCGCGAGGCACGATGTCGTGAAGGGGGATGACCGTTTCCGAGCCATTCTGCGACACGTGGATGCCCTTGCCATCGACGCTGATGGACACCGGATCGCCACCGCCATCCGACGGAATGATGATGGTGCCCGGTGCCTGCGCTGGACGGGGAGCATCGGCGCTCGGCGCGGTCCTGGAATCCTGCGCGGATGTTCGGGAATCCTGCGCGGACGTTCGGGAATCCTGCGCGGCCGTTCTCGCATCCTGCGCCGCCGTCCTGGCGTCCGCGGCGGCATTACGTGCGGCCACCTGCGCGTCGCGAATCGCCTGCTGGATCTCCGCGCGATTGCCGCTCTGTTCGGTCGGTAGGGCGTTTCGCATCATTGGCCGTTCTCCACTCGGGTAACCGGTAGTCGTAAGCGCAGTTCTGTACCGAAGCCCGGCACACTGCTGGCACTGATATCGCCACCATGGGCCGTCATGGTCTGCCGCGCGATGGCAAGGCCAAGCCCGGTGCCGCCGGGCTTCGTGGTGACGTACGGATCGAACATGTGCGACAGCACATCCGGCGGCATGCCGTGTCCGGTGTCACGCACACTGATCACCACATACTCGCCCCCCTCGTCGTGTTCCCCGGACACGCGTACCGAGAGTTGTTGCTCGGCCGGGCAGGCGTCAACCGCGTTGATCAGCACGTTCGTGACGGCCCGCGACAGCGCGTCGTGAAAACCCACGACCATCGGCAGCCGGTCGGCAACAGCGAGATCCACTGACAGTCGCTCCGGAACCGTGTTCCGCACGCACTTCGACACCAATTCGGCCACGTCGATTTCGGCGGCGGGGCCGTCGGGGAGTCGGCCAAACTGCGCGAAGCTGCGTGCCATCGCATCAAGACGAGCGGATTCCTCCGCCAGCACCTCCACCGTCTCCCGCAAGGTGTCCGGCGCACTGCGGCGCAGCCGCTCCACCGCGAACCGAATCGGCGTCAACGGATTCTTGAGCTCGTGCGCGAATCGTCGCGCCGATTCGCGAAACGCCTCGGCGCGCTCGGCTTCGAGCGCCCGTTGCCGTCCCGCGTCAAGTTCCTGCGCCATCGTTCGCATGCTGGTTCTCAGGACCTCGAATTCGGGTGCGCCGCGTCGCTCGGCCTGCTCGGGAATGGGTCGTCCACCGCGAATCAGCCGTGTCCACCCCACCAACTCATCCAACGGCCGACTGAGTTGACGGCTCAGATGACCGGCCACCCGTGAGGCGCCCACCGCCACGAGGACCACCACCAACAGTGCACCGACCGCAATGACCCGAATGGTGCGATTCGCGACAAAGTCGAACCGCTTGGCCAGTTCGACCGACTGCTTGAGCTCCGCTTCATGGGCATCCAGCGCCTGACTCTGCTCGGCAGACAGCGGCGTCGATCGCGCCGCAGACAGGGCGAGCTCTCCACTGCGTGCCACACGTTCCCACGCCGACCCGGCTGACATCAACGACAACGCCCGGCTGGCTGTCCCCGTCCACAGCAAACTGACCGCGACGGTGGGGACGACGGCAAACAGCAACAGTGTGGCAAACAGACGAATGCGGAACGGCGCCTGCTGTCGCATCCGGGCAGGGTCCTTACGCGACGCGGACATGGCCGGTTTCCCGTCCGATTCCTGCTCCGACAATTGGGGTCCCGCCTTTCGCATCTCCTTCATTCTGGATAATTTACGAAGTTTGTCAGAACTTTCTTAGAGAAGCAGGGAAGTTCAGTTGAGTCGATCCCGGAGCGGAATGGCAACGTCGTGGTCCCTAGCCCCCCTTATCGAGCAGCGTGCCCGGGAGCATCCCGCGCGTGCGCTCGCGGTGGTTGGTGATCGGACGTTCAGCTACGGGCAGGTCGAGGCACAGGCATCCGCGTTGGCGGCGGCGCTGTCCGAGCTGGGGTTGGGAGCGGGAGACCGGATCGCCGTCAATCTTCCCAACAGTGTCGAGTGGATTGTGGCATTGCTGGCGGCCGCGAAGCTGGGTGCCGTGGTGGTGCCGGTCAGCCCGCAGCTCAGCAGTCACGATTTGCGTTACCAGCTGCGCCATGCGGAAGCCAGCGCGGTCGTGACCATCGAACGATGGGGTGGGGTCGATTACCTGCAGCGGTTTGAAGACCTTCTGGGGGACCTGCCCGATTTGCAGTACGTCGTCACGGTCGGCGACGAAGACTTATGGTACGATGACCGGATCTTTCAGTTCGAGGATCTGGTGTCGAGCGGCTCTGGTCGCCCGGTGCCACCGATCATCAATCCGGACGATGCGCAGGACCTCGCCGTGGTGTACACGTCGGGGACGATGGGCAAGCCGAAGGGTGTGAGACTCTCACATCACGCGGTCGTGGAGAATGCGGTGCGGACCGTCGAGGTGCTCGAGCTGTCGCCCGAGGATCGCGTGCTGGCTGCGGTGCCGTTCTTTGCGATCTTCGGTTTGAGCATGATGGTGGGGACGATGGCGGCGGGCGCGACCCTCGTGCTGCAGCCGACGTTCGACGCGGCGGCCGTGCTGACGCTCATGACGAGCGCCCAGGTGTCCGTGCTGCACGGCGTTCCCACACAGTTCCACCTGCTCATGCGTGAGGAGGCGTTCGACCCGTCACGTTTGCGCGCGCTGCGCACCGGCATCATTGCCGGAAGTTCGGTCTCCGAGGAACTCGTACGTCGAGTGCGTCGCTGGTGCGATGTGCTGGTCGCCTACGGGCTCACCGAAACCGGACCCACCGTGACCCTCACCCGCTTTGCGGACAGCGACGATCGTCGCCTCGGCAGTGTGGGACGCGCCCTTCCGGGCGTCGAGGTCATGGCGGTGGACATCATGACGGGGGTATTGCACGGCCCCGAAGCGGTCGGCGAGATCGCCGTCCGCGGATCGAACCTCATGCGCGGCTATCTGCGCATGCCCGCGGAGACCGCCAAGGTCCACACGGCGGAAGGGTTCTTTCTCACCGGTGATCTGGGGATCATCGATGAAGACGGGTACGTGAAGATTCTCGGGCGGCGGCAGGAGACGATCTCACGCGGGGGCATCCAGCTCTATCCGCGTGAGCTCGAAGATCGTCTGCGCGCGCACCCGGCTGTTGACGATGTTTGCGTGATTGGCGTCCCCCACGATGTCCTGGGTGAACAGATCTGCGCGTGCATCGTGCCCGTCGAGGGCGCCGTCATCACCGGAAGCGAAATCAAGCGATTCGCCCTGGAGACGATGGCGGCATACAAGGTTCCCGATCTCGTCCGGTTCTTCGATGGCTTCCCCATGACGGGCAGCGGAAAGGTCCGAAGACGAGAACTTGCGCGCGCAATTGCGCTCGATCACACCGTTACGCATTCAGGTTAGGACATGAGTCGACATCTTCCACGGTCGGGCGCGCCCGCACCGTCCCGCATCATCGCTCCATTTCATCGCGGTCCGCAGGCCGTCTCGCCCGTGACAACTTCCAATGCCGCCCCGCCGGCCCATGCGCCCAATGCGGCCATGCTCATCGATTTTGACAATGTCACGATGGGGATCCGCTCCGATCTGCAGCAGGAGCTCAAGACACTCCTCTCGTCGGACATCATCAAGGGCAAGGTGGCCGTCCGTCGCGCGTATGCCGACTGGCGCCGCTATCCGCAGTACATCGTGCCGCTCACCGAAGCCTCCATCGATCTCATCTTCGCGCCGGCCTACGGCACCGCGAAGAAGAACGCGACCGATATCCGGCTCGCCATCGATGCGCTTGAACTCGTCTTCACCCGCCCGGAAATCGGCACCTTCGTGCTGCTCTCCGGCGACTCCGACTTCTCGAGCATGGTCATCAAGCTCAAGGAGTACGGCAAGTACGTGATCGGCGTGGGCATTCGTGAATCGTCCAGCGATCTGCTGGTCATGAACTGCGACGAGTACTACTCGTACAACGCGCTCGCCGGCCTCGTGAAGTCGGGCGACGACGAGACCACGCGCTGGGATCCGTGGCAGCTGGTCACCGAAGCCGTGCAGCGCATGAAGCGCAACGGCGACGTGATGCGCTCCGATCGCCTCAAGCAGGTGATGCAGGAGATCGACGCGTCGTTCGACGAAAAGAACCTCGGCATGCCGAAGTTCTCGCGGTTCGTGCAGGACGCCGCGCACAAGGGGTTGCTCAAGGTCACCAAACTCGACAGCGGTCAATTGGAAGTCGATGTCCCAAGCGGGGACGCCATCGTCGTGGCTACCGCCGACGCGGCCGGAGCCGATGTCGACGCGCGCCGGGAAAGCGCCGAACGCGAGCGCGATGAGCGCCGGGGACGGCGGGGACGCCGGGGTCGTGGCCGTGATCGTGATCGTGGGGAACGCGGCGAAGGTGAGCGCAGCGGCGAACCGGTCGCTGAACTGGAACCGTTGGTCTCCACCGTCGCCGATGCCGTCGTCATCGAACCCATCGTCGCCGCCGATGTGCCGCAGGCCGATGGGGCCGACAGCATGGAAGCCGCCGACGAGGATCGCGGCGGTCGCGGTCGCAGTCGTCGTGGTCGCGGGCGGGATCGCGGCGGTCGCGATGATCGTGGGCCGCGCCCGGTGGACGCCGGTGTGCCGGCCGTCGCCGACGTGCCGCAGGGTCGCCCGGAAACGTCGGTAGTAGCCTCCGGCGCCGCGTTCGGCGTGTCAGTGGCCGACACGATTGGCACCAGTGGCGAACGGCTCACCCGCAGTGAGGCGTTTGACCTGGTGCGCCGCGCGGTCGAGTCACTGGTGTCCGGTGACGAGTCCACCAGCGCCAGCGCCGCCCGGGAACGCGCCTTCGCGCTGCTGGGGCGCAACAGCGAGTCGCTCAGTGCGCGCAATTTCGAGCGGGTGCTGCAGGACGCGCATGACGCGAACATGATTGATCTGCGTCGTCGCGGAAACGATTTCGAGGTCGCGCGGGCGGCCGAAGCAGCGTCCATCGTCGAGCAACTCAAGTCGGTCGATGACGCCCAGAAGGCCGTCACCGCGGCGGCGAATGCGCTGCTGCCTCAGGCACCCCGCGGCATGGGGGCTCGTGGCATTGGCGGTCGCGGTAAGGGGCCGGTTGGTCCCCCCCCGGCTCTCCTGATGGTGGGTGTGGTCGGATCGTCGGCCAGTGCCGTCAATGGCACGCCGGCGGTCGCTCCCGTGGTGACACCGGTGGTCGAGGTGGCACCAGTCGTTCCGGCGGCCGCGGAGTCCACGATGGCGGAGGCCAAGGCGGCGCCAAAGGGTGCCAAGGCGGCCGGAAAGCCCCCGGTTGCGGCTCCGGCCAAGGCCGCTGGCAAGGCGCCGGCCAAGAAGGCTGCCAAGCCCGCGCCAAAGGCCAAGGCACCAGCCAAGACGGTGGCCAAGACGCCGGCCAAGCCGGTGGCCAAGGTCGTTGCCAAGGCCCCGGCCAAGGCGGCCACCAAAAAGGCGCCAGCCAAGAAAGCGGCCAAGCGCTAGCGCGCCGTCGCAGACTTCGCTCGGTGAGAGCTGGAGCGATGAGGGGCCGGAGAGGTGAGCAAAAGAAGCGTTGAGCGTTCGAGGGGCCAGCCGGCGAGGGCAGGATCCAGTCCTGCCCTCACCGGCTCACCCCTCTCGCGCTCAACGCTTCCGTTGCTCACCCCTCCGGCCCCTTACCGCTCACACCTCGCCGCCTTCTACGATCGCGACCCGGCAACGGTGGCCCGGGAACTCCTGGGCAGCGTGCTCCGAATGAAGGACGCGCACGGCATCGTCAGCGGGCGCATCGTCGAAACTGAGGCATACTTGGGCCCGCACGACCCCGCCTGTCATGCGGTGGCCGGTCGCACCGCGCGTACCTGGCATCTGTTCGGTCCGCCCGGCACCGCCTACGTGTACTTCATCTATGGCATGCATTGGTGCGTGAACGCCGTCACGCGCGAAGACGGCTATGGCAGTGCGGTGTTGATTCGCGCGCTCCAACCACTGGAAGGCATTGATCTCATGCGCGCGCGTCGAACAAAGGCGCGTGGTGATGGCCAATTGTGCAACGGACCAGGCAAACTGTGCGCGGCGCTGGGCATCGACCGCGCGTTCGACGGCGCATCACTCACCGGTGGCAGCGCCCTCACCATTTATGCGGGCACGCCGGTGCCCGACGCTGATGTCGTGGTCGGTCCGCGCGTCGGCATCAGCAAGGCCGTGGACCTCAACCTGCGTTTCCGGGACGCTACTTCCCCAGCTGCGCTCGCACGTCCTTGAATGCGGCCACCACGGTATCCAGGTCATCCCGCGTATGCGCGGCGGAAATCTGGCACCGCAATCGCGCCTGACCCTGCGGCACAACGGGAAATCCGAATCCGGTGACGAACACTCCGCGATCGAGCAGCATTTCGCTCATCGTGATCGCCAATGCGGTTTCCCCCACGATAATCGGCACGATGGGTGTTGAACCCGGCAACGGATTGAACCCGGCGTCCTGAATGGCGGCACGAAAGTAGGCCGCATTGTCGTGCAGTCGGGTCACCAGTTCCGGGTGCGCCTCAGTGTGCCGAATGGCCGCCAACGAACTGGCGGCAACCGTTGGCGGCAGCGCATTGGAAAACAATTGCGGGCGAGACCGCTGCGTCATCATGTCGCACAGCGCCGCCGGACCGGCGATGAACCCGCCGGCCGCACCACCCAGCGCCTTGCCCAACGTGGAGGTAATGATGTCCACCTCGCCCATCACCCCGAAGTGTTCGGCGGTGCCGCGCCCCGTCTTGCCCAAAACGCCGGTGGCATGCGAGTCGTCCATCACCACGATGGCGTCATGGTCACGTGCCAACTGCAGGATGTCCGGCAGCTTGGCAATGGCGCCTTCCATGGAGAAGATGCCGTCAGTCCAGATGATGCGCCGCTTCGCGTCCTTGGCCCCGCGCAGTTTTTCGCGCAGGTCGTCCATGTCGGCGTGCTTGTAGACGGCCGTCGTGCACTTGGTGATGGCCTTGGCCAGACGCACCGAATCAATGATGGAGGCGTGATTGAGCGCATCGGATACGACGAAGTCACCTTCGCGCGCAATGGTCGGCGTCAGCGCTTCGTTGGCGTTCCACGCCGATACATATGAAAGCGAGGCCTCCGTGCCCACAAACCCGGCGATGGCCTGCTCGAGTTCACGGTGGATGGTGAACGTGCCGCAGATGAAGCGCACCGACGCCGTGCCCGCCCCATATCGATGAAGGGCCGCGACGCCGGCCTCGACCACGCTGGGCTCGTTGCACAGCCCGAGATAGTTGTTGGAGGACAGCACGATCACTTCGCCGCGCCCTTCCATATGCACGCGCGGACCTTGTGGCGACTCGAGGAAGTTGAGGCGCTTGTAGGTGCCGGCGCTCTTCAGCGCATCGAGATCGGCCTGGAGTTCAGCAGCGAGGTGGGACACGGGGACGGCGGTTGGAGGTGAATTCCTACAGATGGATGCGTGACCACCTGAAAAGCTCCACCGCAAAGATCGCAAAGTTCGCGAAGCTCTGCACTACGGAACTCAGCGACGGTTCTTGGCGAACTTCGCGAACTTTGCGGTCCAGTGCCGGTGAGGTGTCGAGCACCAAGCCTAGATCTGAAAAATAATCTTCCCCGCCTCACCACTCTTGATCAAATGCATCGCCTCGTCCACCGCCTCCAGCGGCAACCGGTGCGTGATCACCGGCGTCGGGTCGAAGTTGCCCGAGCGGATGAACCGACTCATCTGGTGCCAGGTGTCGTACATGCGTCGCCCCACCACCCCGTAAATCGTCAGCCCCTTGAAGATGATTTCCGTGGCGAAGTCGATGTCGATGGTCTTGGACGGAATCCCCAGCATGTTCACCCGGCCACCCGGACGAGCCAACGCAAACGCCTGGTGGACGGCTGACGGGACACCCGACATTTCCAGCACCACGTCAGCACCATTCCCGTCGGAGGCGGCCATGACCGCGCGCTTCGCGTCGTCGGGCTGCACTGCCTCATGGGCCCCCATCGAACGCGCCAGTTCCAGTCGGCGCGGATTCACGTCGGTGGCAATGATGCGGGCGGCACCGGCCGCCTTGCAGATGCCTACCGCAAACGCGCCAATCGGTCCGCAGCCGGTGATGAGCACGACGGCCCCGGGGATATTCGCCGTCAGCGCCGTGTGAAAGGCGTTGCCCATGGGATCGTGAATGCCGCCAATGTCGTAGCTGATCCCGTCATCCAGATGCCAGACGTTGGTGGCGGGCATGGCGATGTAGTCGGCGAAACAGCCGTCCCGATCGACCCCGATGATCCGGGTACTCGGATCGACATGGGCATTCCCCGTGCGACTGAAGATCGAGCGTTCATCGACAATGTGCCCTTCGGCCGTGACGCGGTCGCTAACCTTGACCGAATCCACCAGGCTGCCCACGGACACCACATCGCCGGCAAACTCGTGTCCCACAACAAAGGGCGGTTTGCATCGCCCCGCCGCCCAGGCGTCCCATTCGTAGATATGGACGTCGGTTCCGCAGACGCCGGCGCTGCGAACCTTGATCAGCACCTCATCGTCGCGGATGGTGGGGACGGGCACTTCGGTCAGCGTGAGCCCTTTGCCAGCCGACGTTTTAACCAACGCTTTCACGGGCGCTCCAATGGAGGTCTTCGCATCGGCCGTCACATTCCCAGAGGAGAACCGGGTGGTCGGAGGAGTTCGACACACCGCACGCGGCCGAGCGCGCGGGTCAAAACTCGCACGCCGATGGGTCCGGTGGTAGGCCGTCGGGCACCTCAAATGGCGCCCGATCGGGAATGTTGCCTTTATGTATTCGCGCGCGTTCTTTATACGCGCTATTGCGCGATGGAATTATCCACGCGTATATTCGCGTCATATCAACGACTTGCGTATGATGTCCACATCCTCGTTCCGCGGGTTCAGGCCGTTTACGAATCCCGGGGTAGCGGGGGACGCAGTCCTCACTGGAATCGCGTGGCGATAATACGACACGAGTTCCACCGGAAGTTCGGTATCGCCTCGGCGATGCCTCGTTTCGCCGACGGCACGGGTTCCCCGGCCGCGGCGTCGTCATCGTCGCCATTCGCGACGGTGAGTTCTGTCGTCGCCCAGACGACCCAGGCGCTGCGCCCCGTTGGCGGCGCGCCCCACGATCGCTCCGCGTTCATCGCGTCGAGCGGGTGCCTCGCATCGGCCACCGTGCCCCCACTGCACCGTGGATCCTCCCACCTGTTGCTCGCCCTGCCTACGGGCGAGTCCACCCCTGCACGCGCCTCCTGGAGGCCGTGTAGCGCGTAGCGACGACGTGCGAAGGCACGGTCACGCTGCGTGAGCTCGCCTTTTCCACCGGGGGAAAGGAAGCGACTGAACCTCCCTAGAGGAGAGTTGTAACATGGCTCCTGCCAAGAAGGCCGCGAAGAAGTCGGCGAAGAAGGGTGGCCGCAAGGCTGCAAAGAAGGGCGCGCGTAAGGCCACGAAGAAGGGCGCGCGTAAGGCCACGAAGAAGGCCACCAAGAAGGGAGCGCGCAAGGTAGCGAAGAAGGGCGCGCGTAAGGCCGCAAAGAAGGGCGCTCGTAAGGCCACCAAGAAGGCCACCAAGAAGAAAGCGACCAAGAAAGCGACCAAGAAGAAAGCGACCAAGAAGGCCCGCAAGCCTGCGAAGCGCGCCAAGAAGGCCGCCGCGCCCGCTCCGGCCGCGATGTAAGCTGCTCGTCAGAGCAGTCACGCAGTTTCGTAAACGCGAAGGCGCCGGCATGTCTGCCGGCGCCTTTCACGTTTTCAGAACCCGCGCTATCCCTACGAGGCGGCGAGCAGCTCCCGGACTTCGTCCCGCAGGTCGCTGTCTTCGGGAACAGGGCCCCACACGAACGCCGAAAACCGGGTGGGTGTGTCGGCCCGACCGCCGTCGGCTATCACAATACCGATGGGTTCCTGCTGCTGTTGCTGAATGCTCTTGGTTCGCATGTCTGTGACACATTGCATGATAGATGCCATGCGGACAAAATCCGTAAGCTGCTGCAATTCAAAGGTTTATATGAGCTAACGGATCAACCAACCGGGCGCGGTGTCGTAAGGACACGCTGGCGATTCGTGATGTCGTGTCGTATCGACACGACGAAGTGCCGCATCGCCTAGGCGACGGCCGCCTGCTTACGCGCCAGGAACGTCTCCGGCCGACCCGCGCCGCGGTCGATCGAGATTGACCAGCCACGGTAGCTTGAGGTCAGCGCTTCCAGAGTATCGGCGTCCGTGCCGGCCGCGATGGTTTCGACCAGATGCACCCCGCCGTCGACGGTGGCGCTCTGCAGCACCTCGATCACGCGGGCCCGATCCTGCGACGAGAGGCCGGCAAACGCCGAGGGCGAACACACCACCGCGTGCAGTTCAACGTCAGGAGCCCAGGCGCCCAACTCGGCGCAATAGCTGCGCACACGCTGACCAAGCCCAGCGGCCTCGGCTGCCCTCACCACACGCTCCACCGCATCCGACCCTGGTTCCACGGCGGTCACCGCGCAGCCACGAGCCGCCAAAAACAGGGCAGGACCTTCGCGCTCCGCCCCGGCCACCAACACATTGCGGTCGGACGAGTCGATCAGGGCCCGCACCAGCGCGGCATCGGGGTGAATCCCCCAATGTTCCGGCTTGCTATACTGCTCCAGCACCTTGAGCCGACGCCGCTTCCACGTGGCATAGGTCGGCAGGCGGAGCCGACGCGAGATGATCCGATCGACCTCCTGCCAGACGACGATCTCTGTCAGGGTGATCTGCGCCTGATTCATGAGGGTCGACACCGCCTCATCGCCAATCTTCAGCAACGCGCTTCGCGTCACCGAGTCCTTGTAGTCCTCGATTTCGCGCTCGACGTACAGCTCGTACTCGTGCTTGAGGGACCGTTGGGACGTGAAGGACATACCCCGATGTGGAAGATTGTGGATAAAGTAGGTGTTCGACGCCAATACGCAAGAGTCAAATGTGACGAGTCCGACGGTAATCCACTGTCTGTTTTGAAGTTGCAGACTGGATGACAGTTCGTACCTCACACTTCCGACATCAGTTTTGTAGCCTCGCCTCACCCTGAATTTGCCAGATATGCCCGAACTTCCCGAAGTCGAGGACGCGGCCCGCCGGCTTCGACAGGCGGCTCAGGGACGCACGATCACCTCCGTAGTGGCACTGCACCCTTCGCTGGCCCGTTCGCTGACACCGACCGCCTGCCGGAGCCTCAGGGGGCGCCGAATCGAGGAGGTTAACAGGCGTGCCAAGATGCAGTTGGTGACCCTGGACGACGGGCAGGTCCTGGAGGTGCACTTCCGCATGACCGGTGACTGGGTGTTTGGCCATGAGGGCGACCCCGCCCCCGCGCACGAGCGGGTGCGTATTGCCTGTAGCGACGGCACACGCATTTCGCTTACCGACGGTCGCGCGCTGGCCGTGCTGCGCCTGCATGCCCCCGGCAAGCTCCGTCTGCCCGAGCTCGGCCCGGAACCGCTTGAGGAGACATTCAGCGTGGAGGTTTTCGCGGCGGCGCTCGCCACGCGAAGTGCGCCGATCAAACCGGTGCTGCTGGATCAGAAAGTGGTGGCCGGCATCGGCAACATCTATGCAGCCGAAGCGCTGTGGGTGGCCCGCATTCATCCCACCCGCGCTGCGGCATCGCTATCGCGCCCGCGGGTTGAGGCGCTGCGCGATGCCATTCGCGAGGTGCTGCATGCCGCCACACCCGAGCGCTACCACGCGCGCGACGAGGTGGAACGTGACGACGCGCGTAGTGAATGGCGTGTGTACGATCGCGAAGGCAAGTCGTGTATGCGATGTGCCCGCATGATTCGACGCATCACGCAGTCAGGGCGTAGCACCTACTACTGCGGCGGCTGTCAGCGTTGACGATGCAGGGACACCGCCTCATCGAACACTGCAAGCGTTTGCTGCGCCGTGTCCGTCCAACGAAACTTCGCCGACTGTGCCAGACCGTCATGCGTGAGTCGATCGCGTAGTGCTTCGTCGTGCAGCAAGCGGGTGAGCTGCGCCGCGAGTGCCTCTGCATCGTTCCAGGGAAACAACAGTCCGGCCGATCCTACCACCTCGGGCAATGAGCTCGCGTCAGCGCACACTACGCGTCCACCCGCCGCCATTGCCTCAGCCACGGGCAGTCCAAAGCCTTCGTAGCGCGACGGAAACACAAGGGCGGTGGCCTTGCGGTACAACGTGGCCAGCTCCGCGTCACTCACGTACCCGGCGTACTTGATGAACGGATACGGTTCATGGTCGTCGCTGGGACCACACTGCACCAATGGTACGCGCTCGCCGCGCGCCTGCAGCAGTTCCATGGCGCGATACAGCGTGACGAGATTCTTGCGCGCATCGTGCGCGCCCACGGTCAGAAAAAACGGCCCTTCAACGCCCAAACGCGGCAGCGCTTCCGATTCGCCAATCGCCGAGGCGGTCATGTCGTCGGTGGCCAGCAGCGTCACGCGAATCCGGGCCGAGTTGGCGTGCAGGCGCTGCTGGATTTCCTGCGCGGTGAACTCCGAAATGGTGATGATCAGGTCGGCCTGTCGGATCGTGCTGCTCAGCCGTCGCCGAGCCTTGCGCCGTTTGAGCACTTTCCACCAGCGGTGATCGAACTGCAACATCTGCGCGACATCGCAGATGGTGGCCACCATGGCCGTGTCGCGCGTGGGCGGATTGAGCCAGTTCCAGGCGTACCACACCACATCAGCCGAGGTGCGGCGCAACGCCGACACGGGCTCGATGCTGGTGCGGTCGGGCAGCGAGGCATCGAAATCCGCCAACTGCGCGTGCAGGGGGGCAATGTCCGCTTCCCGCTTCACAAAGAGGGTGAAACGCACGTCGGGTCGGTGCACCGGAATCCAGCGCAACATGTTCCGCACGTACCGGCCAATTCCCCGGCGCTCGCGCAGCAGGCGCGTGGCCTCAATTCCGATATGCCGGGCGAGTGGCAGAGAAGACATGGCAAGGAAAATAGCCCGCCGCGAGCCTCGCTGTTGGTTCCATCGTACGGTTTGGCGCATACCTTACCAGCGTCACACACCACAAGCCAATCTGCCCGCGCGCGAGAACCTGATGGAATTCCAACCGTGGCACTAGTCGCCTGGATCGTCGCCGCGCTGGCGTTCGCGGCATATGTCCGCGAACGCTTCAAGCGAAAGACACAACGCGCCGATGCGCTGCACGTGGGCGCCTTCCGGCCGTGGCCGCTTCCGTCCATTGCGTTGCACGAACTGGACCCGGTGTTTGCCCCGGGACAACACGGACCGACGCTGGCCACGGAAGTGCACTTTGTGGGACGCGGACCGGTGAGCGTACCGGGCGGCACCAGCGACGGCGAAGCGTGGATATTGGCGGTGCTGGCCAAGCAGGCGCATCACTGTTTCGAAATCGGCACCTGTACCGGCAAGACGGCGTACCTGTGGAGCCGCAATGCACCCGCCGACGCGCGCATTGTCACGCTCACGCTCGCGCCCACACAGCGCGACGACTACACTGTGGCCGACGGCGACGACCCCGCCGATGTGCGTTTTGCGCTTACCGAGTCGAACTTTACCGAGTTCCTGTACAGCGAAACTCCGCAGGCCTCACGCATCGTGCAGTTGTACGGCGACAGCAAGACGTTTGACGAAACCCCATATGTCGACTGGGCCGACCTGGTGTTCGTGGACGGCTCCCACGCCGAATCGTACGTGCTGTCCGACTCGGCCAAGGCGCTGCGCATGGTGAAACCCGGCGGATTGGTGCTCTGGCACGACTACGCCGGTCCGCGTCATGCGCCTGGTGTGTTTCGCGCGCTCAATCACCTCGCGAAGGCACTGCCTCTCCGGCATGTGCAAGGCACCACGTTTGCGGTGCTGCGGAAAAGCTACGGCGGGTGAGGTACTACAACTGCGGGTGAGGGTACTACAACTGCGGGTGGGGTACTACAACTGCGGGTGGTATTGCCACTGCTGCGGTGAGGTACTGCCACTGCCGGTGGGGCACTGCCACTGCAGTAGATGTACCCCACCCGCAGTAGATGTACCCCACCCGCAGTTGATGTACCCCACCCGCAGTAGCAGTACTACCCCTGCGCCTGCAGTAACGCCCCTTTCAGGTACCCCGTTTCCGGTACCGTCAGCAACTCCGGATGATCCAGCGGCTGCGCCGTGAGTCCGCGCAACACAATTTGTCGTCCGCTGTCAGCCGCGGCGTCCTGAAGCATCTCCAGGAACGCAGCTTTCCCCAGGTGAAAGCTGCAACTGGCTGAGAACAGCATCCCGCCCGGCGCCAGCAGTTGCATGGCTTGCAGGTTGATGTCCTTGTAACCACGCAAGGCACCCGGCAGCGACGCTTTCGTTTTCGCAAACGCCGGCGGGTCCACCACAATGGTGTCAAACCGGCGACCTTCACGATGAAAGTCGCGCAGCACATCAAACGCGTCGCCTTCGTGCGCCACGATGTTGTCAAATCCATTGAGTGCCGCGTGCTCGGACACGCGGGCCAGTGCTGGTGCCGACACATCCAAGGCCGTCACGCGCGTGGCGCGCGCCGCCATGTGCAGCGCAAACGATCCGTGATAGGCGAAGCAGTCCAGCGCCTCGCCACGCGTGTGCGCGCCAATCAGCACGCGATTTTCTCGCTGATCAAGGAACGCGCCGGTTTTCTGGCCGTCCCACGGTGCGGCCAGGTAGCGCACGCCGTGCTCCAGCACTTCCACCGTGCGCGGCACCTCGCCGTACAGCAGGCGCACTTCGCGCGGCAGTCCTTCCCGGCCGCGTGCGCCGGGATCATTGCGCGCGAGAATGCCGGTACAGCCGGTGATGTGCACCAGCGCATCGACAATCTCGGTGGTCCAGGCGTCGAGTCCCGCCGAAAGCAGCTGCACCACCAGAATGTCCGCGTACCGGTCTACCACCAGCGATGGCAGCCCGTCGCCTTCACCATGTACCAACCGATACGCGTTGGCGTGCCCGGCCAACGATGCGCGACGCGCAATGGTTGCCGCCAGTCGTGCATGCCACCACGCGGCGTCGGGCGTGCGTGCCGGATGCGACTCAATCAGTCGGAGGGAAATTTCCGACGCGGGGCTCCACAGCGCCCACCCCAACGGCTCTTCGCGCGCCGACTCCAAGCGAATGATACCGGCCGGCGCTTTGGGCCGATCGACCACATCGCTGCGGAAAATCCACGGATGGCCGCCCTTGATGCGCTTGGTGCCACGCGGCGAAATCGTCGCCACGCCATCCAGCACTTTCATGAGGGCGACTTCGGTTTCGGTTGTGCGGCCTGCATCAGCTTGCGCTGCCGCTTGATGTCGGCAATGGCCCGCGTGTGTTCGGCAAACGTGGTGCGAAACTCGTGATGCCCGTCCGGATGTGCCACGAAATACAGATACGGCACGTTGGCCGGATTGAGCGCAGCCACAATGGATGCTTCGCCGGGTGACGCAATAAAGCCCGGCGGCAACCCGGCGTACTTGTACGTGTTGTACTTCGATTCGATTTCGAGATCCTTGAACAACACGCGTTCCACATGCGTGGGCAGCGCATATTGCACGGTGGGATCGGCCTGCAGCAGCATGCGTTTTTTCACGCGGTTCCAGTACACGGCGGAAATAATGGCGCGCTCTTCCGGCTTGCGCGCTTCCTTCTCCACGATGGATGCCATGGTTATGGCGTCGTGTCGGGAAATGGCCATGGCCTGCAGCCGGGCATTCCACTCGGGTTTCCAGGCGGCTTCAAAGCGCTCGAGCATTTCGCCCATCGCGTCGCGCGCGGTGGTGCCGTCGGCAAAGGTATAG
Source organism: Gemmatimonadaceae bacterium (assembly GCA_016720905.1). Taxonomy (NCBI): domain Bacteria; kingdom Pseudomonadati; phylum Gemmatimonadota; class Gemmatimonadia; order Gemmatimonadales; family Gemmatimonadaceae; species Gemmatimonadaceae bacterium. The sequence goes on along the minus strand of JADKJT010000001.1, from coordinate 174,034 downwards.
GTGGCCGGAAAGAAGTACCCCTCGAGGGTGGGCGCCGGCACGTCGAGGCGTCGGCGCCAGGCAGTATCGGCCGCAACCGCGCGCACGGAGTCTTCCGAAACGGACAGCGCCTTGGCCACCAGCGGCGAGATATCGCGCACGTCGAAGCCTTCGGGAATGGCCACGGTGTGCATGAGACTGCGGCCGTTCACCAGCGCGTCCAGCACATACGAATAGCTGGACTGTTTGGAGAATTGGTACGCGCCCGGCTTGATGGCCCGCGAGCGACCGGTACTGGACGCAAACCAGCGAAACAGGCGCGGTGAACCAATCACACCGGCATTGGTGAGTGAATCGGCAACGGCCCGCACCGTGCTGCCCTTGGGCACGCGCACGCGCACCAGCGATTCACTGCGCGCGCTGCCGCCAATTTCCCGCGTGAGCCAGAAGAGCGTGGTCACAATGACCACGAACGCCAGCAGCATCCACATCCGTGAACGTGAACGACGACGCGATCGCGCCATCATGCGACGGGTTCCGCCGGCTGCACAGCCTCACCCAGCACCACGCCCTGCTTGAGCGCCCGCAGCACACCGTCCAGCAACACGGCCGCGGCCAGCGCGTCCACATCGTCCTTGCGTCCGCGTGTGGAACCGCCCTGCTCGCGGATGCTGCGCAGCGCCGATGACGTGGTGAAGCGTTCGTCCACCAACCGAATAGGAAGCGGCTGGCGAGCGGCCAGTTTGGCGGTGACCTCGCGCACTTCGCGCGACCGGTCTGTTTCGGCGCCCGAAGGGTCGATGGGCAGCCCAAACACATAGCCCCTGCGCGCCCAGTTCATCGGCGCGTTTCATGAGTTCGGCCAGCGGCGGCCGTTTGCCCAAACGTCGCACAATCACGCCGGCCGGCGAGGCGAGAAATCCCAGCTCATCGCTGACGGCCAGGCCGATGCGTTTGTCGCCCCAGTCAACCGCCAGCAGTCTGCCCACCGGCAGCCCCGATGTGGGCGTCACGCCTCGGCCATCTGCTCGAAGAACTCCTTGTTGTTCTTCGCGCGCTCCATGCGCTTGAGCAGGAATACAAGCGCCTCATCCGACGGCATGTCGGCGAGGAACGCGCGCATGAGATACACGCGCTGCTGTTCGAACGGCGTGAGCAACAGTTCTTCCCGTCGCGTGCCCGACTTCTGGATGTCGATGGCGGGGAAGATGCGACGATCGGCCAGCTTGCGATCAAGCACCAGCTCCATGTTGCCGGTGCCCTTGAACTCTTCGAAAATCAGCTCGTCCATGCGCGAGTTGGTTTCAATGAGCGCCGTGGCCACAATGGTGAGTGAGCCACCCTCGGCCAGTTTGCGGGCCGCGCCAAAGAACGCCTTGGGTTTCTGCATGGCGCTCACTTCCATGCCCCCCGACATGATGCGACCGCCCTGCGGGGCGACGGCATTGTGGGCTCGCGCAAGGCGGGTGATGGAGTCCAGCAAAATCACCACATCCTTGCCCGTTTCCACCAAACGCTTGGCCTTTTCGATGACCATGTCGGCCACTTGCACATGCCGTTCGGCCGATTCGTCAAACGTGGAGCAAATGACCTCGGCCTGCGGGCAACTGGCCTGCATGTCGGTCACTTCTTCGGGGCGCTCGTCAATGAGCAGCACGATCAGCGTGATCTCGGGATGATTCTCGATGATCGCGTTGGCGAGCTGCTGCATGAGGATGGTCTTGCCGGCCTTGGGCGGCGCGACAATGAGGGCGCGTTGGCCCTTGCCGAGTGGCGCGATGAGATCGCAGACGCGGGTGGCGATCTCGCCATTGGCCCGTTCGAGTCGGATGCGCTCGTCGGGGTATTTCGGCGTCAGGTTGTCGAAGGCGCTTCGCAATTTCGACTGGTCGGGGTCACCACCGTTGATGCGCTCCACCTTGAGGAGTGCGAGATACCGTTCCCATTCCTTGGGTGGGCGGACCTCTCCCATCACCGTATCACCGGTGCGGAGATCGAACCGCTTCACCTGGGAGGGCGAGACGTAAATGTCGTCCGGGCCGTGCAGGTAATTGAAGTCCTGGGACCTGAGAAAGCCGTAGCCTTCCGGGAGCACTTCCAGGACGCCTTCGCCGTACAGCGTCTCTTCGGCATCGAGCAGGGCCTGCTCGATACGAAAGATCAGATCCTGCTTCCGCAGCCCCGACGTGCTGGTCACCTGCAGCGACAAGGCCAGGGCCAGCAGTTCCGGAACGGATTTCCGCTTAAGCTCGGCGACGTGCACGAGGCTGGGTCAGGGGTGGAGCGGCAGGTTCAACGCGCATGGCAGGACTCGAACCTGCGACCTTCTGCTCCGGAGGCAGACGCTCTATCCAACTGAGCTACACGCGCAACGGCAGACCGCGGGTGGCGTCTGCCTACTGAGGCTGTGGGTACGACAGTCCTATAGAAGGCGATGTCGTACGGTTCAGCCTGCGCAAGCTAATCGGCTGAGGATGGGGCGGGCAAGGAATCCCGGTGCAGATTGGCGCTGGCGGCAGCGACAGATTCGCGGAATGCGGCGACGGTCGCCTCAAGGGCGCCGCCGTGGCGCAATCGGTTGATGCCTGCCCCAGCGTAGCGACGAAGGGAGTTCCCGAGTACGCCGCCGTCTGGGTAGTCCAGCTGACCCGCTACGGAGTCCAGGGTATGGCCGGGCTGGTCCAGCAGGGCGCTGGCTACGAGCAATCGGCACCAGGTAAGAAATCCGCGTGTCGGGGGAAAGCCGTGGGCAATCAAGCGGTCATGCAGTGTTCGGCGCGAGACCCCGAACACGGCGGCAATTGCCTCGCGCTCGAGTCGTTCGTCGGCGTGCTCCAAGGCGTACTCGAAAACCGGGCAAAGCGACTTGGGCACGGTGTCCTGTAGCGCGGCGGCAATCTGGAAACTGACGGCGCGCTGAGTGGCCGAGGCGATAATCCGCGCGAAGGCGTACCGCAGTTCATCAAATTCGCGGCGAATGATGTCCTGGACACCGGCGCGGGCGACATCCAGCAACTGGTGAGATTCGATCTTGTCGAAGTCACACCACGCAATGAGCGGATGCTGCGGAAAGGCTTCGTGGACGCGTCGCAGCGCACGCACTGCCAGATCGTGGGTGGTCCCGCCGGCCTCAACGACTGTGAGAGCAATCCCGCCGCGGGAGAGCGCCTCCAGCAACTCCATCTCATTGTGAAACGGCATGACCGTACTGCGCGGCGGCGCAATGGCGCGCAGCCGCACAACTGTCGACGAGGACGCCGGCACCCAGGCGATTCCTAATTCAGGAAGCACACTGGGCCCACGGTAGAGGTCGCCAAAAACTCGTTGCCCATGGTGACCGGTAGTTGCCCACTGTGACGCGGTACGTGTGCCAACCAGGTGCAATCAATGGTCACCCCTTCAACTGGAGTGACACATGATCGAGTCCCGTCGCCTGCTGCTTGTTGCCTTGCTCGCCATTGCGCCCGCCGTTGCGGCCTGTGGTTCCATTACTGGTAACGACGATCCGCCACCGCCGCCGCCGCCGGCCGACTCGACGCACTTTGACAACCGTCCCTGGGGTTGAGTCGATCTGTGGCATTGTCAGACCGACAGCGCTTCCAGTCGATGAATACCGACGCCAATGTGCGGGTCCTGACGGTCAAACGTGAGGACCGGATCCAGCACCACGTTCGCCACCGGGGCGTTGTGCTGCTCGGCGCGCGCCCACCCGGCGGCAAGCGTGTCGGCTTTGAACTCGTACTCGTGAAAACCAAAGCGATTGGCCAAGCCCCGGCTCTCTTGAAGCCGGGCGTTGGCCGTCCCGCGTTGGCCGACAACGGCCCACGACTCGGCGGAGTACAACAACACCATCGCGGCAACGTGAGGGAGGTTCGCTCGTGCGATGTCGCGGAGGAGCTCCTGGTCGAACTGGCGCACTCGTTCAAGGTCGCCAAGTCGCGCGGCCGCCCGTACGGCGCCACTCAAAGTGACCATATGGACGCGTGCAACCTGCGACAGCGTGAGCGCGTGCTCGAACCCGGACATCGCGGCCTGAAAGAAGCCAGCACGAAGCGCCACGACCGAAAGATCAGCGAGCGCGGCGGTGCGCGCGTCGAGGTCGTGTTCGGTCGCGTCATACAGTTGCCAGCCGTAGATGAGGGCGTCGGCCACTCGTCCGCCGTCAAGCGAAATCGTCATGAGGCCCTGGCAGGCGGATGCGAACGCCATACCTGACGGCACGGCCAATTCCAGCGCCTTGAGGTACTCTGCCTCAGCTGCTGGCATATTGCCGCGCGTGTCATGCAGGAGTGCGAGTCCAATGTGCCCTCGCGCCGCGAGGGGGCCATCACGCTCGCGCATGCTGGTATTCAGCATGGTGACGTAACAGTCTTCTGCGGTTGACAGGTCATTCATCTGTCGCGCGATGCGCCCCAGATGGACCGTGGCCAGTGCGGCGCTCACGTAGTCGGCGCGCGCGGTGAGCCGACAGATCGCCGATACCGTGGTATAGGCGAGTTCGAAGCAGCCCGCGCGCTCCATGGCTTCGGCCGCCGCGCGGAATTGCTCCGCGACCCGCTCCAATTGATCTGATGGAGCGGGCTGCACGTCGTGACGCATGGTCGGCCGTTCGTTCGCGAACGCGACTAGCAGCGCACGCGCGGCATCGAGGGCGACGGTGCGTCGCACGCCAGACGACGCACTCAGCTGGTCGGCCGATTGGGCGACCGATAGCCAGGGAATAAGCGCGTCCCCAAGGTCCGACGCGCGTTCGGCGGCATGGCGCGCATCCTCGGCAAACGCCTGCAGGGGAGTGAGGGGCTTACGCATGGGCGTAGGAGTGGCGGGGCAATACTGCCATTCCAATGAATTTCATCATTGGCGCACCCTGAGGAAAGAGGAGAATGTCATATGGGCATCGGCTGTTTGAGCATGCTGTACATCGTGGACACCAATTGCTCGGCCCACTCCGCGCGTTCGTTCCAGTGTTGCATGGCCCGCAGTCGCCTCACGTCGTCGCTGGCGCGATCGATGTCTTCCATCGCGGCATAGAGATCCAGTCGCACGGCTTTCAGTGCACGAACCATGTCATCGACCTGCGCCGCGGGACCGCAGACCTCGGCGGATTCGAGCACGCGGTCGATCGCGTTGAGGAGTTTCGACGCAAGCATATCGGTAGTTTGCACCCGTGCTGGCGAAATCAACCGGTCACCATGGGCAACTACCGGTCACCATGGGCAACGAGTTTTGGAAATCGATGGATTGGGGATTGCGTTTCGTCCGGGGGGGGGATTGTCAGTGTGCCGAACGGCGTGCCGTTGGGCCAACACGCTGGTTGAGGCCCGCGAGTTGAACAAATCTCGCGAGACGCGCCATTCCTTACGCACAGTGAAATCCACAATGACAGGTCTGTCGGATACAGTGGCACGCGCCACCAGCATCTGGTCGGCGACACTATCCAAATGTCCCGAGGTGACCAGCCTCTTCGAGGAGTGTCACCTGAGTCTGCGTGTGTCCCAGGCCGCAGCATTGCTCGGCCTGCCGAACAAGACGGCGCTTCGACGACTGCTCGTGGCGCACAGACTCCCACCATTTCAGTCGCTGAGAAACTGGTGCTATGTGGTGCACCTCACCGAGCGATTCGAGAATGAAGGCGCTCTTTCAGCGTGGGCGTTGCGCCGCGGAGGGGATCCGGCGTCGTACTACAAACTCGTGCGCGAAACGACTGGTCACTCGTGGAGCGAAGTGAAAGAGTCTGGTCCGGAGTGGGTGCGTCGGATGGCGCTGCAGGTTTGGGCGCCGCATCTGTAAGCGTCGTCGAGTATGGTCGTTTAGCGTCATAGCGCCGGTTCAGGATGCTGCGTACAGTGACTTCGATTCGCAGAAGCGGTTGATCTCGTGCAAGTTTGAGGCATGTCCAAGGTCAGTGTGCGCAGCGTACTCAATGCGTCATCGTCAGGACGTCTTAGGTCCAATCCCGAGCCACAACATTTCGTGTTGCCGTAGGTCCGTCAGCAGCAGTACGAACAGCCGCTCCGTCAGATGGCGCGAGCCGCGCAGGCCAAGTGTCCGTCCAAAGGGTTGACTCCATGGTGCATGGGCTAGGAATTGTCGCTTCGGCTCTCCTGACCAGCGCAATACCGCTGATCGTTGACGGGCAAACGCCCAACAAACACGTGCCCAACGACCTAGCGCAGGGCGGCGCCTGCGTGGCTCAACCAGTCGCCGTCGCGCGCGAGTTCCTGTTCGACCGAATATTTCCAGCGGGGCGCCTGGATACAATTCCTGACGCCGGTCCCGATGCGGCTCTCGGGATCCGTGTTCTAGATAGAAATGCTAGTGGGCAAGTACTCATCATCGACTCAAGAAGTCGACGGATCACAATCAGAGATGCCAATCTGCGAAGCAGCAGGTCGATCGGGCGTGAGGGTGAAGGACCAGGAGAGTTCAGGCTACCCTCTGCCGGAATGTTCGATGCGAACGGAGACATTGTCGTGATCGACATGGCCCTTAGTCGCATGTCGATCTTCCAGCCGAACGGGGTGCTTATTAGTTCGGTCCCGCGCATTCCATCCAACATAAGGCAGGTCGTTGGAACGGGTGCAAGTTCGTTTCTACTGCTCGGCGCCGTGCCGAAGGCCAACTACATCCACCTTGCAACGCTTGTCGAACGGGACGGACAAGTGAAATGGCAAGGTGTACCAGCCGAACCGATTCTTCAGGCAACGAACCTTGTAGTGGACGGAGTGTGGGGAGCACTGACTCGTGGTGGAACCGCCGTTCTCGGACTGAGCATCTCGCCCACCATTGTCCGTGTTGACCTTAAGGACGGGCATGAAGTCTGCAGATCAAACATCCCGCGGCAATACTGGGTGCAGTTGGACCCTCGCCTGCGCCCGGCAGGTGGAGGCCTCGGGCCGACACGGGACTGGATCGACCGCGCATCGCACGTCCAGTCTGCCCATTCGTTGAGCAATGGGGATCTGTTGCTATCTACAGAACGGACCGCTCCGAACGGCGAAGTCCAGAATGAATGGCACATTTTTGACACTCGTCTCGCTGCGACAAAACGCATTCGCAACGTACCCGGACGGCTCTTGCGCGTCTTCAACGACACTGCTTGGATAACTGGCGCGACTGAGGACGGGAGGGCAATCATTCGCCGAGTTCAATTGTTCCCGAGCCTTGCGAAGCCGTGAAGAACGCCTTGGGCTCGGGATGGGCGCGTCAAGCGGCCGCAATCCTTGTCGGTGGACTTGCGATCCTTGCGAGCACTCACCTGCAGTCGTCGATCGTTGAGCCCATACGCACGCTCATCGCCGCAAGCTACGTGTCGACCATAGTTCCCATGAGCGACAGCGCGTCACGTGGCGTGAAGGGCGAATTCAGTAGTGTGCTCCTTATCCAAGCATCGCGGTGCCTGTCCTGTATCGCAGAGATATCAAGGTTCGCAGAGCGCGCGGCCGCACATAAGTTGGCAGCGCCGTTTGTGATTCTCATTGGCACAGATTCAGATTCGCTCTTACAGCGCGAGATTGCTGAACATTCCGGCATTGATGTCAAGTTCAGGGTGCTCTCGCAAACAAGGGAGAGGTGGGTGATGAAGACCTCCCGACCGCCTATCCGCGTCATTATGCGTGGTCGATCTGTCGTGTTGATGAACTCGGGAAAATGGGGTGAGAGTGAATTCTGGGACGCGGCTGCCAAAAAGCTCGGCACCCGACTCCGCGATGAACTCGGGGGAAGTCCAAGCACCTCCGTCCGCCTTCCCTGATCGACGTTCGGAAATTGTCGACGCCAGACGCGCCGACGCTCACTCAGCGCAGCCGGCGTTGGGTGTTAGATCGGTGGCCAAGATGGCCACACAAACCTTTGAGGAGAGATCGAACATGAGAAAGGAACGGACGAGAGCATCAATTCGCGTTGCGATCGCTGCCGCAATCTGCGCGATTGCGATCAACGCTGCTCATGCGGCAGACGCGCCCAAACATCATCTTGTATACGATGGAATCGACAAGCTGTTCTATTGCCTTGGCACTCCAGTCGATTGCGATTTCGGCGAGGAGTAGCGGCCATTGGTGTGAACCTTGGATCAAACCACTCAACTTCCCGGAGGTGTCATCATGAAAAGAAACGCTCTAAAATTCGCGTGCGTGGTCATCGCAGCTGTCGTCGTGGGAGCCGCGTCAACGGCTCGGGCGGACGAAGACAATATCCACCATCTCGTCTACGATCAGACTGACGGTATCTATTACTGCTTCGGAACGCCTCTCAATTGTGTCGGCGGAGCAAGCTGACCGTTACGTGAACTGTCTCGCGCCGCGCATCGGCGTGCCCTTCGAAATCCCCTGTCCGGAAGTCCAGTCAATCTGAGTCAATCCCGCCGAGCCTGCGAGGCGTGAACACTCACCTTGACTGGACTTTTGGACCGGGAATCGTCGGCTGGAAAGAATGTGGCATGAGCGCGCATCCGCGACTCGGTGCGCGAGCCTGCTTTCGTCATCGTGCTCGCCCCCCCCCTCATTTCGCGTACCCGGTGACCGATCTTGTCGGACAAGACATCCAAACCCTTCCGGCCACGAGGTCCACAAAGCCCCACTAGAAGTTGCGCCTCCCCGCCGTCCCCAGTTCTCAATCGCATCGTCATTCAAGACCCTGCACTCTCACGTAGGTTCGGTTCTCTGTTGCTCCCCATAACGCTCGCTGCGGACACTGCCTGTAAGAATGACGACGTTCAGTCGACGATTCCACCAGGCCAGGCACCGGTGAATCACCTGCATTTCGAAATCGTGTAAGCGTCGCTTTGCCAAAGCACATCGTGCTCTCGTCGAAACCCTCGACTCATCGAATACTCTCAAGTGAACAGAATGGCGCTTCTTGTCCTCACGACTCTTGTCGCGTGGGGATGCCAAGCCGATCGAGATGGTTGGTCGGAGGCGAACGCCACGTCGCTGACGCGAATCACGCGAGTCGACTCGCTTCTCGGACCTGATCGTTCGAACTTTGTCCCTTCTACAACGGTTGGGATCCACCTGCGAATTGGCATGTTTGCGCTCGCGGATTCGTACGAGCAGAGAATTGCCGTGTTCGATTCCGCGGTGACTCTCGTGAAGTCGATCGGCCGCCGCGGCAGCGGGCCTGGCGAGTTCCAGAGCGTCGGTGGAATCTTCTCGCTGCCTGGCGATAGCATCATGGCATTTGACCCAACCTCCAATCGTCTCCTGGTCTATGATGGTGCCTTGGGCAATGCCATTGATCAGGTCTTGTCAGAGTGGGTCGCAAAGGACAACATCCAGACCACCGTGGCAGGACGTTTTCGCGATGGCCGGTTGGTGGGGATTCGCCGCCGACGCGTGGTAAATCGAACCGCTACCGCACGGATCGCAGCCGACACTCCAGTCGTGGTCGTCGGCATGCCAAGCTATCGCCCGGAGGAGTTTGTTCGGCTTCCGATTCGTCGCTATGTCGCCGTCGGAGAAGGTCCGGCACGATACCGAATATCCCTCGACGAGATTGCGACGGTGGTTGGAGCCGTGTGCGATGAGGCATCATCGTCGTCGACTCGTCGGGTGTGAAAGTGATGGATCTCAAGGGGCGTATCAATCAAACGTACCCACTGCCGTTCTCGCGTCGGCCCATCTCTGACAAGGAGCGGAACGACGTGCTCGATCGCGCCGTCGGCGGTATCCGAGATGCCGGTCAGCGAGCGCTGACTCGGCGAATGCTGGAGAGCGATGCTAATGGAATACGGTCAGCATTCTCGGCGCCAATGATCGATGCAGCGGGCGGCCTCTGGTTTCCAGTGCCGAACCGTCGGCGAACGTTGCGCGAACGAGTCTTGACGGGCGGGTCCAGTCAGTGGTGCAGCTAGCGCACGCAGGATTTCCATTCCAGATCAACCGAGATCGAATTCCCATGGTCATGCCGGGAAGGGATAGTACCGATGCCGTTGTTGAGTTTAGCCACCTCGACACCACGGGAATGGGCGAAGCTCGGCCGCTCGGATGGTGTCACGCGCCGTTCCGACCGTAGCGATGCCACTGAGCATTCGGTCACGATCGTGCTATGGAGGCGCTTGCGAAGTAGACTTTCGGATCATGTTTGCTGGACGCGCCCTCGCCAGTGCACTCAGGCTGCCAGTCGTCACTTTCAGGTTCCGTCATTGAGAATCCAGCACCAGCGTCTGCTTCGCTTGATTGCGCGAGGCCTCCTGCCTCTCCTTGCTATCGGGTGCGAAGGTAGAGTCGTCAAGCAGCCCGGCGCCATGTCAGCGGAGCGACTTCATGTCCAATTTGACACAATTGCGCTTGCCTGTTCCGATGCGAAGGGGCGGCCACTTGTCGGCGTTGCGGACGAGCTAGGCCTTGATTCGTTGTCTCGGCTATTGGTTTTGGATCGGCGTGCGAACCGAATAGTAACCTCCGATTCACAGGGTCGTTGTACCACGATCGGGCGCGCGGGGGGAGGACCCGGCGAACTGATTTCGTCCTATGGAATGACTGTACTTGCGGACGGACGGATCGCCGTTGGCGACCTCGGCCGACGAGGGTTGGTGATCTTCAAGGAAGACGGATCATTCGATCGCAATCTGGTACTTGGATTGTCGGGGGAGCCTTCGGGAGAGCACCCACTGGTTGCATCACATTCGGCACTGCTGTCTTCAGAGACGATCCCCACTCCCAATCGAGCGAAGGTCTCTGTTCGCGCTCGTGAGCGAATTGTAGTCCATTCACTGTCTGGTGATTCCATGTTGACCGTTACGCCGTCGCCGCCGGTTGCTGGAGAGTGCCAGAGGAGTCCGCCCTTGAGCTTGGGATTTCCACGCAGTATGCCGCATCATTTCAGTATGTCGGTGGGACTGATGGATCCGTCATTGGGGGGTGCACGCAATCGGACTCAATATGGCGCTATGCTCTGGAATCGCCTGACCACCCGACGCTTGTCGCCAGGCTTGAGCGAGACCGGCCCGCGATTCCGAGTGTGGTTCGAGACGTGCTGCTCGAAGAAGCACTAAGACGGTTCCGGCCGGATATCCCGAAACTGCAAACGGCAGATATCGATGTCCCTGAACGCATTCCTTCGTGGCGTTTTCTGGCGCGAATGGACGTCGATCGGATCGTCCTGCTCACGATTGACTCCGTCTAGTTTCGTACCCCATCCGGCGACGTCGGGGAAAGCCGCATTCGTCCGTGGTTTGGGCTGCATATTGTTGATACTCGCCGCGGAACGCAGCATCATGTGGCACTTCCGAATGTAGTGGTGAAGAGTGCTGGAATTACGGCAGGGAATAGTGCGACACTTATTCGAATTGAGCTGGAGAGTGGTGAGGAGGCAGTGCTCCGAGTCCGATTTCGACCGGATCGCTGAATGCGGGTCTTGAGAGTTTGAAACGAAAACGTACACATTCTGCTTGATGATTGTGCGATGGAGAGGTCGTTCAAGCGATGGCCGGTGGTCGCAGCCACCCGTGCGCAAAGCGCGGTCGCGAATGCGCGCGTCCTGTTTCACCACTCTTGGCGCGCCGACACGTCGTAGAGTCGCATCAGGCGTTATACTGGCGATCACGATGATCGCGGTTGCCTGCAAAGCCTCCCCAGGTGGCGGCAGCGTAGAAACGACGGTGACGGACAGTGCCGGCGTTCGCCTGGTCAGCTTCGCACGCTTGCCGACCGGCCCAGGCGCGGTGCGACTGTCATCGCGACCGTATCTCACGCTCGGTGGCATACAAGAAGACGACAGCCTGGAGTTTGATGCGCGTGGCATCTTTCTCAGCGGTACGTTCTTGGCGGACGGCCAGATCGTTGTCGGCGACCATCAGCGACTTAAGTATTTCGACGGACGCGGACGGCTCGTCAGGATCGTCGGCAGAGGCGGAAATGGTCCCGGGGAGTTCTCGGACGTTCGAGATCTCTGCCCTCAGCGTGACAGCTCGTTGGTCGTGCTCGACGCCGACGGACGTTGGACCGTGTGGGATCGGTCTGGAAATCTCCGTCACGCGCAAGCCCGGCTGGGGCTCGTGCCGTACAACGGTTGCTCCAGCGATGGTTCGGTCATCGTTCGCGACTTTTCAATGGGGGATTCATACGACGCGACGAGACGGCGCATGCTTCCATATGCGTTGTATCGAACTGACGGCACGTTGCTTCAGCCTCTCGGACGTCTCGCGGCGCCCGAGTATTTCGGCCCAATCTTCTTTGAGCCGCGTTTCGGGATTCTTGCTGGCGAACTACTGATCGGTGAACCGCAAAGGTTTGAAGTTCGCACGCAATCGCTCGCCACCGGGCGCGTGACCAAAATGTGGCGAGTGCAGGGCGCACTGCGTGAGCTGACTGATGCGGTCTGGGATACCTTGATGACGACTGGCTTCCCTTCCGATGCGACACCTCAGCAGCGCAAAAAGCACATTTCACGAATGAAGCAATTTGTGAAACCGGCCGCGTATCCCGCTTTTTGGCAGGTTCGTGGTGACCCGCGCGGACGCATCTGGATCAATCCGTACTTTGATCACCTGCATTGGTACGTTATCGACAATGGTGGGGCCAGGATTTCGCTGGTGAGCCTTCCGCTGCCGGAGGCTCAGCGACCCCAATTGGTCAGCTTTGCTGAAGACGTCGTGGTAATTCGCCACTTTGATGAGTCGGGCGCAGCGCAGCTGAGCTTCTATCGGGTGGAGACTCGCTAGAATGGCGCTGTGGCAAAGGACGGTTCTCGACGTCGATCTTGCGGGATTTAGCCCCCCGTTAGGACGATTTCGCTCTCGCCAACCCGCTGCCCGAACCACACATTGAGAAGATCCGGCAACCCTTTGCTCCGGGCGCGACATCCAATCCCTGTCTGGCCAACTGGTCAGCGAATACCGACGTGGTTCCTGCGTCCCCGCCGTCCCCGGGCCTCCATTGCGTCGTCAATTATGATCGCTTTTCCCTTTCGAAAGTCCGGCGCGCGGTGCGTTGTGCGACCGCTGCTGTTGGTCGCCATGCTCGCCGCCGCTAGCGCCTGTAAGAGAGGCGACGCCACCGCCGGCGATTCCACCAAGCCGGCCACCGGCGACGCCTCCGCAGCCGCCTCGGCCAACGCCGACGGAGCGCCACAGTCCCAACTTGCCCTCCCCGTCACTGCCGACGCGGCGCGCGAAGGCGACCTGATTTTGCGCGTGAACACTACCGGCCAGATCCGCTCCGACGCCGCCGTCAAACTCCGCGCCGAAGTGGCCGGCACGGTCGCCCAGGTACTGGTTCGCCCCGGCGCGCGCGTCACCAAAGGTCAGGTGCTGGTTAAGCTCGACCCGTATCCGTTTGACCTGGCCGTGCGCGAAGCACAGGCATCCACCGATCAGGCCGAGCAGAGCGTATCTCGAACTCTACCTGCCCGACTCGTTGGTGACCGGCCGCAGCCCCACCGCGGCACAGCGCACCGCGCTGATGAACAAGACGGGCCTCCCCGGCGCTCGGCTCAAGCTTGAACGAGCCAAGTGGGAGCAATCGCGCGCCATCATCACCAGTCCGGTCGATGGCATGATTGACGGCATCGACATTGCCGTCGGTGAGCGATTGACCGGAGGACAGCAACTGCTCACCGCCGTCGACACCCGCAATCTCCGCATTGAAGCCCAGGTGCTTGAACACGACCTTCCGCTCATTCGCGTAGGCGGTGAAGCGATGATCACCTCGGCTGGCGCACCGGGCCGTGCCATTCGCGGCCGCATTGATGCGGTGCTGCCAATGGTGGACTCGGTTACCCGCGCCGGTCGCGCCATTGTGCGTGTGGTTGGCGACGGCGCACTGCGCCCGGGCATGTACGCCGACGTGCAACTGGAGGCCACCCGACTCACCAATCGACGTCTGGTGCCGGCTCGCGCCGTGATCGAGCGCGATGGTCGTCCGCTGGTGTTCGTGGTGAAAGATGGCCGCGCCCAGTGGACGTACATTCTGCCGGGACGCAGCAACGGCGTAGATACCGAAGTACTCCCCGATTCTGTTACGGGGCAGATTCCCGTGAACGCGGGCGATCAGGTCATCGTGGAAGGGCACCTCACGCTCACGCACGACGCACCGGTGCGCATCACTGCACCGCGCGAGCAGACGCCGGCCGATTCGACGGCTCGTCGTCGACCCAAGGCGTAAGGAAACCGCCCGGTGTCCATCGCCGCATTTGCTGTCCGTCGCCCGGTGGCGACGGTTGCCGCGGTACTGGCCGTTGTGCTCATGGGGTCGGTGTCGCTCAGTCGACTGCCGGTATCCCTGCTGCCCGACGTGTCGCTGCCCGTGCTGACCATTCGCACCGTCTACGCCGGCTCAGCGGCACCAGAAGTATCACGCTTTGTGGCCGAGCCCATTGAAGAGGCGATTGCCGCCACACCGGGACTCGTTGAACTGCGTTCTGTCAGCCGCAATGGCGAAGTCACCACCACCGCGCGATTTGCCTGGGGCACCGACATGCGCGGCACGGTGCTCACGGTGCGCGAACATCTCGATGCGGCGCGTGGCCAACTTCCCGAACGCGCCGAACGCCCGACGCTGCTTACCAGTGATCCGGGCGAGCGCCCAATTGCGGTGCTGGCGCTCAAGAGCAATCAGTCCAAGGGCGGCGGAGACCTGCGCAGTTTGGCGCGTACTGCGTCTGACGTGCACGCGCGCCGATTGGAACAGATTGAAGGCATTGCCAGTGTGGCGGTGGTGGGCGCACCGGAAGACCAGATTCGTGTCGATCTCGATCCTGAACGTTTGCGCGCACTCAATCTCACGCCCGAAGACGTGGCCGCCGCCATTCGTGCGCAGAACGCCACGGGCGCCGGCGGCACCATTCGCAAAGGACAATTTCGATTTTCGGTGCGCGCCCTTACCGAGTTTCGCACGCCGGCCGAGATACTCGATACGCCCGTGGGTCCGGTAGGGTCGGGCATTACGCTGCGCGACGTGGGCACCGTGACACTGGGATTGGCCGACCCGGAAACCATGACGCGTTTGGACGGCGCGCCGGCCATTGGCCTGGTGATTTACAAAGACGCCGGCTCCAACACGGTGGCCGTGACGGGGCGCATGCGCGAGGCCATTGCACAGTTGCAAACGGAGTTTGGCGGCATTGAAATCAACGTGGTTGCCGCGCAGGCCGATTTCGTGGAAGACGCCCTGTCCAACCTTGGTCAGGAGATTGTCGCTGGTGGCATTTTGTCGCTGCTGGTGATTCTGGTGTTCCTGCGCGATTGGCGCGTGTCGCTGGCCATTGGATTGGTGGTGCCGCTGTCGGTGCTGGTGGCACTGGTTGGACTGCAAGCCATGAATGTGTCCATCAACGTGCTGTCGTTGGGTGGACTGGCGCTGGGCACGGGCCTGTTGGTGGATACCGCCATTGTGGTGGCCGAAGCCGTAGGCCGACGACGCGACGAAGGGATGTCGTTGATGGACGCCGCCATTGCCGGCACCGACGAAGTGGCCGCACCGCTGTTTGCCGGCACCCTTACCACGGTGCTGGTATTCGGCCCCATCATTTTTGTGCGTGGCCTGGCCGCGGCACTGTTCCGCGACCTGTCGCTGAGTGTGGTGACGACCGTGGCCGCGTCGCTGTTGCTGGCGCTCACGCTCATGCCGGTCATGATTGTCGGCCGTCGGCGCAGCGCACGCGCGTTGCACGTGGCACCGCCGCCAGTGCGTACCAGTGCGCTGAACGAGACACTCGATAGGTGGGGTGTCACCCTGAGCGCGTGGTACGAGCATGGCATGGTGTGGTCACTTGGTCACGTGAAGTCGGTGTTTGGGCTGTCGTTTGTGCTGCTGGTGATTACCGGGGTGCTTATCTACACGCTGCCCAAGGAAATCTTGCCGCGGGTGGACGAAGGGGTGCTGGTGGCGCAGTTGCAGCTGCCGGAGGGCACCAGTATTGAAGCCACGGCGTTGCAAGTGGGCCGAGTGGAGCAGGCGGCGCGCACGCTGGGTGCCAGGGGCACGTATGCGCGGGTTGGCAAAGCCACCGACGAAGAAATTCTTGGTGGTGCCGACCCTGGTTCGAGTTCCACAGCGCAGCTTATTGTGCCTGTGCCGTCAAAGGCCGATGCGGCAGAGTTTGCGCAACGATTGCGCGCGTCGTTGCCCGACCTGGCCAATGGTGCGTTGGCGCTGGACCTGGCGGGCCAGTCGGAGTTTGGCTCGCTGATTGGGCGCGAGGGACGTTTGGTACGCGTGGAGCTTTCGGCGGCCAGTATCACCGAGTCGCAGCGCTGGGCCGACACCGTGCGGCGCACGCTGCGCACGTTGCCATCGCTGAGTGATGTGCGCGACGCCTATGCGGAAACGCAACCTATTGTGGAAGTCACGTTGGAGCGCACCCGATTGGCTGAACGCGGTATTGTGCCGCAGCAGGTGGCCAGCGCATTGGCTGGCGCGCTGGGCGGTGTGAATGCCAACGACCTGCGCGAAACCGACAAGCGCACACCCATCACGGTGCGCTATGCGGGCGTGCGCAACGAACAGTTGGAAACGGCGCTGCAAACACCCATTCGCGGTGTGCCGCTGGGGCAACTGGTGCAGGTGCGGGAAACACGCGCGCCGTTGGAAGTCATTCGCATTGGGCAACGTCCGGTCACCATTATTGAGGGGCTGGTGGAAACCGGTGGCACGGCCAAGGCCACCACCGATGTGCTGTCGCGCATGACGGCCATGGCATTGCCCAGTGGCGTGACGTGGCAGGTAGCGGGTGCCGACGCCGAGCGTCAACGCACCAGCGATGAACTGCTGCTGGTGCTGGTGTTGGCGGCGTTGTTGATGTTCTTGGTGCTGGCCGGTGAGTTTGCCAGCTTCACCATTCCCTTGGTAGTGATGCTCACGGTGCCACTGGCCGGTGCCGGCGCGGTGATCTTTTTGTGGATCACGGGGCAGTCGCTGAACGCGGTGTCGCTGATTGGTATTGTGGTGATGATTGGCATGGCCGATAACGAAGCGGTGGTGAAGCTCGATGCTATTCGCAAATTCCGCGAGGCGGGGCATTCCATTCACGACGCGATTCTGCTGGGTGGACATCAGCGGCTTCGGGCGATTGCCATGACGTCCATTACCACGGTCACGGGCGTGTTGCCGCTGGTGTTTGGGTGGGGCAGTGGTGGTGCGCTGTACCAGCCGTTGGCGGCGGGAATTATTGGCGGGTCTATCAGTGCGTTGCTGGTGACGTTCTTTTTGCTGCCGACGGCGTATGCGGTGATGGAGGGGAGACGGGAGACGGGAGATGGGAGACGGGAGACGGGTGGGAGACGGGAGACGGGAGACGGGAGACGGGAGATGGGCGACTTGTGATACGATTTGCGGCGCATCGACCGGCCGTTGTGTGGGCGGCGTGTATTGCGCTACTCATTGCGGGGGGCATTGCGTTTTCGCGCTTGCCTTTGGCCACGCGCACTACCGTGGAACTGCCGCAACTGTTTGTATCGGCCAGTTGGCCAGGGTCGGCGCCTGAGGTCATCGAGACCTACCTCACCTCGCCCATTGAAGCGGCGGTGCAGGGGGTGCGCGGGGTGCGGCGAGTGAACAGCACCTCCAACGACGACTACGCGAGTCTGCGCATTGACCTGGACGCCAAGGCCGATGTGCAGATGACGCGACTGGCCATTCTGGAACGGCTGGAACTGTTGCGTTCGGAGCTGCCGCCCGGGGTGTCGCAACCGTCGGTGCAGAACTATGTGCCGCAAGGGCTGGAAGACCCGCCGCTGATGTCACTCACAGTGTTTGGCCCGTACACGCCGGGCACGCTGCAGAAGCTGCTGAACGAGCGCGTGCAACCACGACTCACCGCCGTGCCGGGCGTGTCCGGGGTGTCGGTGCGCGGCGGTACCGATTTGGGCGTGTCGGTCACCTACGACGCGGTGTTGTTGCGGCGTATTGGTGTGTCGCCGCAACTACTCAGCGAGGCGTTGAGCGGCGCGCGCATGGTGCAATCACTGGGCGTACAGCAGCAGGGCACCACGGTGCGCAATGTGGTGCTGCGTGATCAACCGTCGGCGCTGGACGATTTGGAGCGCTTGCCAGTACGCGGCCCCGGCGGTCGCGTGTTCCGATTGGGCGAACTGGCCACCATCCGCGCCGAGGAAGATTCACGCGGGCGCTTCTTTCGCATTGATGGGGAGCCGGCGGTGGCTATCGAGATTTCGCGGCACGCGGGTGCCGATGCCATCAAGACTGCTGCTGCGTTGCGCGCCGCGATTGACGTCATGAAGCCGAGTTTGCCGCTGGGTGTGCGACTGCGCGTAAGCAACGATGCCAGCGAGGACTTGGCCAAGGAGTTGGGCGATCTCACCAAGCGCGGTGCGATTGCCTTTGCCGCGGTGATGCTGGTGCTGGCGGTGACGTTGCGGCGCTGGCGGGCGGTGGCGCTGGTGATGGGCAGCACCGCCGTGGCGATTTCGGCCACGGCACTCTCGTTGTACATGTTCAACGTGCCGGCCAACCTGCTCACACTAGCCGGATTGGGAATGGGCGTGGGCATTCTGGTGCAGGACGCGCTCATTGTCGTGAACCGATTGAGCACGGCACCCGACACCGCCGATGGCCGAGCCTCGGCGACGCGTCGCATCATGCCCGCGGTGGTGGGGAGCACGTTGACTACCGCAGTGGTGCTGTTTCCGTTTCTCTACCTGCAGGGCAACGCGCGCAGCGCCTTCGCGCCATTTGCCTCGGCGTTTGTCTTCGCGCTGGGGTGGAGCTTGTTCACGGCGTTGCTGATGGTGCCGGCATTGGGCGCGCGTTCCATGCATGGGCGCGAACGGTGGTCGCGCACGCAGCACATCTATGTGAAAGTGCTGGGGCGCATGATGCGCTGGCGGGCGGCCACGCTGCTGGTCACGGTGGGCGTGCTGGGCGTGCTCACCTGGGGGTTCATCAAAAAGGTGCCGCGCTCTTCGTTCTCCGGTTTTGGTGAGCGACGCACCACGCTGACGGTGAGCCTGTCGTTTCCGCGCGGCTCGGAGCCAACGAGTGTCGACAAGGCCATGCGCGAGTTCGAGCGCATTGTGGTGCGCCGCCCCGAAGTGGAGCAGGTGCGCACCTTTGCCGGTGGCAGCACGCAGGCGCAAATGCAGGTGCTGTTCACACGTGCCGGTGGACTGACGGCGGTGCCGCTGGAAATGCAGGAAGCGCTCACGCAGCGCGCCGTATTAATTGGTGGGGCTCAGGTGGGTGTATTCGGAGATGGTCCAGGTTTTTCGTCGGGCGGTGGCGGTGGCAGTTTCGCCTCGTTCCGCATTCGCGTGCTGGGCTATTCCTACGAAGGGGTGGCCACCATTGCCGACGATCTCAAGAGTCGACTGGAGCGCATCACGCGTGTACGTGAGGTGCGCATCACATCGGGTGGCTACTTTGGTGGCGATCATGGGTCGCAAGTCACGCTCGAACCCGATCGCAAGTCGCTGGCGAGATACGGGATTACCGCGTCGCAACTGGCGCAAGCGGTGGGGCGCGAAGTGCGCGGACCGGTAGGCCGCCAGCTATTGGAAATTGGCGGAGACGAGCTGCCGGTTACGGTGAAATCTGCGGGAGCGCTTGAGCGTTCACTGGACGAACTGCAGGATGCGCTGATCCCCACCACCACCGGGGCGCCGGTGCGCATCAGTGACGTGGCGTTCGTGGATGCGCGCGAAGCGCTCAGCACCATTGTGCGCGAAGATCAACAATACGTGCGACAGGTGGCCTACGATTTCCGTGGCCCCGCCAAGCTGGCTCGACGCACGCACACCGCGTTCATGAAGACACTGGCGGCGCCGGCCGGGTACAGCATTGTCGACATCACCGACGGATCTCCATTCGAGCGCGACAACAGCGAAAAGGGGCTGTGGTTGGTGTTCGCGGTGGGGATCACGCTGGTAGTGCTCACCGTGGCACTGGTGTTCGACTCGGTGTGGGGCGCGGCCATGGTGTTCTTGAGTTTGCCGCTGGCATTGTCGGGTGTGGCAGCGGCGTTCTGGGTGTTCAAGGTGGCGTTCACGCGCGAAGCCGCAGTGGGCGTGATACTCGTGGTGGGCCTCGCGGTGCATCAGTCCATTCTGCTGGTGGATGCTGCCCTGGCACGACGGCGTGCGCATCGGGATGCGGGCCACGATGTGCGCTTGGATGCGGGCATGGTGCTGCGCGCGGCCGTCGATCGTGGTGGCATGATCATGCTGATTACACTGGCGTCGCTGGCGTCGCTCATCCCGCTGTCGGTGGGCACCGACGCGGACAGCATGTTCGGGGCCATTGCGTTGGCTACGGCCGGCGGCACCGTTGCCGGCACGGTGGGCGCCATGTTCGTGGTACCGCTGCTGCTGGTGGGGCGGCGCGTGACAAAGCGGAAACGATCTGCCTGGCGTCGGTGACTAACCATTCGTCCCGGGCCAGCGTCCCCCTCACTGCATCCAGCCATGTCCTGCACTCACCGACTATCCGCCAGCGCGATTTCCGCGCTGTTCATCGCCATACCCAGCCTGCAGGGACAGGGTACGACCCGCACGCTCAGCAAGCCCGAGGCCGAGTACGCGGAACCGTTCTCGGCGATTGTCGCTGTTCGTGAATTGCGCGATGGCCGGGTGCTGGTGGCCGACACGAAGGACAAGACCGTCCAACTGGTGGACCTCAAGGCCGGAAAGGCCACCAAGGTGGGCCGTGAAGGGTCCGGACCAGGCGAGTACGGCCTTCCCATGCAGTTGGTCGGCGTGCCCGGCGACTCGAGCATCATTTTCGACCCGCTCAATTCCCGGTACCTGACCATCCTTCCCAATGGAAAGCCGGGATCGACCTTCCGCCTTGAGGACGGCGCCCCGCCGCCAAAACCCAGTGCTGGTGACGGGCCGGGGGGCGGTCGGGGAGTCGTAACCATCAACGCCCCCCGGGCCTCCGATGCGCAGGGGCGACTCTACTTCGAAGGATCTCCCCTCACCTTCGGCCCCGATGGACCAGTGGCATCCGACTCCGCGCCGGTCATGCGGTACGACCGAAAGACCTGGCGCTATGACACGGTGACCTTCGTCCAGCTCCCCAAGAACAGCGCCTCGGTGCAAAGCTCCAACTCGGGCGGGTCTCGCAACGTGCAGGTGCGCATTGGCGCCAGGACGCCCTTCCCCGCCCGCGACGCGTGGACCGTGCTCCCCAATGGCAGCGTGGTTGTGGTGCGCGTCAAGGACTATCACGTGGAGGTGATTGCGCCGACCAGGCAGGTGGTGCGAGGCCCCGCCGTGGTGTTCACGCCGGTCAAAGTGGGTGAGGCAGAAAAACAGGAATTCCGCGATTCGCAGAAGGGGTCGGCCGCACTTGGCATCACCCGCTCGGTTGAGAATGGCAAGGTGACCACTGGTGCCGCCCCGGCGCCGCCGGCCGAGGAACCCAAGGAGTGGCCGACGACAAAGCCGGCATTTACCCAGAACGGGGTCTTTGTCACGCCCGCCGGTGAAATCTGGGTGCTGCGGTCGCGGGCGGCCAAAGATGAGACCCCGCGATACGACGTATTCTCGGCTGTCGGAAAGCAAACGGGCCAGGTGGTACTTCCCCGCAAGACCCGTCTCATTGGCTTTGGTGTAGCCGGGGCGATCTACACCGTTCGCAGCGACGAGGACGACCTGCAGTATCTCCAGCGCTTCCGGGGTTGACGGGGCTCCGCTACACTTGGAGGGCGCGCCGTTCGCCCCATCCAATTTGTGAGGCCATTCCATGCCGTTTTTCAGCTATTCCGCCAACGCCGACTGGCTGCTGCCGCTCATCAAGCTGCCACTGTTCCTGATTTCGCTGGTGTTCAAGGCGATCTATGTCATGGGACCCATCGGAAACGTGCTGTGCGTGGCGATCATCGTTGGCTTGTTTGCGCGGAACCTGATGCAGCCAGCCAAGGCCTGAACGAAGTTCGCGTTGGCGATTGTCGACGGCCCGCGGCGTTTGCGCTGCGGGCCGTTTTCTGTCGTGGGTGGCCGAACGGCTGTGAACCGCCGGGTGCGCAGAGGACGCAAGGGAATGCCACCGGCACTTTTCCGCGACGCGCCACCAAACTTTGAACCGCGAAGGTCGCGAAGATCGCCAAGGACTGGAAGGGTCAACTTCGCGAACTTCGCGAACTTCGCGAACTTTGCGCGCTTCGCGGTGGAATCCACTCAATTTGACGTGTGCGCGGGTGCTCTACACCTGAGGCGACGCCACCGCAGGCGACAGCAGTCAGGACCGCTGTTACTCCGTCGAAAGGGGTAGAAAAAGTCCGACACAGGAATGGGGAATCGCGACTGAGGGGCGTGGCGAGGTTTGTGCACTCCAATCGCGATGAGAACGTCCATTGGGGCCGTCCTCGTGATCCCGGAGACCAATTGAACCGAAAGCCATTTGCGTTTGCCATTGCCTTTGTCGCTTCCACTTTCGTCGCTCCGGCGATGCTTCATGCGCAGGTCGTGACGACTGGCCAGTGGAACACCATGGTTGCTCCCACCAAGGACGGCACGCCCTTCTGGGACGGCGCATCGTCGGACAATGTGAACGGATCGAACTGCAATGTCGGGTATTTCCTGCTGAACCAGTCGGGCGCCGGTTTCGGGCCATGCATCAACGAGCATCCCACCGACGCGTTTGTAAACGCCAACGCGGGCCGACTCGGCTACACGGGAAACAATCCGAACGGTTCATTCCTCAGTGGCTCGAATGTGAACACCTCGGCGGGTTTCGCCTTCAAGGCGGGCACCTATCGACTGGAGTTCCTCGCCAACATCTCAGGCTTCGGGCCGTCCGGTCAGGAACTGTGGGCGTACTCGGGACCCTCCAGCGCACCACTGCAGGTGCAGCAGCTCTACGCGGTGGGGTCGTATCCGGACGCCGTGACCAGCGTCTTCAACGTGACGTTCAACACCGAGTGGTATCTGGGCGCGCGCACGGCGGAAGTCGGGCATCCGTGGATGTACAGCAACTCCGTGGCGACGCATTATGCGCTGTTCAGCGAGCGCGCCGTCGGGAACGTGAGTGAGTTCGGCCGATTCTGGGTTGGATTTGGCGACACGCCATCGGGCGGAGACAACGACTACAACGATCTCATGCTCCAGGTCCAACAGGTTCAGCAGATCCAGTCCGTGGTGCCGGAACCTTCCACGTGGGCCTTGATGGTGTTTGGCCTGGGTTCATTGGGACTGGTGTCACGTCGTCGGCAACGCAATCGCTGACGCCAACGGTCGTCGCTGAGCGTAGGTCTCCCCCCGCAATGACGTGAGTCGTTGCGGGGGGTAACGCATACCCTTGCTGACCGCCTGCGCCTGTCGCATGCTGTGGTATGCGACTGCGACTGATTTCGTTCTTGAGACCCGCTGCGGCCGTGAGCGCGCTGACGGCGAGCGTGTTGATGCCGACGCCATCCGCCGCGCAGGTTGCCACACCACCGGCCGCCGCCCAGAACCCGTCGCCGATGGCGGAGTTCACGCGCGCCCACCAGCGTCTCACGCGCCGGGCACTCGACGGCACCACACGCGCCTTCGCCGGCCCGGCGGGCAAGCCCATCGAGGTGTTCATCCCTCGCCAGGTGCGAACGCGCGAGCCGTTCGATCTGGTGGTGCATTTCCATGGGGACGCGTGGCTTCCGCAACAGGCAGTTGCCGCGCTCGGCAATCATCCCGTGGCCGCCGTCGTGAATGTCGGCACGGGTTCAGGCATATATGACCGTTCGTTCTCGGATCCCGCGGTGTTCGATTCGCTGGTCGCGGGCGTTACTCGGGAGGTGATCGCTACCACGACAAAGCCGGCCCGCGTTGGCAGCATTACGCTGGTCGGGTTCTCCGCCGGTCACGGCGCCGTGCGCGCCATCCTTCGCCAACCGCGCCACTTCACCGCCGTCACCGCAGTGCTGCTCATCGATGGCATGCACACGTCGTACGTGCCCGAGGGACGGGTGTTGGCAGTTGGTGGCGCGCTGGACACCACGAATCTGGTGGCCTTCACCGAGTTCGCCCGTGCCGCCATGCGGGGCGAGAAGCGCTTTCTGGTCACGCACTCGGAGATTTTCCCGGGGACGTTTGCCAGCACCACCGAAACGTCCGACTGGATGCTGGGCGCATTGGGATTGCATCGCACCCCGGTGCTCCGCTGGGGCCCCCGCGGCCTGCAACAGCTCAGTGAAGCACGCGCTGGTCGCTTCGAAGTTCGCGGTTACGCCGGGAACTCAGCGCCCGATCACGTGGACCAGTTACACGCGATGCCCGAGTTGCTGGCGCGGTTGTTGAGGTGATGTCGCGGCCACGCGTTACTTCGTCCAGAATACGATGCTGCCGCAGTCGCCCAATCCTGGCTGGAACTGCGCCGGTGCCTGACTCTGCGAATAGACTTCGATGCCGAGGATGTCGCTCGGTCGCGCAAACGCGTCGATCTCCGAGGCGTTGAGCCCGGTCATCAACGTCCCGTTCAGATACACCGCCGGCTCACACCGGTCGGAGAAGATGCCGCGCATGTAGATCTTCTGATCGAGATCGCTTCCGCCGTCGAGATAGACGCCGGGCATGTTGCGGAAGAGGTCGGAGGTGGCGAAAACCTGTCGCCGCACGAGGTCCGCTGCGGTCACGAAGCGGCCAAGTCCCGACCGGCTGCGTTCGCGAAAGCCTGCGAGGTTGCTGAACCGATCGTAGTTGGCAATCACCTTCATGGTATCCAGCACCGACTTGAACGTGGCCAGTGCCACGCGCAGCGGAGGCGCGCTATCGATCACATCCACCGCGCTGCGCTCCGGATAGTAGCCAACGGCGCGTACTTCCAGCGTGCGAGTGCCAGCCGGTGCGTTCACCATCGCCCACTCGCCGCGCTCATTGGTGCGCGTCTGCGGGCCATTCACAATGGACACCTGGGCACCAGCCAGCGGCTGACCGCTGCGTTCTGCTGTTACGGTGCCGCGCAACAGGCCATTCCCGGTATTCACGCGACGCACAGCCAGCGAGTCTGTCGGCTTTGCCTCGGCAATGACTGTCTGCGCGGCACCCAGATACAACTCCCGTCGGAGGAATCCGT
The DNA here is from genome assembly GCA_016720905.1 of Gemmatimonadaceae bacterium. NCBI lineage: Bacteria > Pseudomonadati > Gemmatimonadota > Gemmatimonadia > Gemmatimonadales > Gemmatimonadaceae > Gemmatimonadaceae bacterium. The sequence goes on along the minus strand of JADKJT010000001.1, from coordinate 149,111 downwards.
CGGCCGGAACCTGCACGTCGATGAAGTCCGTGCTGTCGGCACCGCGACTGGCCATCAGCACCATGGCACCCGGGCTGGGCACGTCGCAGATGGCGAACCATCCGCTTTCCTTGGTGGTGGTGACCCGTCGCGGGCTGCGTCTTACGACACCCTCTCGACCGATGGACAACTCAATCCACTCTGCCACAACTTTGACGCCCGACAGGGGCGCAAGACTCTGCGCATCGCGAACGAATCCCATAGCAACTGCAACAGGTCCTTGCGGCGACGGGAGTCCGCATATCGCGGCGCGAAGCCGTGTGGGGGACGGCGTGGCGAGGTCGACGCGCGCGCTGCGCTGGCCGGCTACTGTCACTGCCCGCAGCACGGGTTCGAGTCCAAGCGAGTCGAGTATCGCGTGGAAGAACCCCAGCGTGTAGCGGCCGTCCGGAACGTTGGGGAATACAAACTCACCCAGGGAATCCGACAGCACCGTTTGACCAAACGTCTGCGCGCTGTCAGCGCCAACGAGCTGCACCAGAGCGCCCACCAGCGGTCGCCCCGCGATACTGTCGCGCACACCGCCACTAACGGTGGCGCGCGACACGCCGGCGGGAGTGCCGGGATTCTGCGTCGGCTGCGCGAGCGCGACCGGCGCGGCGCACACCAGCGCGACCACCAAACGCGCAAGTACTGCGGGAGACCGGCGTTTTCGCGTGCTCACATCATGCCTCGAGTGGACATCTAGGAAAAACGAACGCACCCCGGCAGGCGCCAGGGTGCGTTCTGAACAGCACTTACCGATTTGCCGTATTGTCGAGAAACGGTCGGTTGGTGGCCGTGGTTGAGGTAACCGTGATGTCGCCGCGCGCGCTGATGGTGTACACCTTGCCGGCCGACAACGACACAGCGGTTCGGGCGATGGCGTTGGTGGTTGAGCCCGCCGTACGGGTGCTCAGGTCGTACACGCCATTGGGCACCGACGTGAACGCGCCGGCCGCCTTGTAGGCCACCGCGGCGCCCACCGCAACTTCGGTGAGCGTGGTGGTGTTCTTGGCGTACATCGTCATCGGTTGGGAGTTGGAAATCGCGTTGACGAACCGGACATACGCCACCGTGTAATCGATGGCCGCGTCGAACGGATCTTCTACCACGAATCCCTCGACAGTCTTCGCGGTGGCGTCGTAGAACCCGCTCACGTAAACCGAGTAGGCCTTGCCGTCCGCCAGAGTGCCTGGAACCGTCGCGACCGTCAGGTCTTTATCGACCGTAGCCGCAATCTTGCCGATAAAGCTGTACTGCCCCGGCGTGAGCGCCGAATAGAAACCACCCGACCCCACACTGCCGTACGAAACGCCGGTCAATGCCTCAACACCCGTAGCAGATGTCGTGGCCGTGACCTTCGCCGTATTGGCGTAAAAGTTTACCGACGGGGCGTTCACGCCAAAGTTGAAGAACTTGACGCGTGCGCCCGGAAGGGCACCGGTGATATCCTGAATGCCGCCGCCTTCTGTGTCGCACGAGGCCAGCGCGAAGGCGCCGAGCAGGATCGCAATCGATCTGAAAGTCTTCATCGCTGGGTTACGGTTGAGTGATCCAGAGCGGCTTGGTGTGGTAATCCAGTGCGAGTCCGCCAACGGCGTCCAGGCCCGCACGGTTCCACACATACTCCGAGTTAAATCGCGGCCGGATACGCTGGACGATCTTCCCGCCATTGTCCGGATACAGCGTGGTGGGCGGGGCAAAGCCGGGGAATACCTGTCGGCCGCCCACCGGATCGATGTCGGTGTAGTGGTAACGACGGAGATCCATCCAGATTTCGTTGTGTCCCCAGCCCCACTGCGCGATGTACTTCTGCGACATGATGTGCGTCAGCGTCAGACCGGCGGGTGTAGCCGGTACGATGGCGGTGTTGGCCAGGAACGCCGACTTTTCCGACGCCGTGATTGGCGTGGGCGTCTGACCGTTATCGACGTTGCGCGCGTTCACGAAGTCGATGTGTGCCGAGATACCCGTGGTGTACGCCTGCAACGCGCCAGCGAGATCGCCCAGCTTGTACGACGCTTCCGCCTTGATGAACTGCAACTGCGCAAACGTCATCAACGGCATCTTGGCCTTGTCGTCGAACAGGTAGCGACCGGGCAATTGCAGTCCGCCCGTGCCCGCGTAGCCGTAGAAATTGTTGGGCTGCTGCGCCGTACTCAGCGCCCCAAAGCCCACGACATTGATGTCGAGACCCCGGAACACGCCATCAGGTGCCGGCGCGATCATCCGGCTGAGTCGGGGATCGACCACGCCGCCAAACTGCGTGCCATTCAGCAGGCCCACCACAAACTGCGTCGGTCGGTACGACGGCAAATTGCCGCGTGTGCGTCCGAAGAAATTGATGTCATCGTTTTGCGTGTTCGGATACGTGAGCAGCGGATCATCCGCGTTGCTGAGGAACGACAGGTTGACCGCCGCAATCACATCGGCCGGCTTGTAGGTGGACTTGTTGGAGAAATGATTGAGATTCAGCGCCAGCATGCCGTACGCCAGCTTCAACCACTTGGTGCGATCCCCGCCGTAAATCTTGTCGGTGCGCGCCAGGTACGTCTGGTCGACGGCACCGTCGGTGCGTTTCAGCAGGACGATGGCTTCGTTCAGCAGCTTCTGGATTTCCGTGTAGGCGTATTCCTGGCTGTCGTAGTTGAAGCTGAACTTGGACTGATCGATGGCCTCCTTCACGATGATCTCACCGTGCAGGTCGGTGGTCACCTGCCAGCCCCACGCCTTGAGCAGTTTGGCCACGCCCAACAGGTCCCAGCGTTGTTCGGCTTCAGCCAGTTTGGTCATGTCCACCAGATTCTGCCCCAGCGTCCAGTACACGTCGCGCCACTGCTGCGCGCCGTTGTCGCTGGACGGGTCGTAGCCCATGCGGTCCCAGGTACCGAGACTGGTACCGGGCAGCGTCCATTCCTGGTTGTACCGGCCCACGAACCGCGCATCGTACTGCGGCGCCGTCACCATCCAATGCAGCATCGGTGCCAGATACAGATTGGCCGAGACGGTCTGTGGCCCGTTGGGATTGGTGTTGACGTCGAGGAAATCCTTGCAGCTGGTGGTGGACAACGCGAGCGTCGCGGCCAGCAGGACGTTGGAAATCTTCTTCATGGTCAGTACCCCACCTTGACGCCGAACGCGAACCCGCGCGGCATTGGGAAGTTGCCGTAATCGATACCAGCGGCGCCTGAGCCGCCCACAGCTGCCGTGTTGCCGTTCACGATGGGGTCGAGGCCGGAGTAGTTGGTGAACAGGAGCAGGTCGGTGCCGGTGAGGAACACGCTGGCGTCCCGGGCCTTCAGGTACTTCCCGGGAAGGACATAGCGCACCGTCACGTCACGGAGCCGGACCCAGTTGATGTCTTTCTCGATGAACAGCTCTTCACTGATGTTGGTGTAGTACGAGGTCTGCACCGCCGGAATGACCACGATGCTGTTCACGGTCGGCGTGGCCGAGTTTTCCTTGCCGTCACGCAGCACGCCGTCAATGACGCGCGGCTTGTCGCGATCCAGCGTACGGGTGCTGAGGCCGCGCGCGGTCAGGAACTGCTCCGTGGCGTTGAAGACATCGCCGCCCTTCCGGATATCGATCAGGAAGTTCACGGACAGGTTCTTGTACCGGAACGTGTTGGTCAGGCCGATGGTGTAGTCGGGCTGGCGGTCGTACCCGGCATCGATGAAGCTGGTGGACCGCAGCGGAAGTCCCGTGGTGGGATCGATCAGCAGCTTGCCCGCGGTATTCCGCAGATAGAACAGCCCCGTCATGGAGCGCGTGGACAGCCCCGGCGCCGTGCCGTTGCGCACATTGCCGAACAGCCAGGTGTCGGACACGTACGACTCCGGCAGGGCATTGGGCAACGCGAGCACCTTGCCCCGCGCTTGCTCGAAGTTGGCCAGCACGTCCCACGAGAAGTCACGCGTCAGCATGGGCTGGCCGCGCAACGAGATTTCCACGCCCGTATTTCTGGTGACCGCGCCGTTCAGGTTGAACAGGATGAAGCCGGTGGCGTAGCTGCCGCGGATGTCGTTGACAATCTGATCCTTGGTCTGCTTGCGGTACGTGGTGATATCAAGGCCGAGCCGGTTGTCCAGGAAGCTCAACTCCGTGCCCACCTCATACGACCGGGCAAACTCCGGTTTGAGGTCCAGGTTGGGGCCGGTGAAGCCGTATCCGTATCCACCGTTGGACGTGGTCTTGTACTCGAGCGACGGCCGGTACGCATATGGCCGCGCGTCTTTACCCACTTCCGCGTACCCACCGCGCAGCTTGCCCGTCATGAAGCGGCCGACAGCCGGGAACGCGTCGGAGAAGACGAAGCTGCCGGTGATGGAGGGATAGAAGAACGAGTTGCGTTCGACGGGAATGGTGGACGTCCAGTCATTCCGGCCGGTGATGTTCAGGTACAGGTAGTCCTGGTAATTCGCCGTGAGCTGTCCGAACGCACTCACCAGCCGGCGCTGCGACAGGAAGGTGCGATTGGTGCGAACGTTGGTGTTGTTGATGGAGACGAAGTTCGGATCGAGGAAGTCCTGACCTTTCAGCGCGTTCGTCTGCGAGCGCGCGTCGGAAATGGCGTTGCCGATCAGGCCGCGGATGCCGAAGCTCTTCGTGAACTGGTGGCCGTTGAAATTGAGCAGCGTCTGCGCATTGAGGTTACGCGTGACGTCGGCCGCAATGTCGAGAATGCCGTTGTAGGTGTTGCCGTACACGCTCTCGGGATGCCGCAGGATCGTGTTTTCGTTGGTGTAGCTGTCCGAACCGATGTTGGTGCGCAGGTTGCCCCACGAGAACGGCGTCAGCACGAGGCCGATGTTCGAGATCAACCGGTTGTTTCGGGAGTTGATCCGGTTCTTCTGGACATTGAAGTACGGGTTATCGGTTTCGCCCGAGGCCGCCAGCAGGGTCACGCGGCGCCGGTTACCGGCGGGCGTGAGGTAATCCGAGGCATTGTCCGTCTGTGGCCACAGCAACAAGCCGATCAGCGGACCATTGTCGCCTTTGTAGGCCTGGTCGTTATCGGCGATGGTGTACTGCATGGACAGGTCGGTCTTGAGCCACTTCGTGATCTGCGCGCCCGAGCGGCCGGTCAGGTTGATGCGGCTGTACAACGAGGTGGGAACCACGCCCTCCTGATTGTCGGCGGCGACGGCCAACCGATAGTTGACCTTGTTGTCGGCCGACCCACCGCTGAACGCGAGATTATGCGTCTGCGTGAACGCGGTCTGGAAGAAGCCCGCGATGTTGTCGTAGAACTGGGTGCCGGAGGCATACGGACTGCCGAAGTACGAGAACGATCCCTGCGCATTGCCGGAGATCGACGTCGGACCATACGTCCGTTGCATCTCCGGCTGGGTTCTCGTGTTCTCGAGCCGGAATCGGTTGTTGTATTCCAGCCCGCCCGTGCCCGCTTGACCGCGCTTGGTGGTGATGACGATTGCGCCGTTGGCCGCGTCAATACCGTACAGGGCCGAAGCTTCCGGGCCTTTCAGCACCACCATGCTTTCGATGTCTTCCGGGTTGACGTCGGCAGCGCGGTTGGTGAAGTCGACCCCGCGATTGCTGAAGGCCGTCAACGATCCGGGCGCATCGGAGGCCAGCACGCCCGTGTTGAGCGTCTTGTTGTCCATCGGCAGGCCGTCGATGATCATGAGCGGCTGATTGCTGCTGCTGATGGAACTGACGCCGCGAATGGTGATCGACGATGAGGCGCCGGGGACGCCGGACGTGCTCACCACTTCGACACCGGCCACGCGGCCCTGCAGCGAGTTGATGAAGTTCTGTCGGCCCGTTTGCGCGACGTCGGCACCCATGACGGTCTGTTGCGACGTGCCCAGACTGCGCTTGACCGCGGTCTCGCCGAGCGCGGTCACGACCACGGCGTCGAGATTGGCGGCATTCTTCTGGAGTTGCACGCTGATGACGTTGTCGGCGCCCACGGTGCGCTCCACCGGGGCGTACCCGATGATGCGGAACTGCAGCACCTGGCCGACCGTGACGCGAATGGTGTAGTCACCATTGGTGTTGGTCTGGGTACCGCGGCCCGCGCCTTTGACGACGACCGAGACGCCGGAGAGGGGGACGCTGGCATCGCGCGTGACTCTGCCGGTCACCGTCTTCTCTTGCGCCCATGCCTGCGTGGCAAAGAGGAAGGTGCCCATCAGCACCGTGAGTATTCGTTTCTTCATCATGCACTGTACCGGAGTGTGGTAAGCAGCAAGTCAGGTTCGAGCGACAAGCATGCGGCATTGGTCGCCCCACATCGACCCAGCGACCGTGGGCGCACAACAGGGCGCAACGTTAGCCCTGAGGGATGGGGCTGTCAAACGAAAACGGGAGGAGCGGTGCCACATCGCGCACCGGGTTTCCAGGGCCAAAATCGCACTACAAAAGTCTGGACGTTGTCAGGGAATCACCGACGGAAGCCCGCACCGACGGTGGTCGATACGGAGTACGTCACGGAGATTCGGGTGCAAACGAAAAGCCCGACAACGAGGTGACTCGTTGCCGGGCCTGAATTTTTCGTCAAATCGGGGCGACTGGATTCGAACCAGCGACCTCCTGCTCCCGAAGCAGGCGCTCTACCGGGCTAAGCTACGCCCCGTGTGACGACCGCAGTGGAAAAACGCGCCTGGAAGGACTCGAACCTCCAACCTTCTGATCCGTAGTCAGATGCTCTATCCAATTGAGCTACAGGCGCACTGCGCACCTCTCTGCCGTTCCCGGCAGCCCTGCCACTGCGGACCCGCAACGTAGTGAGTCGGCACCGCCGACGCTACGGTCCCACGGTGTTCGATGGGTCGTACAAGACTCGAACTTGTGACCTCCACGATGTCAACGTGGCGCTCTAACCAACTGAGCTAACGACCCGAACTGCACCCACCGCAGACGGAGCCCGCAGACGGAGCACTGCACACGGTGGCGACATCGCTTGCTGCCTGACACCCTCAAACTGCAACAGAGCGGGAAACGGGACTCGAACCCGCGACCCCAACCTTGGCAAGGTTGTGCTCTACCAACTGAGCTATTCCCGCAGACCTGCCCGGCTGCCAAAGCAGCCGGAACCGGACCGTCCGAAGACGCGTTACACCTGCACCACGTCAAACAAACCGCACCGGGATGGAGGCGAGGGGAATCGAACCCCTGACCTCTTGAATGCCATTCAAGCGCTCTCCCAACTGAGCTACGCCCCCGGGCGCAACGCCCCCGCCAGGGAGACCCCAAAGGGGCCCGCCAGCGAGGGCGTCAGGAACCGCGCAGTCTAGTCGGGTGTATGTCCCTCGTCAAGCAGAAGGCGCCGCGCCGACCTAGCGGTTTTCGTCAGAAGGCGTAATCTTGCATGGCTCCCCGATTCCGGGGACCTGTGCACCACCAAGTGCTGAAGCTTCCCCGTTACTTGTTCGAGGACGATGTCCCGTCCCGAGGACCATAGAATCTCATGACCGACGTCAAGCGGAAGCGCCGTCGCGCGGCCCCCGCGGGCATCGCGCCCTCCGAGCCGGAACGCGACATCCTCGACCAGTACCTCTATGAGGTCAGCACGTACCCGCTGCTCAAGGGTGCTGAGGAAATTGAACTCGCCAAAAAGATTCGCGCCGGCGATCAGGACGCGCTGCAGGAGCTGGTCAAGCGCAACCTGCGTTTCGTCATTTCGGTCGCCAAGAAATATCAGAATCGGGGTTTGCCACTCATCGACCTGATCGGTGAAGGCAACGTGGGTCTGCTCACGGCCGCGCGAAAGTTCGATCCCGACCAGGGCGTCAAGTTCATTTCGTACGCCGTCTGGTGGATTCGTCAGGCCATCCTGTCGTCGCTGGCCCGTCAGGGCCGCACGGTGCGCGTGCCGCTCAATCGCACCGCCGATCTGTCGCGCATCATCAAGGCCTCGGAAATCCTCCGACAGAAGTTGCGTCGCGAACCGTCGCCGGAGGAGCTGGCGCAGGTGACCGGCCTGTCGGTGGACGTCGTGCAGTCGCTCGCCGCGCTCAACACCGGCGACGTGCGGCTCGATGCCCCCATGGACCCCGATGGCGATCGGTCGCTCATCGAGCGGTTCGTCGCCGACGAAATGCCCGACACGGAAGAAGAAGCGATGAATCGCTTCCTCACCGACGAGATCGAGCAGGCGCTCTCCACGCTGCCGCCGCGCGACGCCAAGGTGCTCCGACTGTACTTCGGCCTGGAAGGCGGACGCGAGCATACGCTGGAGGAAATCGGCAGCATGCTGGGCGTCACCCGTGAACGGGTCCGCCAACTGCGCGACCGGGCCCTCAAGCGGCTCCGCGAGGGCGATGTGGGACGGGCACTGTCCAGCTTCGCGGCCTGATTACGACACAGCAGAGGTCGGTCCTTCGGGACCTGGCGGTCACATGAAGGTCGTCTGTCGGAGAGGAGCGGGATGCCAAAAGCGTCTCGCTCCTCTTTCGCTGCCAGCGGCCGCCCCACCTTTCCACGCTCCTTGCATTACATCATATTCGTGATGTCATGATCGAACTCAAGGATGTCCATAAAGCCTTCGGGCACAAGAAAGTGCTCGAAGGCTTCTCGCTTGTCGTCCCCGAAGGCGAGACGGTGGTCATCATCGGCTATTCCGGCACCGGAAAGTCGGTGGCCATCAAACACATCGTCGGACTCCTCGAGCCGGATTCCGGCGAAGTCTGGGTGGATGGGCAGCGCGTCGATCAACTCTCCCGCAAGGCGCTCTACCAGTTGCGCCGCCAGATCGGCTACGTGTTTCAGTTTGCCGCCCTGTTCGATTCCATGAATGTCGGCGAAAACGTCGCCATGGGGCTGCGCAAGCAGGGTGAGCTGACCGAAAAGGAGATCGCGGTGCGGGTGGATGAGGCACTCGATCTGGTCGATCTCCCCGACAACAACGCCCGCATGCCCGCCGAGCTTTCCGGTGGCATGCGCAAGCGCGTTGGCATCGCGCGTGCCATTGCCTTGCGCCCCAAGTACATCCTGTACGACGAACCCACCACCGGCCTTGACCCGGTCACGGCGGCCACCATCGACGCACTGATGGTGCGCATGCGCGAGCAGCTGCACGTGACGGGCATTGTCATTACGCACGACATGCGCAGCGCGTACACGGTGGGCACCCGCATTGCCATGTTGTACGAGGGACGCGTGCGCGCCGTCGGCACCATCGACGAGATCCAGCACAGCACCGATCCCATCGTGCGTCAATTCATCGAAGGACGTCCGACGCTGGAAGGGTCGGCCCCGTTGATCGGCACGTGAGCAGCGCATCCGATGCGGGCCACGAGGCGGGGGACGTGTCCGGCGGCGCGCCGCCGCCGGCTGATGCGCAACCCGCTAGCGCCGAGGCGCAACTCGCGCCGCCGCGCAAGCGATCCGGTCGCGCCAAACTGGAGACGTCCGCCGGCGGCGTGGTCTACCGCGTACAGGACGGGCAGCCCCTTTTCCTGCTCATTCGCGACAGCTATCGCAATTGGGGTTTTCCGAAAGGACACCTTGAAGTGGATGAACAGCCGGATGCGGCTGCGGTGCGCGAAGTGCGCGAGGAGACCGGGCTTGAAGCGCTCGAACTCGATGGCGAAATCGACACCATCGATTGGTTCTTCCGCTTTCGCGGTCGACTGGTGCACAAAGTCTGCCATTTCTTCCTGATGCGAAGCGACAGCGCACAGACCAAGCCGCAACGGGCGGAAGGCATCACCGCCTGCCGGTGGGCGACCTACGACGACGCCGCGCGGTTGGTCTCGTACGCCAACGCGCGCGATGTGCTGGTGCGCGCCAATGCCATGGTGCTGCGTCAGGAGTTGCCGCTTGTTCCGGAGTTGCGCAGATCATGACGCCTGCGTCCCGCGCCGGCGCCGAAAGCGCTGGCACCGTCCTGTGTCTGGTCGCCCTGCTCAAGCGTGAACGCACGAAAGCGCTCATCCGAACGGCATTTCCGCGACGCCGGGCCCATGTGCTGCTGATCAAGTCGCCGGCGGAGCTTGATGAACAGCTGACGAAGCAATTGGTCGATGCCGTGTTGGTGGATGCCGGCGCCGGCGAGGATGCGGCTCGCATGGTGGCGCGTGCCGACGACTTCCAAAGCGTCCCGTTCGTACTGCTCACGTCGCTGCTGCCGGCCGACGCCCCCATGGTGGCGAAAGCCGCCGAGCACGGCGTGACCGATGTCCTCATCGACGGCGTGGACGACTCGGTGGCGCGCGAGATCGTGCTGCGACACGCCTTCTCCACACGCTTCGAGCGAGCGCTCACCGATCCGCCTGCCATCCTGCATCTGGATACACCGCTCCAACTGGCGGTCTGGCGCAGCGTGGTGCACCGGGCCGGACGGCCGGTTCGCACCGATCAGCTGGCCAGGGAACTGGGAGTCTCGCGTGAACACCTCTCCCGCAGCTTCGCGGTGGGCGAAGCCCCCACACTCAAGCGGGTGATCGATCTGGTGCGGGTCCTGGCCGCGGCCGAGCTGGCCAAGAACGCCGGTTATGATGTGCGGGACGTGGCACAGGTATTGGGCTTTGCCAGCTCGTCGCACCTGTCCAGCACCACCCAACGGTTGGTGGGGGCCCGGGCCAGTTCGCTCACCAGGCTCCGGGCGGTCGACCTGCTGGAGCGGTTCAATAATCATCGGGATTGAGGAACTGCGGGACTGCAACTGCGGGTGGGGGACTGCTACTGCGGGTGGGGGACTGCTACTGCGGGTGGGGGACTGCTACTGCGGGTGGGGGGCGCCTCATTCCACCGATTTATGCAGGGCGAGCGTCATGCGACGGATCACCGACAGCTCATCGCGGAAATCGAGCGCTGTTTGCGGATCCAGAATCCCGAGGTCGAGCAGGAGCGTGATGTGATTGTCTGCTTCGTTCGCCGACCCGACCGCGATGCTCAGGTATCGCCGATACTGGGGCGTCGTGGATTGTCCACGTCCCTCGGCGATATTGGCGGCGATTGAGGAGACGGCGCGTCGAAGCTGGTCCACTGTCTTCGGTGCTCGTCGGCGGGCATCAGATTCAGTGTCTCGATACGCACGAATGCTGAGCTCATGGGCGCGCCGCCAAACCGCCAGTTCTCGATGGGTAGCCATAGCACCACTTTACACACTAAGCGACCTGGGACCATCACCGATTCCTTGCCCAGTGAACCCAAATCGCCGTACCTCCCACCCGCAGCAGCAGTACCCCACCCGCCGTTGCAGTACCCCACCCGCAGTAGCAGTGCCCCACCCGCAGTAGCAGTACCCCACCCGCAGTAGCAGTACCCCACCCGCAGTAGCAGTACCGCAGTCCCAGTTGCCGTACCCCCGCGTCTTGTGATAATTTTCACAAGCTATAGCCGAATCGGCCCGCAAAGCCGTTTCTGACTCGTTTTCTACCGCTTCCATCGCCCTCGTCTCATGGCTACACAGACCGCCCTTCGCCCCGGCGAAATCAAGGACATTCTCCTCCGCGAGATTGCCGCTGCCGACCTTGCCGACCTGAACGTCGAGGAAGTCGGTACGGTCCTGGAAGTGAAGGACGGCATTGCCCGCATCTACGGACTCGGCAAAGCCATGGCCGGCGAAATGCTCGAGTTCACGGCTTCCGAGACGAAGCAGGTCATCACCGGCCTGGCGCTCAACCTCGAAGAAGACAACATCGGCGCCGTGGTGTTGGGCGACTATCTGCAGCTCAAGGAAGGCGACGAAGTGCGTCGCACGAGCCGCGTGCTGGAAGTGCCGGTCGGTCCGGAGATGATCGGGCGCGTGGTCGACGCGCTGGGTCGTCCCATCGATGGACTGGGTGACATCCACACCACGCACACCCGCAAGGTCGAATCACCGGCGCCCGGCATCATCGTGCGGCAGCCCGTGAAGGAGCCGCTGCAGACCGGCATCAAGTCGATCGACGCCATGATCCCGATCGGTCGCGGCCAGCGTGAGTTGATCATCGGCGACCGTGGCACGGGCAAGACGGCCGTGGCCGTGGACACGATCATCAATCAGAAGGGCACGGGCGTGATCTGCGTGTACGTCGCCATCGGGCAGAAGGCGTCCACGATTGCATCGGTGGTGGAGCGGCTGCGCCAGACGGGCGCGCTGGAGTACACCATCATCGTCGCCGCCTCGGCGTCCGATCCGGCACCCATGCTGTACATCGCACCGTATTCGGGCTGCTCAATGGCCGAGTACTTCATGTACAACGAGGGGAAGCCCACGTTGTGCGTGTATGACGACTTGTCCAAGCAGGCCGCCGCCTATCGGCAGCTGTCGCTGGTGCTGCGTCGTCCGCCGGGCCGTGAAGCGTATCCTGGTGACGTGTTCTATCTGCATAGCCGCCTGCTGGAGCGCGCGGCCAAGCTGCGCGAAGACGAGGGCGTGGTGGATGGCAAAAACATCCTCAAGCCGGGCGGCTCACTCACCGCGCTGCCGATCATTGAAACGCAGGCCGGTGACGTGTCGGCATACATCCCGACCAACGTCATCTCGATCACCGACGGCCAGATCTTCCTTGAGACCGACTTGTTCAACGCCGGTGTGCGTCCCGCCGTGAACGTCGGTATCTCGGTGTCACGCGTAGGTGGGTCGGCGCAGATCAAGGCCATGAAGGGCGTGGCCGGCCGGTTGCGTCTGGACCTCGCGCAATACCGCGAACTGGAAGCCTTTGCTGCCTTTGCGTCCGATCTCGACGCCGCCACCAAGCGTCAGCTTGATCGCGGTGCGCGCACGGTGGAAATCCTCAAGCAAGGCCAGTACGCGCCGTTCACCGTCGAAGAACAGGTGATGGTGATTTACGCCGTGTCCAACGGATTGCTCGATACGCTGCCCGTGTCGCAGATCCGTGCCTGGGAGAAGGGTTTCCTGGAGTTCGTAAAGGCCCAGTTCCCACAGGTGCCCGACGCGATTCGCACCACGAAGGCTTTGGGGAAAGACACCGAAGCCGACCTGAAGCGGGCCATAGAACAGTACAGCAGAACTTAGTACTCAGTACTTAGTACTTGGTACTTAGTACTTAGTACTTAGTACTTAGTACTTGGTACTTGGTTCTCTCCACTCCCTTCTACTCTGTTCCATGGCCAAAGGCCGAGAACTCAAAGGTCGCATCAAGTCCGTCGAGAACACGCGCAAGATCACGCGCACGATGGAGATGGTCGCGACGTCCAAGATGAAGCGCGCCACCGATCGCGTCGCGGCGGCGCGTCCGTATGCGCTGGCGTTGGGTGACATGCTGGGCCACCTGTATTCGCCCGACCTGGCGCAGCAGTTCCCGTTGCTGCGCCGTCCCGCGCAGACAAAGACGGTGGCGCTGTTGCTGATCACGGCCAATCGCGGGCTGTGCGGCGGATTCAACGCGAACCTCATCAAAGAGGCGCGCGCGCGCATCGCCGAGTGGGAAGCGAAGGGCATCACGGTCGAGATGCACATCGTGGGCAAGAAGGGCATCGGATTCTTCAAGTACCTGGGCAAGAACATCGCCTCGCAGCACACCGACATCACCGACAAGCCGTCGGCCGCTGATGCCGCGCGGCTGGTGGATGGCCTCATGCACCGGTTTGAAATTGGCGAACTGGATGCCGTGTACGTGACGGCCACGCGCTACAAGTCGGCGCTGACCGCCCCGCCGGGCACGGAAGCGGTGTTGCCGGTCACGCCGCCCAGCGGCTCGGGCGCGATGCGGGATTTCCTGCTGGCGCCCTCGGGCGGCGAGATTCTCGAGGCGCTGTTGCCGGCCTATGTGCGCAACGCCGTCTATCGTTCGCTGGCCGAAGGCGAGGCGGGCTTCCAGAGCGCGCAGCGCACGGCGATGAAGAACGCCACCGACAACGCCACCGATTTGCTGCAGGTGTACAAGCGGACGTACAACACCGCCCGTCAGGCGCAGATCACGCAGGAAATCGCCGAGATCGTCGGCGGTGCGGCCGCACTGTAGCAGTTCTGACGTACCACACTCCTTAAACGCATTCGTCTCATGGCAACTACCGCCGCGCCCAGCGCCATCGGCAAGATCATTCAGGTTATCGGACCGGTTCTCGACGTCGAGTTCGAGTCGGATCACCTGCCGGAGTTGTACAACGCCCTGCGCATCGACGCGGTGGCGCCCAGTGGCCAGACCATCTCAGTCGTCGTCGAGGTGCAGCAGCACATCGGCCGCAATCAGGTGCGCGCGGTGGCCATGTCCAGCACGGACGGCGTGACGCGCGGCATGGACGTGACCGATACCGGCGCGGCCATTTCGGTGCCGGTGGGCGCGCCGGCGCTGGGTCGCATCCTGAACGTGCTGGGCGAGCCCGTCGATGACGGGGCGCCGATCCCGGCCGATGCGCTGCGCTGGCCGATCCATCGCAAGCGCCCCGACTTCGTCAATCTCGAGCCGAAGACGGAAGTGTTCGAGACGGGCATCAAGGTGGTCGATCTCGTGGCCCCGTTCGTGAAGGGCGGCAAGATCGGATTGTTTGGCGGCGCCGGTGTGGGCAAGACGGTCATCATTCAGGAACTCATCAACAACGTCGCCAAGGGACACGGCGGCAAGTCGGTGTTCTGTGGTGTGGGCGAGCGCACGCGCGAAGGGAACGACCTGTATCTGGAATTCCAGGAAGCGGGCATTCTGGACAAGGTGGCGCTCATCTACGGACAGATGAACGAGCCGCCGGGAGCGCGGTTGCGCGTGGCCCTGTCGGGTCTCACGGTGGCCGAGTATTTCCGCGACATGGAGAATGCCGACGTGCTGGTGTTCGTCGACAACATCTTCCGGTTCACGCAGGCCGGTTCGGAAGTGTCCGCGTTGCTGGGGCGCATGCCCAGCGCCGTGGGATACCAGCCCACGCTGGCGTCGGAGATGGGCGACCTGCAGGAACGCATCACGTCCACGCGCAACGGCTCGATCACGTCGGTGCAGGCCATTTACGTGCCGGCCGACGACTTGACGGATCCGGCGCCGGCGGCGGCGTTTGCACACCTCGACGCCACGGTCGTGCTCAACCGGAAGATCACCGAACTCGGCATCTATCCGGCCGTCGATCCGCTCGACTCCACGTCGCGCATTCTCGACGCGCAGTACATCGGGGAGCGTCACTACAACGCGGCCACCACCACGCAGCGCATTCTGCAGCGCTACAAGGAACTGCAGGACATCATCGCGATTCTCGGCATGGACGAACTGTCGGAAGACGACAAGAAGATCGTCGGCCGGGCGCGTCGTCTGCAGCGGTTCATGTCGCAGCCGTTCGCGGTGGCCGAGCAGTTCACGGGTATTCCCGGCAAGTACGTGAAGCTCGAGGAAACCATCTCGTCGTTCGAGCGCATCTGTGCGGGCGAGTTCGATCATCTGCCCGAGCAGGCGTTCTTCATGGCCGGTGGCGTGGATGACGTGGTCGCCAACGCGAAGAAGCTTCAGGGCTGATCGTGAGTGACGCGATGCAGGTTTCGGTGATCTCGCCCGAGCGGGTGCTGTTTGAAGGGACGGCGCGCGGCGTCGTGGCGCCGGCATTCGACGGGGAAATGGGGATTCTGCCGATGCACGCGCCGCTGATGACGTTGTTGGGACGCGGCACGCTGCGCGTGGACACGGTGGACGGTGAACGTCGCTTCACGGTGGACGGGGGCTTTTTGCAAGTGGTGGACAATCAGGTGCGCGTGGTGACTGAGCGCGCACAGGCTGTGGGAGCGGTGACCTGAGCGGGTAACGCTCGGTTGCCAGTGTCGTCGCGGGGTTCGTCGAGCAGGAACGGTGTTCGGCGAACCGCCGCGGGGACCGAGGGATGTACCACACGACGCGGGATCCGGGCGGGACGCGGATCCCGCATTCTTTTGCGGGTCACCAGCGCATTGATGACCAACGTCCCGCGTTGCCGGTGCGTATGCACCCTACGCGCCCGCCGTGTCATCCGCCGCGTGTCCTCTCACCGCCATCATGCCCATTCGTCTCGTCCTGCTCGGCGATCACGCGGCGACGCTCCACACGATGATCGCGTCGCAGGCGCCGGGTCTGGACGTCCAGGTGATTGGCGTACATGCCAACCGACTGGCGGCGGAACGGGCGCTGCGGGACGATTGTCCGGATGCGGCGCTAGTGTCGTCGCACTTTCACGACGGCTCCGGCTTTGCCGTTGTCGCGGCGATGGCGCCGGCAACGCGACCGACGGCGATTGTGTTCTTCTCCGCGCGCGAGCAGGACGCGGTGCGCGCGTTCGAGCTTCAGGCAACCGATTTCGTGCCGACCCCGGTGCGTCCGATGCGTCTGCGCGATGCGATGATCCGGGTGCGACATCAAGTGGTGCAAGCCGCCGTGCTTCGCACCGCCGATGAGCTCCAGCGACTGCTGGGCGATACCGCCATTATGGACGTGACCGCGGGCCAGGTGGCCCGCGGGCCGGTGGCGTCAGGGGACTCGTCGAGCGCTGAATCCGTTCTCGACCTGGCATCGGTGTCGGCCGATCGAAGGGGCGACCCGCCGATGCACGCAGAGCGACCCTCGCGCGTGCTCGTGCGCGAGGGTCGGCGAACGCACTTTGTGCCGATCCAGACCGTCGATTGGTTTGAGGCCGACGGCAATTACATCGTGGTGCATGCCGGACGGGAGACGTTCCGCACGCGCGGCACGATTACCGCGCTTGAAACGGTGCTGGACGGGCGGCAGTTCGCCCGCATCCATCGACGCATGGTGGTGAACATGGATCGGGTGCGGGAAATGACACCCCTGCCCGGCGGGGACGGGATGCTGACGTTGGGCGACGGGTCGACGCTGCGGCTGTCGCGGACCTATCGCGCGCGGGTCAAATAACATGGCGAGCTCGACAATACGTTTGTTATCGAGTCGGGTAGTGCACTCCCACTTTGTCCGAAATCTCAGTACTGGCACGAATCGGTGACGTGGTGAACATTGTACTTGTTGACGCAGTGTCACCTACAAGGCGCGAAATCATTGACACGACTGTTGCCGACGCTAGCTTGCCGCCCAACGTATAAGTCGCTGCAATCGGTTTCGCACGCATGCGGTCACTTTGACCGTTCGGCGTAGTCTGTGACTGGCGTTTGCGCTTTTCTGCAGCGCGAACACTGGTGTTCACTTCTTGAGTTCCTGCCGACGCGTTCCACGCGATCGGTTTCTCAGTGTCGTATCAGTACCCCGTCGGGTGCCAACGGTTTCCTGCCGTCCACCCGGGAATGGGAGCTGATGCGGCGTTGCAAGCGTTCGGTGTGGCGATGAGGACCTCTCGTCGAACGTCCGTCCCGTGGCACTACCCTCCCGGAGGAGCAGATGAAGTTTCTCGGACGTCGTTGGCTGTTTGCGACGGTCCTGGGCGCAGCTTTGGCGGCGCCGATTACCGTTGCACACGCCCAAACCGGCAAGTTGACCGGACTGGTGACCGACGCTGAAACCGGCAAGCCCGTCGAGGCGGCGGCCGTGGTCATCACGGGCACGACCCTTGGCGCTATTACCAACAGCGCCGGCCGATATTTCATCATTCAGGTGCCACCGGGCACCTACACGGTGGCGGCGCGCCGACTGGGCTTCCAGAGCGTGCAGGCCACAAACGTGCAGATCACGATTGACGGCACGCGTGAGCAGAACTTCAAGCTGAAGGCGTCCAACCAGACGCTGGCGGCGATCACGGTGCAGGCCGACCAGACGCCGCTCATCGAGCGGAATCAGGTGGGCTCGGCGTCGGTGGTGACCGCGGAGCAGATTCAGTCACTTCCGGTGACCAGTATTGCCGGCGTGCTCGCGCTGCAGCAGGGGTTCACGGAAGTGCCCAACAACACCTCCGTGATTTCGCTGGCGGAAGAACAGCGCAGCACCACGCAGCCCATTCGCGTGCGCGGTGGGCGAGGCGGCTCCACGCTGTCCATGATTGACGGCGTGCCGATCAACAACCCGCTGTTCGGCAGCGATGTGGTGAGCTTGAACTCGCTGGCCGTGCAGCAGGTGAACTTCCAGCGCGGCGGCATGGACCCGCAGTACGGCAACGCGCTCTCGGGCGTGATCAACCAGGCCGTGCGCGAGGGTGGTTCGGAAGTGTCGGGGTCGATCAACTTCCAGAACTCCACGCTGCCCGGCGCGATCTTCGGCAATCAGCAAGACAAGTTGCTCGGTCTGAACCTGCTGAACGGTTACCTCTCCGGTCCGGTACCGGGCACGAATGCAAAGATCCGTTACGCGGTGTCGGGCCAGGTGCAGAGTCAGGCGGCCCGTGTCCTGCGCTTCGACAACGACGTGTTCACGGCCAACGGTTCGCAGTCGGTGCTTGGCCGCGCGGATGACTTGCCACCCAGCGCTCGCGACTTGAATGGCGGCTGGCAGGGGTACGGCGGCAATCAGAACTCCCAGGTGGTGGGCAAGCTGACGTTCCTGCCGTTCAACAACACCACCATCAAGCTCACCGGTGTCGGTGCCGAGCGTGCGACCCGCAACTACGATCGTCGCCTGTACTACAACTATCGTGGTGATCCGCTCAAGCTGGTGAACAATCGCGCCGACTCGTTGAACATCCTGACGGATGGCGGCAACAGCTTTTCGCAGGACCTGATGCAGCCGTCGGTCAGCGACAAGGGGCAGGTTCTTATCGCCTCGCTGGAGCAGCGCTTCGGACGGAGCAACGTGCAAGTGCGGTTCGGGCAGACCACGTTCGAGCGTATCACCTGCCCGTACTTCCTGGGCACGTGCATTCCGGGGCCCTTCTTCCGCCCCAATTTCGACCAGAACTTCCTGAGCCCGTCCCCGGGCGTGGCCGGTGGCGACCGCATTCCCGACGCGGGCATCGTGGACGGTGTGTACGGTGGCGAGAACTTCACCACGCGCACGTTCAAGGCCGATGTGCAGTCGCAGGTGACCGACCATAACAACCTGCAGTTCGGCGCACAGTTCGTGCAGCACGACCTCGAGTACAAGGACGTCGGCGCCTTCGGCACGAACTCGGGCATTCAGCCGCTCACCTCGCAGGTGTATCGCGCGAAGCCCATCGAAGCGGCCGGCTACGTGCAGAGCATCATCGAGTACGACTTCATCACCATCAAGCTGGGTGGTCGCTTCGACTATGGACGAGCGAAGGGTCTGGGCTTCACCGACCCCTTCAATCCCTCCAACAACACCTCAGCGCGTGAAGTGTGCGAAGGGCAGGCGGTCAATGGCAAGAAGTTGCTGAACGCGCAGGGCCAGCCCTACGGCGTGGCCGGATGCGCGGCGGGCGCGATCAACCCGAAGTCACAGCGTTCCATTCTGCTGGACAGCGCGTCGGCGATTGCGCAGCTGGACGACTTCACCGAGGCGAAGGCGCGCACCGCGTTCAGCCCGCGCGTCGCCGTGGCGTTCCCGCTCACTGAAAAGTCGCAGGTATTCTTCAACGCCGGGCGCTACACCATGGTGCCGCTGTACGGCAACGGCTATCGCAACACCGGCATTGGCACGGTGGCGGGTGCGGGTGACGATTACTGCAGCGCCGGGGCGGTCAAGCCGGGCACCAACGAGTGCGTGCCGAATATCTCCACCAACAATCCGGCATTCGTGGGCAATCCCGGCTTGTTGCTGGAGCAGGCCAAGCAGTACGAAGTGGGCTACCAGACGGAACTCGGCCGTAACTACTCGGTGCAGGTGGCCGTGTACAACCGGTCCGAGACCGGCTTGTCTGGCCTTCGTCCCAGCCGGGCCACGCAGGACATCGGTTCGACGTACGACGGCTCGCTGCCGCAGTACACCGTCCTGGTGAACGGCGACTTCCTCACCTCGCGCGGCATGGAAGTGCAGTTCCGCCGCCGTCTCGCCGATCGGTGGGGCTACGATGTGAACTTCGGCCTGTCGCGTGCGACGACCAACTCGCGTCCGCCCGATCGCGCCAACGAAGTGCAGCGCACTGAGGTGGCGAACAACCAGCAGTTGATCGAAACGGTGGCCGACATCGACCAGACGTATCGCGTCAACACGTCGTTCTTCCTGCAGGTGCGCGAGGACATTCCCACGCTGCCGCTCAATGCCGGCAAGTTGCTGCGCAATGCGCGCGCTACCATCACGTTCAACCGCACGGCGGGTATTCCGTACACGCCGGTGCGCGCGACGTCGTTTGGCAACGTGAACAACGCGGCCGCGTCGGCGGATATCAACGCGGGACGCCAGCCGGCCACGTCGCAGTTTGACCTGCTGCTGGACAAGGGCTTCCGAATTGGCGCGGTGCGATACTCCGGCTTCCTGCGGGTGGCCAATCTGTTCAACCGGGCCAACTGCGTGCAGGTGTTCGTGAACACCGGCACGTGTGACAACGGTCTGCGCGACTTCAGCAACCGGCGTGTCGGCAACACGGGCGACGCCACCACGTCGACCGCGTTCGACCAGCCCGAGTACATCGGCGCGCGGCGCAGCCTCGCGACGGGCATCACGGTCAACTTCTAATCACGACTGATCGTCCTCGTCCGGCACTGAAGGCCGGATGAGGATGATCGGGAACCCAGGCACCAGTTACCTCATGACTTTCGAACAGAACACCTTCGATGCTGCCGCGCGACCGTCCGGGGGTCCTTCCCCCGCGCGCACGTTGCGGCGTCTCATGAACGTGCGGGTGGCGTTGAGCGGATTGGCCCTCGCGATCACCCCGTTGTGTCTCCACGCGCAGCGCGTTCAACCTACCGTGCAGTGGACCATCGACAGCGTGCGAGCCGACGGCTCCATCAAGGCGGTGGCCATTCCGCGCCCCAATCCCTTCAGCCTGTTTGCGGCGGAAGATCTCGCCGCCGGCGCGCTTCGCATGTCTGGCGGGTTCCGATCAGGTGTCACCAATCAGGGTGGCCCGGTCTCGGAAAATCAGGGCAACAACTTCATTCAGATGGGCCGCGTGAACAACAACGCGGGCTACATGTTCTTCGAGATGGGCGTCACCATGGCGGCGCCGCCGAGCGAGTTCCGCAAGATTCGCGCGGTGCACCCCGGCATCAACAACATGGCCGGCTCGCTCGGATACTCGTCGCAGTACTGGCAGGTGCTGGTGCCGCCCCAAATCAAGAAGATCGGGTCGGCAGACGGACAGTTCGGCAAGGCCTTTTCCGGCGTGACGTCCATCTTCAACAGTTCATGCCGCGACGACCCGACGTTCCTGAACCAGGGCTTCTCGCTGATGGCGATGAAGGACTGCCCGGAAACGTGGGGTTCACAGGGTTTTGCCGCCAAGCTGGTGGTGCCTGACTCGGTGTGGCTGAACACGTTCAACGAGAACAAGGCCAATTTCCGCTGGGACGATTGGAAGCTGTCCCGCGCGCGGCTGGATGCGACGCAAACGCTGGGCACGCAGAGCGTCTACGGTTTCATGAGCGACTATTACCGCGAGCAGAAGCTTCGCTACGGCACCGTGGTGCCGGGTGGTTCCGGCGCGCCGTCCGACCCGGGGTATCCCCTGGGCATCGAGATGCGCATTGACAGCTGGCAGCTGGCCGCACCGTCCACGCGCAACACGCAGTTCTATCAGATCCAGTTGGTGAACAAATCGGCCGATGTGTACGGCACCGGGATCGATTACGACTCGTTGTACTACGGCCTTGGCCCCGGCTTCCTGCAGAATGGCCAGGCGGTAGCGGTGTACTACGACTTCAGTTCGAACACCATCTTTGCGACGGGCGGCGGGACGAGCGGCAACTGCTCTACCACCTACCCCAAGCGCTATGCGAATGGTGCCAACGACGCGTGTCTAGGCGGTGGGTTTGGTGCCTTCGGTGTGTACACGATGACATTGCTCAAGTCGCCGTTGGGTGACCTGCGCAACAAGCTGTTCAGCAATCCCAACAGTCCATACTACAATCCGTCCAGCCCGCTGGCTGACGACACCATCACGTTCAATCACGCCAAGCGAAATTCGTTCGGACAGACGTCGCAGAATATCAACCGCTCCATGCGGTCAGGTTTCGGAATGATGTCTTCAACGGAACTGAATTACATGGATGGCCGCAATCCATCCGATTTCACGATCGCCAACTTCACCCAGCTCATCGGCCCGCCGGACTGGAGCGGTTCGTTCCCGACGCTTGAGGATGTCAAGTTTCCCAAGTTCGTCCCGGGCAACACGATCAATTCGTTGAACGGCCAGCCGTTCGGGAAGTGGGACTACAACAACGATGGCGTGCAGGACACCATCTCCGTCACTGGCTGCGGCGAGAGAGGCTGTGCGGCGCTGTGGAGCGATACCATCGCGAACGGTACGCTGACCCGCATGGGCAACATCCTGAATACCGTGTCGGCCGGTCCGTTCAAGTTGAAAGCCAATGACACGACGCAGTTCCTGTGGGCGTTCTCGTGGAACTCCGACTCGACGACCATCCGTCAGACCATTGAGGGTGTCGTCAACAGCTACCTGACCAACTATGAGGGGCCGGCGCCGTTCAGCTTCCCCACCGTGGTGTCGGGTAAGTCGTATACGATATCGTCCGCCGAGTTGATCGACTCCACCACATTCGGTTCGGCCAGCGCCACCATCGGCGCGCAAATCACCATTCGTTTCCCGAACATCAATCCGGTCGACCCGTACATGGTTCGACTGGTGAACAAGGTGCGGAACGACTCCATTGCCGGTGATGCCAACGTCCGTCGCGTGCTCCGACTCAATCCCGGGCTGTTGGCTCGACTGGCAACTCGCGCCAACGACAACCTGGCCGCCGTGCTGCTGTTCAAGTCGTGCAACGCCGGCCTGTCGTTCACGACCACCAGTGGCAACTCGGCCACCTGCACCGACGCGCCAACCCGCGCTGTCGATCTGGGTGTGAACGCGTTCGCCTGGCGGCCGCTGTCCACCGTGGGCTATCTGGCAGGCACGCCGGCTACGGGTAGCGTGACGGAAACGGTCCAAGCCGGCAAGAGCTATTTGTATTCCTACGTAACGCGTTCCCGCGGGTTCTCGGATTTCAAGATTGTCGATTCCACGGCGGCCGGATTCATCGTGACGGATGTCCAGCAGACGCTGGGATTCCCGATCGACACGATCAACTCCAGTCTGGCAACGGCCGGGCCGTCCACCATCCAGGTGTACGCGCCCATCACCAACGTAGCGGGGCGTTCCTTCGCCAAGGTCGACACGTCGACGGTGTCCGGTAACGCCACGCAGTCGCTGGTGTATGGGTCGGTCTCCAACGATGTCTCGGGCACGTCGCGCGTCATCTGGGGCAATCAGTTCATCGTCCGCAAGACGGTTGACACGCTCACCAGTGCGACCACCACGACCGTCAATGTGCGATGGATCTTGCCGAGCGCGGCCAATTCGGCTGCGGGTCCTGGCGTTGCCAACTTTGTGGCACGCGATCAAGCGTTCTCGGTAAACCAGAACGTCCCGGTCAAAGTTGGCACCGCCATCCTGATAACGGGCACCCAGCGCGGCACGAGTGGTTCCGCCAAGGTCTACGTCGATACCATTTCGTCACCGGCGTCGGGTGTGAACCATGGGTTCGTGTGGGTCACGGGTGACAACAAGCCCATCTTCATAACCAACGATCAATACGCGGCCAACCGCGAGTTCTTCGAGCAGACGTCGCCGTTGTATCCCGGTTACACGGTTGTGCCGCGAGACACCGCGAATACGGCGAATGGACTGGTACAGGAGTTGACGCCGTTTGGCGCTGTTCGCGACCGGAATTTCGTGTTGCGCGGCCCGAACGACACGCTGTCCAACGCGGCGCGCGTGTTCGTACCGCAGGTACAGCCGATCATTGGCGCCGGTAACAAGCGCATCAAGGGTGGTCAATACTCGCTCAGCTGGTTGACCGATCCCTTTGGCTCAAAGGCCCCGTTCAAGCTGGACCCGGTGGCCGATCTGCAAGGGGTGGTGAACGCCTCGCTGGCTGACGCGTCGGCCAAGTCCACCACAGTTACGGAAACGTCGGCAGCCGTCGGCGCGCTGGTTGGTGCCACCACAGCGCGGCCGTTGCAGCGAGTGCGGCTGCCGTTCAAGATGACGTTCCGCGACGTGGACGGACGGACAGAAGACGTCAAGTTTGCCATGCTCAAGCGAGCCAGCAACACGCGACTGCTTGGTTCCGGCAACGACACGGTTCGCGTGACGATTGCCGACAGCGTCTGGCTGCCGGGTGATACGCTGATCGTGCTGCAGAAAGTTGAGCGAGACAGCTCGGTCGGTACCGGTGCGGCACGTTATGTGGTGGTGCAGGCGGATGGCACGAATGGCTTCCGCCCCATCCCGGTGCTGGTGCCTGATTCCATCGGCATCAACAAGTTCCTCGTGGCCTGCACCGGTGGTGTCACGGGTTCGGGTACGCGGCCTGCCGCGGACGCGGTGACGTGCAATCCTCTGGTGATCAACAGCCGAGGCACGCTTCCAGCGTCGGCAGGTTCGGCAAGCGGTGGTTACTTGCCGGTGCAGACGGGCTGGACACAGTTCTTCGAATTTTCCCGCCCGTTCGACCAGCGATCCGTGGTGCAGTTGGTGGCCACACCGTTCTCCACCAACGCGACCATCACCAAGAAGGATCTGGCCAACGTCTCCGTGGTGCCCAATCCGTACATCGCGCGATCGGACATCGATCAATTGAATGGACGAACGCCAACCTCCCGCATCTACTTTACTGGTGTGCCCGAGGAAGGCATCCTGCGGATCTACTCGGTCTCCGGGCAGTTCCTGCAGGAGCTCACGTGGACCAAGAGCGACCTCACCTATCAGGGAAACAACGCCCCGACTGGTGATCTGCCGTTCAACTTGCGCACACGTGAAGGGTTGGACATGGGTTCCGGACTCTATCTCTACGTACTCACCGCAACTGGCTCCAGCGGCAACGGCCAGATTCAGCGCGGTAAGTTCGTGATCATCCGTTAACGGAGTGGCGATGAACATCCTTCGCACTATCGGCGCCGCTGGCGCTGCCACCGTCCTGCTGAGCGCTTCGGTTCGCGCTCAGGGGCCGGGGGGAATTCTTCCCACGCCGCAGGACACCCCGAACCGACAGGGTACGCGCGGCGCGAACTTCCTTCACATCGGGATCGGCGCGCGCGGCGGCGCCATGGCCGGCGCGGTCGGCAGTTCCGTCTCTGGTCCAACGGGCTGGTTCTGGAATCCGGCCGGCGCGGCCACCTCGGAGTCATTCTCCATGGCCGCGGGTCGACAGAACCTGTATGACGACCTCGATATCAGTCAGACCTATGCGGCAGGATCCATTCCGTTGCTTGGCGGTGTGGTTGGTCTGCACCTGAACACGTTGGCCTCAGGCCCCATTCGGCGCACCACCGAACTGAACCCGTTCGGCGAGCGTCTGGGTGGCAACGTGTTTGAGTGGAACTCGACGGTGGTGGGTCTTGGCTATGCCAAACGTCTCACCGATCGATTGTCGGTTGGTGGTCAGGTCAAGTACATCACGGAAGGCATCCCCGATGCCAACACGCACTGGATGGCGTTGGACATCGGCACTCAGTTCAATACCGGGCTGTACGGGCTGACGATTGGTGGAGCCATCCAGAACATCGGCGGCACGGCCCGTGCCAATGGCGCGCTCATCCAACGCGTCATTCAGACCTCCGACGGTTCGGTCCTGTCTGAATCGCGTCGTGTGCAGGTGTTCACGAATAACACCGAGTTGCCGGTGGAGTTCAGGCTGTCGTTGGGCGCCGACCTGCTGGGTGGAGCCAACTCCCTGATGGGTGGCGCCGGCGGCAAGAACACGCTCACAGCGGAACTGTCCGTAACCGACGCCACCGATTACAGCACGCAGTACGCGCTGGGTGCGGAATACGGTTACCGCAACATGTTGTTCGTGCGCGGTGGCAAGCGCATGTACAATGACGGTCGCGAGCGTGGCGATGCCGGCCAGACGGGCCTTGCCGGCGGATTCGGATTGCGGCTTCCCGTGAAGGGCCGCAGCATCCGCTTCGACTACTCGTACGAGGCGGCCGGCGCTCTTCAGAACATTCAGATCTTTTCCTTCGAGGTGGGCAAATGAGCCGCGTGCTTCGCGCCCTCACTCTTCTGCTGGTTTCCGCCAGCGCGCTGTCGGCGCAGGTGCAGAACAAGCAGTTTTCGGTGGTCACTCGTGTCGGGTCCATTACGCCCGAACGCGCGGCCAGCCTGAACGCGGGCCCGCTGATCGGGCTCGATACCGAGTACTCGCTCAACAAGTATTTCGGTATTGGCACCAGCCTGGACGTCACGCGCACCAACACGCACCGCGAGGACTTCCTGACGCGGTTGCGTTACGGGAAC
Source organism: Gemmatimonadaceae bacterium (assembly GCA_016720905.1). Lineage (NCBI taxonomy): Bacteria > Pseudomonadati > Gemmatimonadota > Gemmatimonadia > Gemmatimonadales > Gemmatimonadaceae > Gemmatimonadaceae bacterium. Next base: position 122,969 of record JADKJT010000001.1, on the reverse strand, counting down.
GCCGGCGCCGGTGGCGGCGATTCGATTTTCTATCAGTATGTTGGCCAGCCGATCAACACGATCAACATCAGCGCGTTCGGCCTGGCGCGTATTCCGGTGGGCAAGAAGTTGAGTCCCTTCGTGATGGCCGGCGTCGGGACCTACACGATGATTGCCAACACGCAGGTGAACGGTAAAGCCACGCGCAAGAACGAGCTGTCGTACACGTTCGGTGGCGGCGTATGGCTCAAGCTGGGCGAGAAGGTGGGTGTGCAGTTTGACGCCCGCGCCCTGCAGTTCCAGAAGTACGACCGGAACTTCCTGAATCCGGCGGCTGGTCGTGCGGAACTCAAGACACCATTCCCGGAAGATTTCCCGGTTCCGCCGGCGGCCAAGAAGACGGCGCTGAACACCATGCTGACTCTGGGATTCCGCTACATCCCGGGCGGCGTTTCGGGGGGCAACTAACCGATGTTATCCATGCGTCTTATCATCTGTAGCGCCTTGAGCGCTGCCTTGGTTGTCACGTCAGCATGCGACGACAATCGCTCCACCAAGGCGGAGCCGGTCGGCGCCCTGGGCTTTGGCACGAACTTCGCCAAGACCGCCACCAACCTGCCGCGCGGTACCGTCACGTTCCCGGTGGCCATTGTGGCCTCGGCGACGCCCAATACCGACTCGGTGATTGTCACACTGGCCGGACTCGACTCGTTGTCCAGCGGCACGTACACCGTGTGGTTGGCCAACGATTCGGCCACGAAGTTTGTCCGTGTGACGAACATGAACCTCACCATCACGCGCCTGGATTCCACGATCAACGCGGCGGGAGATCCGCAGTTTACGCCGACGGTGTCTCCGCGAGTTGGTGTGAGCGGATTCAAGCTTGGTGGATCGAACTATGCGCTCCGTGTGGCCACGGCGCGTGATGCGGCGACGGGAATTGCGGCCACTGACTCGCTGAACGTGGTGGTGGTCAGTATCGAAACGGCGGCCACGCCGGGGGCGTCGCCCGGCGAAGTGCGTCCGCTGTGGGCGCGGCGCAGTCAGGCGAGCGCCGCTCGGGTGGCGGGCCTCCGTTTCGGCACCTTTGGACGCGCGATACCGGTGTCAGCGGGCGCGCCGGCGGCCAATCAGGAGTATACGATTGCCACCAGCAGCACGGCCGGCGTGGCGACCATGACCATTGTGCCGCGCGGACGGGTGGAAGTGCGTGGCAAGATCATGATTGCCAACGACTCGAACTACTTCCGTCCGCCGGTGGGCTACTACTACAACGCCTACGCGGTCAAGTTCGATACCACCGGTCGGTTCAATGACACGGTGTATGTGGGTCGTCGCACCGCACCGTATCCGGACCGGACCATCTCGCTCTACGAGGTGGACAAGACCAATCCGGCGCCAAACGCCGTGTTCGATACGCCGCGGGTGATCTACGCTATGGCCTCGCGCGTTTCGACGGACACGATTCCCAAGGCGAACAGCACGCCGCCGTGGTACAACTTCGGACTGGTGCGCGTGAACCTTCAGTCCAAGTACTCCACCGAAGGGCGGATGGGGCCGAATACGGTGCTTGAGGCCACGCTGCCCAAGTCGGTGCGCGGTCGATAGGCCCGAGGTGACAGGATGGAGGTATGTGAACCGCCCGCCCGGATGATCCGGGCGGGCGGTTTTGCTTTGGAGGGGTGAGCGGGTTGAGCGGTGAGAGACTTGAGGGGTGAGCAACGGAAGCGTTGAGCGCTAGAGGGGCCAGCCGGCGAGGGTAGAACTCAGTCCTGCCCTCGCTGGCTCACCCCTCTAGCGCTCAACCCTTCCGTTGCTCACCCCTCAAGTCTCTCCAACCTCTGCCCTCACGCGTTTACGGCGTGACCCGCACCACACTCACCCGGTTCCGATCGCCAACCCAGAGCACGCCGTTGCCCGCCCGGACGGTGGTGGCGAATTGCAACTGTCGCGACGAGCCCACCACGCGCGGAACCGGCGACAGCGAGAGCTGAAACAATCCGTCCACGCCGCCAGCGACGAACAACGTCGGGCCCAGAAATGCGAGGTCGTAGGCGAAGCGCGGCTCCTGCGTCACGCGCACCGACGGCACGAGCGCGCTGGCCAGTGAATCGCGACGCCAACCCATCACGCCTTCATCGCCCATGGCCACGGCAATCCACTCGGCACTGGTCGCGATAGCGCGCGCCGAGGCCGGCAACGTCAGTCGAACCGCCGTGAGCGCGAGCTTCTGGTCATTCGTCGTTACCTGCACCAACTGCGAATCGGTGGCGACCCACCACGCGCGCGAAATGGAATCGTAGGCCACCGACGAAATCGGCAGCGGAAGTTCAAGGCTGTCGCCACGAGCCATGTCGCCGCTGCCGAATCGCACGCGCAGTCGCTTGCCGCTGGCGCTGACCACCACGTCACCGTTGGCGGCCAGTGCGTCGACGGGTCCGTCGGCCAGTCGCGTGGCGGGGCCGGCCAGCAGACTGGCTTCCCAGAGGGCGGTGCCGGTGCCCAGCACCAGCGAGCCGCGCGCCGGTACGATGGCCACCTGGCGGAGCGCACTCAGTCCATTGGCTCGGCGGCGCAGCGCCTTGGGTGCCGGCGTGGCGGACAACAATTGCACACCGCTGTCACTGACCACGGCAATCAACGAATCGCGCACGTCGATGAATGAGGGCGGCGCCAGCAGTTTGCCCTCGCCAAATCCGAACTCGATGACCTCGCCGGCACGAGGGGCAAAGGCGCGCCGTTGCGCGTCCAACTCACGACCGATGAACAGGCCCGCGATGGCCCCGCTGCCGGCAAGGAATGGCAACGCACAGTCCAGCGGCTGGCAGCCGCTGGAGCGCGTGCCCTTCTCACTCAGGAAGTAGTACCCCATGGCGAGGACCGTGCCGCTCAGGGCACCAAAGGCACTGGTGCGAGCGAGCGTGCCGCCATCGGGTCGACGCGTGGTACCAGGCGGCGTCACCCCCATGGCCCCCGGACGGGGCGCGGGGGACTGCGCCATGAGCGGCACGGCGAAACACAACGCGCCGATCACACGCAGCGCGTGTACCGCGACACCGTGACGTTGATCCGATGGGCATTCCGCTGTGCGCATGGCTACTGACCTCGAATGTGAAACTGCCGTTGCGTTCGTGTGACCTGTTTGGACGTGCGGTCGGTGATGATCAATTCCAGGTGATAGCGACCGGCGGGCGCACTGCCCATGCCCAGCGTGACCAGTTCGGGGACGCGATCGCGCGCGCCCAACGCCTCGTTCCGTTCAAACCGCAACCCAAGTTGCTCGTCACCCTCAGTGCTCAGTCCCACCACGTCCGAAATGCCACCAAAGAATCGCCGAACGCCACTGGGACCGCGGTCAATCTGTTCCAGCGTGACGATCATGCGGACTTCGTACTTGACGCGTCCATCCGCATCGGGGCGCAGTCCATAGTTTTCCCAGTACACCGAGAATGTATCGCGCTGAACGAGGTTGAGGTCACCACGTGGCACGAGTCCGATGGTGGTCCACCGGCCAACGGTCGAACCCGGCGAGGGCAGGCGATTGGCGAACACCATGTCACTGCTGGACAGTTTGGTGGTATCTGCCGAGAACATCGTCAGGTCCGCCTGCGCGCGACCCATGGCGCCGGTCAGCGCGGCGTCACGCACTTCCACCCGCAGGCGGAGATTCGCGCCGGCAGCGACGGTGTCGACCCACAGTCTCGACAGACGTTTCGAGGTGGGCAACGAAACGGCCGTGGTATCGAGGCGCGCGACTTTGAGCGCGGCCAATGGTCCGATGCGCACCGATGACTCCAGCGCGCCGCGGTCAATCTCGGCGGCGGCGTACAACCTCTCGGTAGGAATGCTCGCTGCGATCATCAACTGCGCCTTGGCCGGCGTCTCGCCGCGAAATCGCGCCACCTGAATGGGAACGGTATCGACGGCCATCGCCATTGCCAGATTGTCCAGCAGGAACGGTGCTTCCTGTCGCTGCTCCTCGGCGAACCCGCGATGATTGCCGGCGAAGATGGCCACGTTCATGGCCGGCGGACCTGTGAAGACAAATTCGACTTCCGTGCGCGGATAGTACCAGACCGTGATCACGCGCCCGACGGCGTCCTTGGCATCCGCGTCGGAGGTTGGCGCAAAGGTCGCCACGACCGGAGGTTCGCCGTAGCGCGCGATGATCAATCCGCGATCGGTCCGCCATCCTACCTGGCGCGTGTCGGCGTCGGTGAAGCGCAGATCGGCGAAGGCCATGCGCGCGAGAAACTCCAGGCGCGCCTCGTTCTCCGGGGTGGAGAGCATGGGATCGGCCGCTTCCCAGAAGGCGCTGTCCGTGCGCGCGCGATCCTCGGCATTGAGTCCGTCGATGCGTACGGAGTCTCCCTTGCGGGTAATGCGACCGAGGTGCGTGAGTTCGGCCCGTTCGGAAGGGGTGAATCGCGCGAGCGCGCGCCCGAACAGCGTGTCCGCTTGCGTCAGTTGACCGAGTTTGTAGGCGGCGAGGCCACCGGCGAAGAGCACGCGCGGCGGGGCGCTGTCTATCGCGGTGAATGCCGCCGCGATGTGGCGCATTTCATCGTAGCGATGCTGATCGTACAGGAGGCCCATCAACGACACCGCACTGGGCGCGTGCGTGGGCAGCGACGTCAGCGCGCGCCGGAAGTATTCCTCGGCGTCCTGCCGATCCACCTGGCCGGAATTCTCGATCGGCTGTGAGAGACTCTGCAGGAATTCGCGGGTGTAATGCAGACGCGCCCGTGCGGCGATCGGATCGAAGATGACGTTGGTGGTGGTGTAGATCCACCGGTCGCGACCGGTGAGATAGCGCCGTTCCTTGATGGTGCCCAACTCGTAGGCGACATCGGCCAGTTGTACCGGATCCCCATTCGATTCGGCTATCGACAGCGCCTTGCGGAACAACCGCTCGGCTTCAATGCGCCGCATAGGCGTCTTGAGGCGAATGCGCCCGATTTCAATGAGGTAGCGCGGATTGCGCGGATCGATGTCGTTGGCGCGGTCCAGCAGGCGGCCGGCGAGGAACCGGCGGGGCGAGTCCACCATCGACAGCGCGGTGGTGCGCGACAGCATGAGTCCCCGCCAGTACAATGCGTTCACATCCCGAGGCGACTGGTCGGTCGCGCGTTCCAACAGATCCAGCGCGGTGCTGGTGTCACCGTTGGCCGCCTTGTCGAGGGCTTCCCGCACCAGCGAATCGGTGGGTGCCCGGAGGCGCGGGGATTGCGCCACGAGCGGCGCGGCGCCGGCCAGCGTGGCGACGCATATCACTCCGAACGCAGCCACGGCCGCGCGGAGCGCGCGATAGGTTACGGCGACGTGACGCATGACGAAATGTGCGTTACATCGTGCGGGGATGGAACTGTTCGCCAGCGTGCACGTAGAATGCCGATATCCCTCGTGTTTCGCTTCGTCCCACGTGGTGTGTCGAAGAGATGTTGCCACACGTTTCGCCACCTGGCGCCCGCCGCCTTTCCGTCCCTTCAGGAGTGCTTTGATGTTCACTATCGTGTCCAACCGCGGGCCGTCGCGCGCTTCCCTGCGCCTGTGTGGCGCGCTGGCGGCGCTGGGTTTTGTCGCGACGGCCCATGCGCAGGCATTCAACTATCCATCGCTGCAGTTGCCAACGGCTTCAACGCGTGATTACACGGCGGCTCTGAGCGGTGGCGCGGGGACGACGGTGGTCTTTCAGTGGCGCGAGGGGTGGGGACCCCAGCAGCATCTGCAACTCGATCTGGGGCTGGCCGATCGCAAGGGGAGTGAGGCGCTGCTGTTGCTGGTGGGTGAATCGCTGGGTCGCGAACTGGTGCGGGCGACGGGAGAACAGCCGCTGGATCTGCTGATGACGGTGGGTGCGGGCGCGGCGTTTGGCAGTGGCGTCACGCTGATCCGGGTCCCGGTGGGAGTCAGCATCGGCCATTCATTCGAGCTGGATCAGGGAATGTCGCTGACGCCTTATGTGCATCCGCGCGCCTCGCTGGATCTGTGCAGCAGCTGCGGCAGTCGCGGCGGCAACCGATCGGAGGTGAGCCTGAATTTCGACCTGGGTGTGAACCTTCAGGTGAATCGAGAGTTCGCCGTGCGGGTGGCGGGATCGTTCAGCGGCTCCGACCTGCTGGGGACTGAAGATACGTTCGGGGTGGGGTTGAACTGGACGCCGAAACCCCTGGTGAGAACGCGAGTGCCGTAAGGGCGTGCGCTGCCGCCGTGTTTTCCGGAACACGGAACCCAAGGCGAGCTCATCCATAGTGACGCAATTCGGATTGATCTGTTGTCAATAGTGGCGCTGGTCCCGCAAATCGACGCGGTGGGCGGCGCCGGCAATCAATCGGTCCCGGTGAAATCGCCCAGTCCCTCTTGCGATTGCGCCGGTCGGTCCGTACCATAGCCAAGTTGCACGGTAAACGATTACTGCCGCCCTCAGGCAGTGCGCGTCAGTATTTGTTGTACCGTACCCGCCGTTTCATCCCCACCGCAGTGCGGGGCGCCCTTCCGGAGTCGATGGTTCGCTGTGCCGCGCTGGGTCAGCGCCTCCAGTAAGAACCCGACCACCGTGAAAAGGTTCGCTCGCTTCCCATAGAGTTTCTGGCCGTACCCTCCGACGGGCTTGTCCCGACGCGGACAATTGCGTCCGCGTTGCGGGTGTAGTGCGTTACCCCCTTCTTCACCACCAAGGGAGACAGATGTTCATGACCTTTTCGCATCGTGCTCGAGCAGTCGCCGCGTTGGTTGGCGCCATGCTCACCGCTTCGGCGGGCAGCGCGCAAGCCCAGAACGCAGTCATCACCGGTAAGGTGCTGAGTGAGTCCGGGCAGGCGCTTGAGTTCGCCAACGTGTACATCAACGAACTGACGATTTCGGTTCCGACGAACAATCAGGGCGTGTACACGATCAACATCCCGGCGGCTCGGGTGCTTGGTCAGGCGGTGAATCTGCGGGTTCGGGCGGTCGGCTACGTGCCGGGTGCGATTGCGATTCGCATCACAGCGGGAAACCAGACGCAGGACTTCTCGCTCAAGAAAGACATCAACCGTCTGAGCGAAGTGGTCGTGACCGGATCCATCGAAGGGACGGAACGCGCCAAGGTGCCGTTCTCGGTGGGGCGTTTGACGGCGGAAGACATTCCGGTGCCGGCGCTCAACCCGGTGACGGCGCTGCAGGGCAAGATTGCCGGCATGCGCGTTGGTGCCACGAGCGGTCAACCCGGAAGCGATCAGACCATCATGCTGAGAGGCCCGACGTCGATCAACGCCAGCGGCCGTTCCACCGGACCGCTCTTAATCGTTGATGGTGTCATTCTGCGCAACCAGAGCCTCAACGAAATCGGTGGGCTCGACATCGAGTCGGTGGAAGTGGTGAAGGGCGCTGCCGGCGCATCACTCTACGGATCGTCGGCCGCGAATGGCGTCATCGTAATCAAAACGAAGCGTGGGGCTTCGCGCGACGGCGTGAAATTCAATTTCCGGTCCGAGTACGGCGTTAGCGACCTGAGCAGCTTCGATTACGGTGCCTCGATCAATCACCATCTACAGCTCAATGAAACGGGGCAGCGGTTCTGCGTCGCCGGCTCGGGTGTGAATGCCCCGTGCTCGCAGACGACGAACTGGATGGAAGAGATCTACCGCATCAATAATGTGAACGCGGATTCGGTGCGTACACCGCAGACGATGCAGTGGGCGGTGCCGGGTGGCGCCGACCTGCTGAACGTCTTCCAGTCTCAAGTCTGGCCAGGTCAGCGATACAATGGGTTCGCGCAGGTGTCGAAGGCCAATCCGGTGACGCTCAATTCGCTGGATGCCAGTGGCCGCGCCGGCAACGTGCGCTACTTCGTCAGTGGCGCATATACCTCCGATGAGGGTGGCATCAAAGGCCTCGAGGGGCAGCAACAGCGCCGTGCGCGCGTCAATCTGGACTACGACGTGCGGTCAAATCTCACGGTGTCGGTCAGTACCTTGTTCGACCGTTCGCGCACGGACAACCGCAGTGGTGGCTCGTCTAACGGCGGCATTTTTGGTCAGTTGTTACGCGGTGCCCCAGCGGGCACGGACTATTCGGCGATCGATACACTTGGTCGCGCCATCGTCAAGGGCGGCGGCGGCGGCTTGCGTGGTTCGGGTAACGGGGCCGGAACGTTCCTGTACGACATGCAGAACAACAACAACGTCAGCGTGCAGCAGGCGAGCCGGTATCTGGCCAGCATTTCGGCTACGTATGCGCCGGCCGAGTGGGCGAGCTTCGACGTGTTGTACAGCTATGACAATCGGCAGCGCGTGAACGACGGTTGGTTCGTCAAGGGATATCGCACGCAGGCATTCTCCGCCGCTACCAATTTCGGCAGTCAAACGGTTAGCAACCTTCGCCGCGAATCCAGCAATGCGCAGGTTTCGGCGACCTTTCGCAAGCAGTTGACCAGTGACCTGAACGGCAAGCTCAATTTCCGCGGTCTCATGGATCGCGATTTCCAGTCAGCCAACAACTCTGGTGGAAACACATACACGGTGAAGGATGTGTTCCAGTTGAGCAATTTGCAGAACCAGACCAGCTTCGGCGTGGGATCGAGCTCTCAGCTCATCAAGAACATGGGTGTTATTGCCGGTGCCAATGTGGACTACAAGGGTCGATATATCCTGGATGGGACGTATCGCTACGACGGCAGTTCGCTCTTTGGCGCTGGCAACCGTTGGGCGCCTTTTGGCCGCGTTTCGGCAGTATGGCGCGTTTCGGAAGAGGGCTTCTGGAATCTTTCGCAGCTGTCTGACTTCCGCGTCCGTGCATCGCGTGGATCGGCAGGCAACACTCCGCGATTTGACGCCCAGTACGAAACGTACTCCTGCACCGGCGGTGCCTGCTCGTTGGGACAGGCTGGTAACTCGAAGCTCAAACCGGAGACGACTACGGAGACTGAACTCGGCCTCGATGCGACGCTGTTCAACCGCCTCGGTGTTGAACTGACATACGCGGCATCAGATACGAAGGATCAGATCCTGTTCCCGACGACACCGGCCGCGCTCGGCTTCACCAACAAGTGGCAGAACGCCGGTACGCTGTCGAACAAGACGTGGGAACTGGCGCTCAATCTGCCGGTGATCAGCAAGAAGGACCTGCAGTGGAACATGCGCGGCACGTTCGATCGTACGCGCACGCTCATCACCCAGTTGGATGTACCCGAGTACTTCGCCTCGGCAAATCTCGGCAACGGTGTCGGGTCATTCTTCCTGATGACGGCACGTCGAAATGTGGAGAACGGCTACGCAGCCAACCGGTACGGCAACATCTATGGGCGCAAGTTCTACAAGGCATGCAGTGACTTGCCGGCGTCGGTGCAGTCGCAGTGCGGCGAGGGCAAGGCCTATCAGGTGAACGATCGTGGTTGGTTGGTGTGGGCGGGTGAAGGAAACAGCTGGAAGGATGGAATCACCAAGAACCTGTGGCAATCAAAACTCCCGGCGGCTCTGTCGCCGTGGAACTACCCGTTGCAGTTCGGTCATCCGATTGTAGACCGCCCGCTCAAGGGAGAGAAGGGTGAGGGTCAGGGCCGCACGCAGATTCTGGGCAACTCGCTCCCGAACTTCCGCTTTGCCTTCAACAACACCATCACGTACAAGAAGCTGTCGCTGTATGGACTGCTGGATGGCACCATGGGCCATCGTATCAATAATCAGGGTGAAGGCTGGGGCATCTTCGACTACGCCTCCAGTAATTTCGATATGGCTGGGACCACAGTCGAAACCGCCAAGCCGGTCGGATATACCTGGCGCGTGGGTGGGAGTGAAGGGGTTGGTACGGGAGGTTTCTATGACCTCCTTGGCCCGAACAACTACAATGTAGAGGATGGTTCCTACGCGAAGCTTCGCGAAGTGAGCCTGACCTACCAAGTTGGCAGGGTGCGCGGAGTGGGCGACTGGACCGTTTCGCTCATCGGCCGCAACTTATTCACATTCACGAATTACGGCGGGTACGATCCAGAAGTAGGTGTTTCGGGCGGACAAGGTGGGTCTGGATTCGTGAATCAGGTTGACGCCTTTGACTTCCCAACGTTGCGTACCTTTACGTTCTCCATCTCCACTCGCTTCTAGAGTCCCGCCTATATGACACGACACATGATTCGATGGGCCGCCGTCGCAGTGGCCCTGATCGGCGGCCTCTCTGCGTGCGATGAGGAGCTGGTCGTTACCAATCCAAACTCGGGCGAAACATCCCGAGTCCTGGGAACGCCACTTGATGCGGAAGCGCTGCTGGCTTCGTACTTCAAGCGCTGGCACGTCGGGGTATACGGCAGCACGACCAATCTGGAAGGGATGGCCAATGTGCAGTCCCTGATGAACTACTCCAGTCTGGCGAATAACTGCCAGAACGCACGTACGCCGTTCAGCGGTGCGGGTAACGCCAACGCACCGGGCAACACCTGTCAAAACGAACAGGTCCGTCTTTTCCAATTCATGGCGGAGATCGATCGCGTAACAAACAGCGTTCTCGACCGCTTCACGGATGGCATGACCCTGGGTACGCCAGCACGTGACAATCGCGCCAAAGCGTACGCGAATTTCCTTCGCGGAATTGCACTCGGGTACGTGGCATTGATGCACGACTCAGCTGCAGTCGTCACGGCCAAGCAGGGATCGGAAGACTTCGGCACGTTGATCGGGTACAAAGGCGCGGCCGATTCGGCCTATGCCTCTCTCCAGCGGGCGATCGATCTCGCCAGTGCCGCTGCGGCAGGTGCGGAAGGATTCCCGCTGCCTTCCACGTGGATTCCATCGCCAACCGTATTCACGAGTGCGGAGTTTGTCCGGTTGGTTCGCTCATATCGGGCTCGGATTCGCGCCAACATGGCACGGACGCCAGCGGAGCGGGCCGCCGTGGATTGGGCAGCTGTGGTGGCCGACGCACAAAACGGCATCACGGTCGATCATCAGGTCATCACCGGCACGGGCAACATTGCGGGAAATTCGTGGCGTGCTCAGTACTTCACGTACCGGAACTGGCATCAGATGCCGCCGTTCTTCATCGGGATGGCGGATGTATCTGGTTCCTATGCCTCATGGATTGCCCAGTCGGTGAGCGAACGCGGAGCCGGTAACAACGGTTTCTTCATGGTGACGCCCGACTTGCGCTTTCCGCAGGGGGCTACCCGCTCTGCGCAGCAAGCGGATTTCGCCGTTGCGCAGTGCACGGTCGCGGCGACGCTTTGCAAGCGCTATTTCGTGAACCGCGCCAACGGCGCCGACGAGTACTCCGGTGCCAGCTTCGGATTCTCCAACTACGATCACGTCCGGTACCAGTCGTGGAATTCCCGTGGAGACGCGGGAACGGCGCGCACCGGCAAGACAGATTCATTTGTCAAGTCAGAGCTCGATATGCTCCAGGCAGAGGGACTCTACCGGCAGGGCAACTTTGCCGGAGCCGCAGCGCTGGTAAACGTGACCCGAGTGAGGAACGGTTTGCCCGCAATCACCGCGTTCGATGCAACGTCGCCGGTGCCCGGTGGGACCACGAACTGTGTGCCGAAAGTGCCCGTTGCTCCGTACAACGTGGTAGCATGTGGAAATCTCTGGGAAGCGCTCAAGTATGAGAAGCGCATCGAAACGGCATATACGTCGTATGCGCCGTGGTTCCTTGACGGCCGCGGATGGGGTGACCTCCCGAAGGATACGCCGCTCTTCTGGGCGGTTCCGTTCCAGGAATTGCAGGCGCGAGGGTATGCGCTTGGGAACATCTACGGAGTCGGTACAGGAGCCGGCAACGCGCCCAATGGGACCGCTGGGCCGAGCGTGTACGGGTGGTAACGAACTGAAAGGCGTGAGATCACTAATCGGAATTGGACTGCTGTGGACTCTGGTTATGGGCTGCTACAAGTTGGTGCCCGTAACCGGAAATCCACTTCCAGTTGGCTCGCAGCTTTCGCTGGTGATAAACGATGCGGGACGCGCGGCTCTGGGCGGCAGCATGGGACCAGAGATTGCCCAGATAGAAGGACGGCTGGTCCAGAAAGACAGCTCGGAATTTCAGGTTGCCGTTTCGATGGTGCATCTAATTCGTGGCGGCGACCAGGCTTGGTCCGGCGAGAAGATTCGTGTCCGAACGGAATTTGTGGTTGCCGTACAGGAGCGCAGATTTTCGAAGAGTCGAACCGCCATCATTTCCGCCGCTGTCGTAGGAGCACTTCTGCTGGTGGCTCGTCAATCGCTGCTTGGCGCCGGGCGCGAGGGCGACACGACGATACCTCCAGATTCCTCAGATAAGATCCGAATCATTCGTCCCTGATGCAGGCACAACTCGTTTTTCCATCCATGGAGTATTTCATGCGACGCATTCTTCGGCTCACGGTGATTGGCCTCGTAGTTGGCAGCACCATGAGCGCGTGCAAACCAGAAGAGGTTATCCAGACGGAGAATATTCCGACGGCTGGTGTACGGTTCATCAATGCCGTACCTGACAGCTCGGGAGCATTTGGTCTCGATTTCCGCTTCGTAGATCTTGTTGAGAGCAACGCACAGTTCCGAGTCACCTTTCGGAACAATCCGACGACGGCTGGTGGCATAACCGCCGCGACGCTGACGCAGTACAAGAATGCGCGGGCCGGCAGTCGCCGCTTCGTGGTGTTTCTGGACGACACCATTCAGGCGATCGCCTCGACGAAACTGAAGGATTCGACGCTAACACTTGAGGCCGGGAAAAACTACACGGTCATCATGTGGGGGGCAGGTCGCGCAGGCCAAATGAAGGTCAAGGTCATCGAAGAGACGCTGACTGACCCGGGTGCCAAGGTGGCAGTGCGCGTGATCAACGCCACGGGTGCGGCGATCGACGCTTCGCAGTATGCAAGCGTCGGTACGGCCCCAGCGACGCCCACATGGGCAAACATTGCGCCTTTCAGCGCGTCAAGCTATGCGCTAGTGGACCCGAGTACCACAGCGTCACTTATCAGGTTAAAGGTTCGTGCCGCAGGTGGCACAACGGATCTGTTTCCGGATATGACTGCACTTCGCGGAGCGTTGGCGACGTCCAGCCTGGGTGCCGGCGGCAAGCTCGATATCTCGTCAATCCCCGGAACAGATGTCGCAGGATCGGCCGTTAGCCTGATCGTGTTCCCTGCATCGACGGTTGGAGCGAGAACGCCCCAGACTGCGGCGTTCCTGGTACCGGCTGGGGCGTTCGTGTGGGATCGACGTCCACCCATCGGATTCTAACTCGACGTTACCCTGTATGATCTTGGGCCACCGGTTCAACCGGTGGCCCAATTTCCTTTCCGGCGATGTCGCCATTGCGTCGACGCCGTGGTTGGTCGAATCTTGAATGACCTTGAGCCACCATTCAGGGTACCGCCAAACGCTACAGCCAACATCATTCGCCCCGTGCGAGGTTCCGATCATGACTCAACACCGCACCGCTCTGGCCGCGCTCGCGGCACTGCTGCTTGTTCCGGGTACCTCTGTCGCACAGTCCAGAGGCGGCAAGATGGGTGGTTCAAAGGAAGCCGATTGGAATGCCGTGGCGACCAAGTCCGGCCCCGGAGGCCCGACGATCTCACCCAAAGATTTCGGCAACGCCAGCATCTTCAAACTTCTTATCGATCGGAAGAAGGATCTCAAGCTTACCGAAGCGCAGCTGGCGACCTTCAAGGAGTCGGACGCGAAATTGAAAGAAGTCAACGCCGATCGTTTCAAGTTGCTGGACTCACTCAAAAAGGACGCTAAGCCTCGCACGTCTGGCACTCCATCGCCGGAAGACGAGGTACGCATGGTGATCGCCAGTGAAGCGCTCAGTGCGGTGGCGCGCGATATCCGGACGACCTACGACGATGCGGCAAAGGCGGCCCTGCCGGTGCTCGACGACGCGCAGCAGAAGTCGGCTGTGGCACTGATGGAGAAATATCAGCAGGAAATGCAGTCCATGCTTCGTGAGAAGCTCGGGGGACGAGGTGGCGGAGGCGCGCCAGGCGGGCGCGGTCGGCCTCCGCGCTAGTCGGGCGTGACTACTTCCGGTCAGTTCGCGTTATGCGCGATGCTAATGGTGACCGCGTGTCGCCCATCAGAACGCCAGGCTGAATCGACAGTTGATTCGGCCATGTCGTTCGCGACGCCGGTTTCGGATAGCACACCGTCCTGGTTGTTAACTCGAGCTGATCAGGAACGCGCCATGGCATCTGGCTCGGCCACGCGGCATGACTTCCGGTTCAGGGACGAACGGGAAGCGAGCGGCATCACGTTCGTAAATCGAATTGTGGATGATGCGGGAAAGGCCTACAAGGCGGTGCACTATGATCACGGCACAGCCGTGTGCGCCGCCGACGTGGATGGAGACGATCGAACCGACGTGTTCTTTGTGTCGCAGCGTGGTTCGAGTGAACTCTGGAGGAACGAAGGCCGCGGCAGGTTTTCGAACATCACGACGACAGCCGGCCTGTCCAGCATGGATCAAATCGGCGTTGGCTGTGCATTCGGTGACATCGACAACGACGGACATCCGGATTTGTTTGTCACGACGGTCCGTCACGGGAACCGACTGTACCACAACAGTGGCAGCGGAACGTTTACCAATGTCACCACCAAAGCGGGAGTAGGATACTCCGGACATTCCTCAGGGGCGCTATTCTTCGACTACGACGGTGACGGATTGCTGGACCTGTTCGTGACCAACGTTGGGCGCTATACCAGCAAGGATACCGGCAGTGGGGGATACCATATCGGCGTCGATGATGCCTTCATGGGTCACCTGCACCCCGATCGCGCGGAGGCGAGTATCCTGTACCGCAATCGCGGCGGCATGCATTTCGAAGATGTATCGAGAAGCACCGGGCTGGTGGACCTGAGCTGGAGCGGCGATGCCACCATCATCGACGTCGACGATGACGGCCGCCCGGACCTGTACGCGCCCAATATGCAAGGTGAGAACCACCTGTGGCACAATGTAGGGGGCCTGCGATTTCGCGACGCTACAGCGCAGTGGTTCCCGCAGACACCGTTTGGTGCGATGGGCGTCAAGGCATTCGATTTCAACGGAGACGGTCGGCTCGATCTGTATGTGACCGACATGCATTCCGACATGATCGACATGATCGACCCGATGGATTGGATTGGCAAGGCGCGCAAGTCCGATCCCACCCACGTCATGGACGGCATGCTGCCGACCGGTCGCGCAAAACTGATGTTCGGCAATGCGCTCTTCGCCAATCGTGGCACTGGGACCTCATTCGCCGAGGTGTCCGACTCGCTGGGAGTGGAGACGTACTGGCCGTGGGGACCGAGTGTCGACGACGTGAATGCGGACGGCTGGGACGACATCTTCGTGGTCAACAGTATGAACTTCCCGTATCCGTACGCGACCAACGACTTGTTCCTCAACGAGGCCGGGCGGAGTTTCCTGCCGGCGGCATTCACGCTGGGTGTGGAGCCACGACGCAACGGTGCAACCGAACAGGAGTGGTTTACTGCGGAGTGTGGTCCGAATGGCGCCGACCGCCACAGCAAGGCGTGTCAGTCGTGTGCGCAGCCAAACGCGGCCGAGTCCGGGTGTCGGATGGATGCGAATGGGAGGGCCACCATGACGGCAACGCGCGGCACACGTTCGGCGGTCATCTTCGACGTGGATGGGGACGGCGATCTTGATATCATCACCAATGAATTCAATGCGCCACCACAAGTGCTGCTCAGTAATCTTTCTGCCAAGCATGCGGCTCACTGGCTGACTGTGCGCCTTCGCGGCACTACGTCGAACCGACAGAGCGTAGGGGCTCAGGTGACCATCGTTCTCCGGGATGGCCGCCGGATTCTCAAGGTGAACGACGGGCAGTCTGGCTACCTGTCACACAGCGATCTCCCCTTGTACTTCGGGCTCGGCGCGGCCGATGCAGCGGCGTCGCTTGAGGTAAGGTGGCCCAGCGGCAAGCGCCAGCGTATTTCCGGTCCAATCGTATCGGGGACGCGTATGGAGGTTGTCGAGCCCTGATGCAGGGGGTCAGCGAAAGGCGCGCTTGGTCCACACCGCGACCACGCCGCATCGGATCTCCTTGTTCATCAGTTCGACCGGTACCGTCAGCCGCTGAGGGTACACCTCAATAGCGGCTATGTCCGCCGGGGACAGGGTCCCCAGGATCTCGTGATCGAACTGCTGCGCCCCATCCAGGAGCAACATCGCCAGACACGGGTCAAGGCCGGTGGAAGGCAAGTAGATGTTGAATCGTCGTCCGTTGCCTGACATCGTCTGCACCGTCACGCCCTTCACAGCGGCAAACGCCGCCCCTAGCGTGCCGCGGCGGCCGATCGTGCTGGAGTCGAGGAATGAACCCAAACCCAGTTTCCGCCGTTCGTCGAACAGTACGGCGGCACGACGACGGGTCGTTGATGCCGTAATATTCAGGGCTTCAAGGTGTGTAATTGTGCGCAGCGTCGCCGCAAAGAAGGCCGTGTCACCGGCCGCGATATCCACCACACTTGATATCGGCGACATGCCGATGGCCGCCACATCAACCTGACGACTGCCGGTGGGCGCGTCGCGCAGTGTGAAGCGACCGTCCGCATCGGTGCGCGCTTCGCTGACGTCGTCAAGGATCACGCGGGCGCCCGGCACCGGCTTGCCGTCGGCGTCGGTGACGACGCCGCCAACCGCACCGCGCAACAGGGAGTCGGTCAGTGCCGTGCCGGCCAGCATGAGGTCCCGCCGCCGCACGCGATCGCTGCTGGGGGGAAGATCGATGAGCCCTGTGCGATTCATCAGGTAGTTGGCGCGGATGCGCAGCTGCGTTTGCAGCGGCACCCCGCACACCGCGTAGCCACCCTGCGCATCGGCCTGCGCTTCACTCTTCCAGCGGCGCTGTGTGACATTGCTGGACTGTTTGGTCCCCAGATTCACCAGATCCAGCCACGACACTTCTACCGAGGCTTGCGCCACCGGACGCTGCTGCTTCGCATCGCGGATGTTCCCATATACCAGTCCGCTGTCGCTGACCGGCACCGGCACGCCACCGCACACCGCGCGCCACAGTGTGGCGAACGACGGCACCGCGAGTGTCACCAGGGCCTTGCCATCAGTCACCACCGCGCGCGTGGTCGCACCGGACAACCCCAGACTGTCGAACACCGCGTGCTGCATGGCAAAGGTGTACGTCCCCGGCGGCAGCGTATCGAAGCTGAAGCGTCCCTTGGCGTCGCTGGTGGTGCTGCGCGAACGTCCTTCAATCATCACGAACGCATTGGCCAGCGGTGCGCCGCGCAGGCTGTCGAACGCGAGGCCGTTGACGGTCACGCGAGTGGTTGACGCGGCTTGTGCACCTGCCGAGCCCAGCGCGATGCTCAATGCCAGCAGGGATGACGCCACACGATGCATCAGCGCGCGAGCCTCGCCTTCACGAGATCGGCAATGCGAATCTCGATACCGCCTTTCGACGAGCATCGTGAATACGCCTGGTTGTAGGTGACCGGCCGCGATTGGGCGTCGACAATAGTAGTGAGCATGGCACCCGAAGCCCCTTCGGGGCTGACCGTCGTGATGACGCTCATGAACACATCATACGAATCGGCGTTGGGTCCGATCTGTGTGTTGCCGCAGTCCAGATAGCGACTGAGCGGCGCCTTGCCGAGTCGGGCCCGAGTCTTGTACCCCGCGTTGCCGATGGACTTGCGGGCCTGATCGATGGTGGTGACCGGAATGCCGACGGAATCGAATACCGACGGCAGGATGCGCCACACGGCGTCAACGGTGTTGGGCAGATGGGTGACATCGGCCGTTGATGTGGCCGACACGGTCAGCGATCCGACATCGGCCGAACCCATGGTTTGCGTCGCCGGTCGGCTGCTGGGGGCGCTCGCACTGCCGCCGGAGGATGAGGCGCACGCCGGCAACAGAGCCAGCGACAGCAGCAGGACACAACGCATGGGGAAACTCCAATGAAGGGATGATGGAAAGCAGGCGATCTATCGTCGCCGCGTCCAGACCAGCATCACGCCGCACACGGCGTTGGGCGAACTGTAGCGACCGGGGGTTGAGGCCGCCGAAGCATAGAACTCGACACCGGCGATGTCTTCCACCGGAATACTGTTGGCGTCGAAGGGTTCGGTGGGCCGCGAGGTGTTGAGGAGCCGGTCGTCCAGGTACACCTGGGCGAAGCAGGCACAGGCCCTGATGCCCTGGGCCTGGTCGGATGGCGTCGGGCAGTAGTACCCCTGATTGCGCAAATCGTCCATGCTGAAGGTGCACGGCGGCGGCGCGCCAAGAAGGTCCTTGGTGGCCGCCGTGGCCGAGCCGCAGCCGATCGACTTGGCATTGGGTCCGGTTGACGTTTGGGAGTTTGGCAGCAGATGCGTTGGCGCGCGTTTCCCCACCACCCACGCGTGTCCGGCGGCCTGTGACGCCGCCCCGAAGCCGGAAACCTGGGTGAGCACATCGCCCAATCGCCGACCACGCTGTTTGTCGAGTTCCTCGCGCCCCAGATACCGTCCGATGCCCGCTTTGCGGCGCTCCTCGAAGGCGGCCGGAATACCGTCGGCCCCAACGGTGAACGTGGCCAGCGTGGTCGCGCGAGTGAGCAGCACACGCTGATCGACCGCGCGATTGACGGCGAAATCGATGGTCGTCATCATCGGTGCATACCCGACGCGCTTGACACTCACCACATGGGCGCCCAGCGGAATATCGCTCACGCGAAATCCACCGCGCCGGTTGGTGAGTACCGTTCGACCAATGTCGGTGATGGTAACTTCGGCATTCTCGATGGGCACGCCGGTGGTATCGGAAATGACCGTGCCGCTGAAAGACGCGTACGCGACGACGGTGGAGTCGAGCTGGAGGTCGGCTCTGGCAAATCGGCGCTCGGCGGATAATTGCACCGTCGATGGCTGTGAGGCCCATGCACTGATGCTGTCGGATTCGGTGCGAAGGGCCAGCCGCATGCCCGCAGGCACGCCGCACAGTCGGAACGTGCCGTTGGCCTCGAGTGGCGTTTGCATCCAGGCGACGCGCGGGGCACGCGAATCCGGCGGCACACGAGTGGAGTCGGCGATGTCTGACCATTCGGCGACCACGCGAAGCCCGGCGGGCAATGCGGTGCCTTTGGCACTGACACGGCCAATGATAAACGCCGAAACATCAGGCGATCCGCAGGTGGCGGACAGAATCGCCGCCAACGATGGCACGAACAACACCAGCGGCGACGGCTTCTCCGACACCGTCACGCTGGCGCGCGACACCGCGCCGATGGAGTCGAGCCACGGCGTGCTGACCTCCACGGTGTATTCGCCACGCGCCACGCCACCCACCACAAACGTCCCGGATGAATCGGTCGCCCCCTCAAACGGTGTGCCCAGGAACGTGACGCGAGCATCGGGAACGAGCGCGCCGGTCACCGAGTCCTTGACTGAGCCAGCCACCGTGACCGTGGGTCCTGAGGCGACCGGTCGCCTGATGGCCGCGACAACCGGCGCGTGCGTCGGCAGGGCCACGCGCACCACGGTCAGCGGGTCCTCAAGCATCCGTTGGACCCGTACGGCCTCCTTGGGATCGCGCCACGAGGCGACTTCGGCGGAGGTGCCCCGTGCCAGACCCCGACAGACGGCCACAAGGCCGTTGGAGCCCGTCAGTCCGTTGTCTGACACCACGCGCCACCGTGAACCGTCCGCTTCGCTCACGCGCCATCTGGCGCCCGTCACGGGTCGCCCATCGCTGGCCACCACCCGGGACAACAGCCATGCCTCATCGGGTTTGGGTGCATCCCGGTCGCACATGGCCCCTACGAAATCCTCGGCGGTGGGCACTTCGACCCGCACCAGTGCCGAAGATGCGCGACGAGCGGTCAGCGTTCGACCGGTGGGAATCTGGAGGGCGAGCGTCGTCAGTCGCGGGTCGTCCACCACCACGGTGTAGGGCCCCGGCAGGATGTACTCGAAGGTCGCACGACCGGTCTTGTCGGTGGTCACGCGATAGTCGGTCCCCAGCAAATTGAGTGTTGCACCGGCTGCGGGCTCGCCGCTGCGGGTGACCGCCGTGACATGCAGCGCGCTGAGCGGACCGTTCCACGTGGCCCCTTCGGGCCACTGCGCGCGCGCCAGTTCACCGCCAATCTCACGCACGGCGTAAATCTGCGACGAGACCCCGGCATCGGTGACCATGGTGTCCGGGGCGCCCACCAGTCGCAACGACCACTGGTCGATGAACGGCACGCCGTTGTTCAACGTGCGAAATCCCACTCGACCACCGGCATTGAACGCTTCGGCCAGTGCCTCAACGCCGACATACCGGAAGTCGATGTCGCGCAGCGACCGGGCGGCGGTATCAATCCACAGTGTGCCATCGATGTCCACGCGTCCGTCGCGGCGATTGGCGGCGGTGAAACGCAGACCGACTTGCGTCGCGCGCGCGGTATCGGCCGCGGCGAGGCTGAAGCAATATCCGCGCTGGAATCGCTCGTCGAGCAGCACGTCGGCGTCGGGGCCAAAATAGGTGTATTGCCCCGGCGTCCCGGCCCGGAAGCCACGATCGACGAAATCGATCGCATCATGCACGGCGTTGAACGACGTGGTGGCATTGCGTGATGAATCCATCCGCACGATTTGCCGCTCGACCTCGATACCATCCAGATCGAGATACCGCTCGTACCGCAGCACGTGCAGCTTGGCCGGCTGTCGTTCACGGGCGACAATCGTGGCCAGCAGGCCGGCGCGGGCCTGATCCAGCAAGGCGTACGCGTCGGTGCGATCGGCGCGAGAGGGGCAGCCGCGCGCCGCCGTCACGTCCATCGCCTCCAACGTTCGCGGTACGTTCACCAGGGTGAGATCGACCGTCATCACTTCGGCGCGCACCAGCGGCAACCGCTCGGTGGTTGGGCGAAAGCCCAGTCGCACGGCGCGCACCAGCATGGTCGCCTCAGGACGGGTCAGGCGATACTGGCCTCGCTCACCGGAAATGGTCCGGCCGAGCGTCGCGCCGAGCGCGTCGAGCGCCAACACCACGGCGCCGGCCACGGGACGGCCGGAGCTGCTGTCGCGCACAATCCCGCGGACCTCGCCCGCCTGAGCGTGCGCCGGCGCGGATCCGAACAGCGCGATCGCCATGACAACCGCTGCCGCGCGCACGAACACTCTGGTGATCATCATGGGTGGGTCGCTACCGGGAGGGAGGGGTGGCGTCCGGACCTGTAAAGCTATGACGGCCGTGCAGGTCGGGCCAGCCGGAGCCCGTGTCACCGGAGGTTCGGTGCATCGCGCGTTGTGCGGCTGCGATTGTGCGACGATCATTCCACGCATGCCTCCCTTGATTCCACGTCGCTTCCCTCGGTCACTCCCGTTGATCGTCACCGCCTGGGCGCTGGGCGCGCTGGGCGGCTGCACACGACCGCGCGACACGGATCCCCGTGTCGTGTCCACCTGGGTACACGCGCTGTATGGCGCCATTCGTGTGGAGCGGCTCTCCCCTCCGGTCGCGTCACGCCTGACCGCGTACGCGGCGGCGGCGCTGTACGGCGGTTTCGCCGCGTCGCACTCCGGGATGTCACCGCTCGACAGTGTGCTCCACGGCATGCCGGCGTTGCCGCGTGCCAAGCGAACGGCAGAGGTCGACGCAACCGTGGTGGCCGTTGCGGCCGAGCGAGTGGTGCTGGACTCGCTGTTGCGCGAAGGGCTGGCCACGACGCGTGCGCAGTTGACCCGTCTGGCGGATTCGCTGGAAGCCGCGCGTGTGGCCGACGGTGTCGCCGCTGACGTGCAGTCGCGTTCCGACTCGTTGGGGCGTCGCATTGGTCTGGCCATTGTCGCGTGGTCGAACACCGATGGTTTTACCGCCACGCGCGGCCGCGCATACGCACCGCCGGTTGGCGACGGACTGTGGTACAACGATTCACCGGCCACCGTGTACTCCACGCAGAACCTGTCGGGCGCCAGCGAGTTTGTCGCCCTCGATAATCCCGCCAATCAGCAGCGTGCCGGAAACGTGAGTGATCGCGGACTGATCATGAGTCGTCCCAAGCCGGCGAGTGCCAAGACGCTTCCCGCGGCGAATATGGCGGGGGCGACCGAACCCTATTGGCGCGAGGTGCGCCCATTTGTGTTGACGGCGTGGAATGCCTGTCCTATTCCTGACGCGGCGGCGTATGCCACCGATAGTGCGTCGGCGCTGTACAGGAATGCGCGAGCCGTGGTCGATGCCAAGCGGATGCTCACCCCGGAACAACGCACCATCGCCTATTACTGGGCCGATAACGCCGGTGAGTCGGGAACGCCGGTGGGGCATTGGCTGTCCATTGCCAGTCAGATGATCAGCGAACGCCATCTCGATGCCGATGCCGCGGCGCGGTTGGTGCTCGCCACGGCTGTGGCGCAGGCCGACGCGTTCATTGCCGCGTGGGGATACAAGTATCAGTACAATCTGCTGCGACCGCGCACGTACATTCGGCGCGTCATCGATTCCACCTGGGAGCCGCTCATTCCGACCCCACCGTTTCCCGAGCATCCCGCGGGACACTCGACGCAATCGTCGGCGGCGGCGGCCATCATCACGGCCCTCATTGGCGCGTCACCGTTCTCTGACAGCACCAGCATCTCCATTGGCCACGCAGTGCGGCAGTTTCCGTCGTTCCAGGCGGCCAGTGAAGAAGCGGGGATGTCGCGGATATACGGGGGGATTCACTATCCGTCGGGCAATGAAAGCGGTTTGACGCTCGGTCGCTGCATTGGCGAGAAGGTCGCGACCGCGTTCGGCGTTGGTTCGTCGACCGGAGTGGCGAAGCCATGATCCCGTTCACGACCCCTGCCACACGCGTCGGCGTGGGCATTGCCTTGATGCTCGCACTGAACGCGTGCGGCACAGCCGACACGCCACGCTGGCACGAGTCCGCGGGGGTTCGTTGGCGCGAGTTGACCGTGGCCAAGGGCACGCCGGGGTTCACGCGCATGGACGGACGCCAGACCGGGATCCGTTTTCAGAATGCCGCCAGCGAGAAGATTCTGCTGGGCAATCGCATGTTCGCGCAGGGTGGCGGTGTGTCGATGGGGGACGTGGATGGAGACGGACTCCCGGACGTGTTTCTGGCCCGCACCGAAGGCTGCAGCGCACTCTATCGCAACGCCGGCAACTGGCAATTCGAGGACATCACCACGCGCGCCGGCGTGGGCGCGTGCGATCGCCGCTCCACCGGATCGGCGTTGGCCGATGTCGACGGTGACACCGATCTCGACTTGATACTGCTGGCCACCACCGGGCCCAACACCATCTACCTGAACGACGGGAATGGGCATTTCAGCGAGCACCGCGATCTCGGCCTCGACACGGTGGGTCGAGGGGCGACCACGGTGACCATGGCCGATGTCGATGGCAGCGGCCATCTGGCGCTGTTCATCGCCAACTACAAGCCGTACAGCGTCGACGACACGATTCCGCCGCAGCAGCGCGCGTTCAATCAAATGGTGCGACAGACGGGCCCTACGCAATACGAAATTCTCCCCGATCATCGTCGCGACTACAAGCTGGTCATGCGTCCGGATATGGGTGGCATGCGCATGACGCAACGCGCCGAACCCGATGAGTTCTACGCGAACGACGGGCGCGGGCACTTCACGCGCGTGCCCATGACATCGGAACGTTTTCGCGACGCCAACGGTGCGAAACTCGCGGAGGAGTTTGAATCGTTTGGACTGAGCGCCAAGTTTGTCGACCTCAATGGCGACGGCGCCCCCGACTTGTACGTGGCCAACGATTTCGAAGACACCGATCAGCTGTGGTATAACGACGGGAAAGGGAACTTCCGCCTGGCCGATTGGCGATCGCAGCGGCAGATGAGCAACTCGGCCATGGGCATCGATGTGGCCGATGTGAATGGCGACGGGCGCCCGGACCTGTTCGAGACCGACATGTTGAGCAACGATCCGCGGCGGCTCAAGACGCAGATGCCGACGCACACGTCGTTACCCAAGAAGATCGGCGAGCAGGAACTGCAGTTGCAGTTCCAGCGCAATGCGTTGTTCATCAATCGCGGGGATGGCACGTTTGCCGAGGTCTCCAATGCCGCTGGCGTACAGGCCAGCGGGTGGTCATGGGGATCGATCTTCATGGACGTCGATCTCGATGGGTGGCAGGACATCCTGGTGGCCAACGGGCACCTGTGGGACATCATGGATGCCGATGTGCAGGAGGGGCTCCAGAATCGCCTCAACGACGTGCCGTGGCGTCGACAGCGTTGGGAGTTCCCCGCGCTCAAGCTCCGGAATGTCGCGTTCCGAAATCGCGGCGATCTCACGTTCGAGGACGCCAGCAGCGCCTGGCGTTTCGGCATTGAAGAGGACGTGTCGCACGGCATCGCATCGGCCGATCTCGATGGCGATGGCGATCTCGACGTGGTCATCAACCGACTCGGTGCGCCGGCCCTGGTGTTGCGCAACGATGCGACGGCAGCGCGCATTGCGGTGCGACTGCGCGGGGAGGCGCCCAATACACAGGCGGTGGGCGCGCGCCTCACGTTGCACGGCGGCGCGATTCCCGTGCAGGTGCGCGAAATCGTCGTCGGTGGGTTGTATCTCTCCCACAGCGACTATGCCGTGTCGTTCGCGATGGGCGCGGCGGATTCCGCCGAGTTGGTGGTGGATTGGCGCGATGGCAGGCGCACCACCATGCCCGTGCGGGCCAATCGCCTGTATGACATCACGCAGCAGTCCGCGTCGTCGCCAACGACACCGCCTACGCCGGGCACTGCCGCGGGTGCCACGCTGTTCGTGGACGCGACGTCGCAGCTCAACGGGCATACCCACGTCGAAAACGAGTTCGATGATTGGGATCGTCAGTTCCTGCTGCCGAATGCACTTTCGCGATCGGGACCGGGCGTGTCGTGGTACGACATCGATCGTGATGGCGCCGAAGATCTCATTGTGGGCACCGGGAAGGGCGGACGATTGGCCGTCTTCCGCAGCGTGGCGGGTCGGCTGGTGGCGCAACCGACCGCTGGGCCGGTGGCCGCGGCAGATTTCACGGCCGTGCTGGGCATGACGTCGAATGGCGCGACCAGTCTGTTGGCCGGTGTGGCCACGTGGGAGTTTCGCAGCGAAAAGGACATGATCGCGCAGCCGGCGGCCGTGCGTATTGGCGCGTCACGGGGCGTCTTGGCCGCGACACCGCAACCGGCGGTGGGTTCGCACGAGTCGTCCACGGGACCGCTGGCCCTGGGTGACTACGACGGGGATGGCGCGTTGGATCTGTTCGTGGGCTCACGCGCCATGCCCTTGCGTTATCCGATGCCGGCGTCGTCGGGGCTGTTTCGCAATGTGAACGGATCGTTCGTGATTGACACCGCGAATCTGGCAGTGCTGCGCAACATCGGCATGGTCACGTCGGCCATGTTCGCCGACATGAATGGCGATGGGCATGCCGATCTGGTGCTGTCTCGTGACTGGGGCGCGTTGGTGCTGCTGTTCAACGACGGACACGGCAAACTGCTGCCCGCACCGGATTCCTGGGCGCTGGCAGCATGGACCAGCCAGTGGAATGGCGTCGCCGCCGGTGATCTCAACGGCGACGGCAAGATGGATCTCGTGGCGACCAGCTGGGGACGCAACACGGGCAGTGTCGTTGACAGCGCGCATCCACTGGTGGTCACCTACGGGGCGTTCGGTGCGGGCGGCGAAGTGGAAATGCTCCTTGGTCAGCCGGACGCGCGCGTGAACGGCCTGTCTCCCGTCAACAGTTTTCCGCGTGTGCGCATGGCGGTGGCGGGAATTCTCGGGCGCGTGAACAATTTCGCCGCCTACGCCGACGCCTCAGTGGAGACCGTGCTTGGCTCGGCGCTGTCGACCACGCAACAGCTGCGGGTGCGCACGCTCGATCACCTGCTGTTCATCAATCGCGGGGACCACTTCGAGGCTGCGCCGTTGCCGGCTGAGTCGCAGTGGTCACCGGCCTTCACCTCGGCTATCGCCGATTTTGATGGGGATGGCGCTGAAGATGTCTTCCTGTCGCAGAACTTCTTTCCCAGCGTGATCGGCAGTCCACGCTACGATCAGGGGCGCAGCCTGCTGTTGCAGGGTGACGGCAAAGGCGGCCTTGCGCCCCTAGCCGGCCAGCGCAGTGGACTGATGGTGTACGGCGATCAGCGCGGCGCGGCCTATGCCGATTTCAACGGGGACGGTCGGTTGGACCTTGCCGTGTCGCAGAATGGCGACGCCACCCGGTTGTTCGAGAATCGCGGCGCGACGCCGGGGCTACGGGTGCGCGTGAAAGGCCCGGCCACGAATCCCGATGGTGTCGGCACCCAACTGCGCGTGGTGTATGGGACGACGATGGGACCGGTGCGCGAAGTCCAGACCAGCGCGGGCTACTGGTCGCAGAACGGGGCGGTGCAGGTGATGGGCCTGTCGGGCACGCCCACTGCGCTGTGGGTACGGTGGCCTGGTGGCACGGAGACTCGTATGCCGGTGCCTCCAGGCGCTCGCGAAGTGGTGGTGACGCGCTAAAGGAGTGTCGCGGTAATTCCTTTCGTCAATCGTTGCGCCGCGACCGGATTCTGCCTGAGGTGGGGAGGCATGAGGGGCCGGAGGGGTGAGCAACGGAAGCGTCGAGCGTCAGAGGGGCGAGCCGGTGATGGCAGGACTGGGTTCTCCCCTCGCCGGCTGACCCCTCGAACGCTCGACGCTTCCGTTGCTCACCCCTCCGGCCCCTCACCGCTCCCACCGCTCAGCGAAACGTGTCAGGACGTTTTGAAGACACGGCATTCGCGCGCTCACGCGGTGTCAGCCTACCACGCGACGAAGTACCCGCCCCACGTGCCCTTCACGCCAACGAACAATCCGGCGGCAATCGCTTCAATGGTGGTGGCGACGTCGGGCGCGACGGCAGTGAGGGTGGCCAGTCGTTCGTAGAGTTGCGACAGAGGTATCGGCGACGACGAGGTCAACGCGACCAGATAGCGGTCGGCCGGCGGTCGCGCCGAAGGAACGCGGTCGCATGCCTCTTCTTTTCCGTGTCGGCGAGTCGATCACAGGACGCCTGCAGCGCGCGCTGTTGATCGACGCTGATGGCTTCGCCGCGACCGCCGTCATCGATCACCTTGCCAGTGCTGTCGCGCTTGACGGTGCGTTTCTGTTGCGCCAGTCGGCGCTCGGTGGCGGCCGCTTGCGCCATGCAGCGATCGTAGGCCAGTCTGGCGGCGGCGTCCTCGTCGGCGTTCATTGGACGAATGTTGTCATCGACCCGACGCATATCGACGAAATAATGTCCCGCCTGCCGATCACGGCGAAGGGGTAATCCTCCCGGCATGATCACTTCGATCTCGCGGCCGGGCACCACGGCCAGCACAATGAGATTTTTCGTGTTGCGCGCCGTGATGCCAGCTGTTTCGTTTTCGCGATCCAGCGTCAGGATGCGGACACCGCCGCCGATGGTGTCGCCGAACGCGCGCCGGAGACTGCGATTCGGGATGCCGAAGCCGGGCGCGATGCGGTGCCTGGACGTGCGGCCGGACCGCCGCCATGACACGCCACCACTGCCATGCCGATCACGGTCATCCGTGCTATCCGGCCGCTTCTACTTGGCCTTTCCACCAGGAATCCGCGTCCAGATGACAATCGTGCCGCACGGGGTGGTGTTGGCACCGATCGGCTGGAATTCCACCGGCGTGGTCGAGAAGTACGGATACAACTCCATCGCTTCCACCGTGCTGGGGAGAATTTCGTCCACTTCCATGCCACGCGAACGCGTACCGTCCAGCCAGATGTCGGGCTGACACGACGTCTGGCGCGAACCGGCCGTATTCGCCACGAACCGCACCTTGCCCCGAACGACATTCACGCCGCGCTTGGTGCGCAGCATGTCGCTCAGTCGCGAGGCGCCCCGTTCCAGGATATCGGCCCGGGTGATGAACGTGCCGATGCCGCGAGCGCGCCGTTCCTCGAAGTCCCGAATCCCCAACGCGCCGCGCGTGCGATTCTCAGTGACCTTGACGTTGCCCAGTCGCTGCGCGGTTTGCTCCATCTGCACCAGCACCGTATCCCACATCCGGTTGCGAGCCGTGAGGAGCGCATCCACCGGCTCGTAGCCCACGCGCCGAAGCGAGATGGTCACGGTGTCGATGTCTGCGGTGAACAACTCGAACGCACCACGGAGATCCGTTCGGACCGTGCTGCCCGGGATCGCCACACTCACGCCTTCCAGCGCGGCGCCCGCCGCATCGCGCACGACGCCCACCAGCTGTCGACGGGAGGCCGGCACCGCGTTCTGCGCGTCCGCGTGGGCCATGGGCGCCAGCAACGCACAGGCGATGGGCAGTGCGAGCCACCGATCGAAACGGGTCAACAAGCGCAGAATAAACCTCCGGTGGGCGCGTCCACTGAAAGCTGCCATCACGCGTCGGCGACGTCCAGACCACGCCATCCTTCGCCGTGCCCATGGTTGGCGCTGTACGGCGCAATGCGGCAAGTTAGGCAATGCCGCCTATGTCACTATTCCGCGTCAGACTGTCCGGTCGTGTCCGGCACACGCTGTTCGCACTGATGTTCGTGCCGGCGCTGGCTGCCTCGCAGACACCACCCGCCACCGACCCGTCCCGCATGCCCCCCCCGGGGTGGCCGTCGTCCCCGCGTCAGTACGACGCCATCAAGGTCGCGTCGGATCTCATGATCCCGACGCGAGACGGCAAACGCATGGCCACCGATATCTATCGGCCGGGACGCAATGGCACGCCCGTCACCGAGCGACTCCCCGTGCTGCTCAATCGCACGCCATACAACAAGACATCGCTGGCGGAACAGGCGGTGTTCTACGCCGAACGCGGCTACGTGGTGGCGCTGCAGGACACGCGAGGTCGCTACAAGTCCGAAGGCGAGTTCTCGAAAGTGCAGCCGATTGACGCCACCGACGGATACGACGTGATCGAGTGGCTGGCGAAGCAGTCGTACAGCAACGGCAAGGTCGGCATGTGGGGAACGTCCTTCGCCGCGCACATGCAGGCCGGTGCGGCGCAGTACCATCCGTCGTCGCTCAAGGCGCTGCTCATCAACATGGGCGGCATGTCCAACGGATGGGACCACGGCGTGCGATACCGCGGGACCTACGAAATGGGCCGCCAGCTCACGTGGGCATGGAGTCAGCTGCTGGCCGACGCGCGCTCGGACGATGTGAAAGCGCTGCTCACGAAAGAGAAGGTCGAAGACTGGTACAATGTGCAGCCCATGCGACGCGGACTCAATCCGCTGTCGGTGGCGCCGCAATATGAGGGCTGGTATTTCGACTTCTTCGAACACGCCGACTACGACGCCTTCTGGAAGGATCCGATGCTGGCGTGGGATGAGCACTATGCGGAGACGTCCGACATCCCCATGCTGCACGTGGGTGGCTGGTACGACATCTTCCTGGCCGGCACATTCAAGAACTATTCGGAGTTGCGCCGTCTCAAGAAGGCGCCCCAGTCGGTGATGGTGGGCCCGTGGAAACATGGTGGCAACAACCTGCCGTATGCGGGCGATGTGGCCTTTGGCGACAGCGCCGCCATCATGGATTTTCTCGCGGATTTTCATGTCCGCTGGTTCGACCATCAGCTTAAGGGTCGCGCCAACGGGGCCGAGAAGGACGCGCCGGTTCGCGTCTTTGTGATGGGAACGGGTGACGGGCACAAGGACGCGAACGGACGCCTGTATCATGGCGGCTACTGGCGCAGCGCCACCGAGTGGCCGCTCGCGGGCACTCGCTTCGTGCCGTACTACTTCCACGCCGACGGCTCCTTGCGCCCCGTGAAACCCACGGCAACGCGCTCGCAAACCACCTATACCTTCGATCCGCGACACCCGGTGCCCACCATCGGCGGCGGCTCATCGGCGCGCCTGAAGGACGGCGCGTACAATCAACGCGAAGACCCGCGCTTTCCGCCGTCGCAGGCGCCCTGGTTGCCGCTCCGGTCGCGCGCCGACGTGGTGGTATTTCAAACCGAACCATTGACCGAAGACCTGACCGTCATCGGTCCGATCAAGGTGGTGTTGCATGCGTCGGCATCAACCGTCGACGCCGACTTCACGGCCAAGTTGGTGGATGTCTATCCCTCCAGCGTCGATTGGCCCGGCGGGTTTGACATGAACCTGACCGATGCGATCGTGCGGGGCCGGTATCGCGCCACCCGCGACCACCAGGTGCTGTTGCAACCGGGTCGCGTGTACCCGTTTACCATCGAGCCGTTTCCCACGGCGAATGTGTTCAAGAAAGGACACCGCATTCGCGTGGATATCTCCAGCAGCAATTTTCCGCGGTTTGACGTCAACCCGAATACCGGGGAACCACTGGGGAAGAATCGCCGGATGATCACCACGGATATTTCCGTGCAGCACAGCGCGACGTATCCCTCGCACATTGTGTTGCCGCTGGCGCCGGCGCGGCCGTGATGCGCTCATGACACTCACCCTGCTCGCCTACGGCATGGTGATCGTCTTCATGACGCTCATCATGACAAAACGCCTGTCGCCGTTGACGGCGCTCATTCTGATCCCCATCGCGTTCGGGCTGACGGGCGGCTTCGCGTCCACGCTGGGTGAAATGATGGTGGCCGGCATCACCAAGCTGGCACCGACCGGCGTGATGCTGATGTTCGCCATCCTGTATTTCGCGGTCATGATCGATGCCGGGCTGTTCGAGCCATTCGTCCAGCGATTGGTGCGACTCGTGCACGGCGATCCGATGAAAGTGGTGGTGGGCACGGCCGCGCTCGCGCTATTGGTCTCGCTCGACGGGGATGGATCGACGACGTACATGATCACGACGGCCGCCATGCTGCCGCTGTATCGACGCCTGCAGATGCGTCCGCTGATTCTGGCCTGCGTGACGATGCTGTCCTCCGGCGTCATGAATATCCTGCCGTGGGGCGGACCGACCGCGCGTGCGGCCAGCGCATTGACCATCGATGTCGGCACGGTATTCGTGCCGATGATTCCGGCCATGGTGGTCGGCATCGTGTGGGTGCTGTACGTGGCCTATCGACTGGGCATGGGTGAACGTGGGCGTCTCGCCGCCGCAGGCGCTGACGCGGCGGCCGTGGCGCACGTGCTGGAAGAGGAGCTGGCCAATCCCGACTACCAACCGGACACTGCGCACCGGCGTCCCGACCGACTGGTGATCAACGCCGGGCTCACCGTGGTGCTGCTGGCGGCACTCATTGCGGCCGTGCTGCCACTACCGGTGCTGTTCATGATTGGCTTTGCGATTGCGGTCCTGCTCAACTATCCCACCATCGACCAGCAGAAGGCCCTGTTGTCACGACACGCCGGCAACGTGCTGGCCGTGGTGGGCCTCATCTTCGCGGCGGGTGTGTTCACGGGCATCCTGTCGGGCACGAAGATGGTGGACGCCATGGCGGACAGTGTCATTCGACTGGTGCCGACCGCACTCGGCCCGTACCTCGCCATTGTGACCGGCGTGCTCAGCATCCCGTTCACGTTTCTCATTTCCAATGACGCGTTCTACTTTGGCGTGCTGCCGATTCTCGCCAAGGCGGGCGAAGCCTACGGCATTTCGGCGGCGGAAATGGCCCGCGCCTCACTGATCGGGCAGCCCGTTCATCTGCTCAGCCCTTTGGTGCCCTCGACCTTTCTGCTGGTCGGACTGGCGGGTGTCGATTTCGACGACCATCAACGCTACACGCTCAAATGGGCCCTGGTCTCTGCGCTGGTGCTGCTGACCGTCGGACTGGTGACGATGGTCATCCCGGTGATGGGGCGTGCGATCGGGTAGTCTCTGTGACGGACGTGCGCCGCATGGCCTGCTCGATCAGCGCGACTGAGCGCGCGGTGGCGCCGCGTTCCCGTTCCACCACGGCGCGCGCGGCCGCACCTTCACCTTGCCGCTGCGCGGGATCGGCCAGCCAGCGATGCAACTGCGCGCCAAGGTGATCCGAATCGGATACGGCATGTGCGCCGCCGGCAGCGATCAACAACTCCGCCTCGCGACTGTTGTCGTAGCGCGGTCCGAACAGCACCGGAACACCGAAAGCCGCCGGCTCAATGACGGAATGCAGGCCGGCCGCGTGAAACCCGCCGCCCACGAACGCCATATCCGCCAAGGCATACAAGTCGCCGAGGACGCCGACGCGATCGACCAGAATGACGTCGGCATCGTCGGCACTGGGCCGTCCGGTGATGGCAGACAGCCGCATCAATCGCAGCGAGGCGCCCCGCGCCCACTCCTCGATGGACGCACAGTGAGCGGCCGTCGGTTCATGCGGCGCAATGATCAAGCGAGGCGCCGCCAACAGGGCGTCCGATGACGAATCCAGCGGTGGTGGCCAGGTCGCCAGTAGCGCGGCCTCGTCGGCCGGCCAGGTGCTTCCCGCAACCAGCGTGGGTCGGGCCGAGACCAGCGGTGCGAGCAATGTCGACGCCCGATCCACCGATTGGGCCCGCGCCCACACCTGATCGAATCGGGTGTCGCCCGTTACGCTGAGCGCCGCTGGCTGCACGCCCAATCCCGCCAGGCGTTCGGCGTGTTCGATATCGATGGCTCCGACTGCCGTGAGGTTGGTGTACGCATCATGCACGATGTGGCGTGACCACCATCCTCGACGACTTGAGGTCGCGGCCAGGGTGCCGCTGATCAGCGCCACCGGAATCCCCCTCGCCGTTGCCCGTTCGACCAACACCGGCCACACATCCAGCTTGGCAAACACGAGAATCGACGGCTGCAGCGCATCCAGCAGCGCATCGATGTCGGCCGCGTGATCAAACGGCAGGTAGTCGGTGATGTCCGCCCCGACCGACGTCGCAAATGACTCGGCGCTTGGCGAAAAAAACGTGTACGCAAGTTGCCACTCGGGATGACGGGCTTTCAGCGCCTGGGCAACCGGTCGCGCCTGTAGCCCTTCTCCCACCGATGGCGCATGCATCCACACCAGTGGACGAGCGACGTCGCGAGCCAACCGGGCGTTTGCAGACACACGCGCCACGATCCCACGTCGGGCTCGCAAGGCGCGCGCCAGCTTGCCTTCGCCAGACGGTGCCAGCCGCGCGGCGGCGCGCGCGAGGTTTACGGCCGTGGCATATGCCGCACGCACCGCAGTGTTCAGCGCGTCCTCTTGGCGCTTCGCGCGAGCACCAGCGCCGTGTCGATGGCCTTGCGGAAATCAGGGTAGGGAACCGCGCCTTCCACCAGGAACTCACCCACCAGAAACGACGGTGTCGATCGCACGCCGGTCTTGTTCGCCTGCTGCACGTCCGATTCCATCAACGCGCGAATGGCCTGCCGCTGCTGGCAGCGCCCAAAGGCATCCATGTCCAGCGACAGCCCGCGCGCGATGGTGTCGATCAGCGGTTGCACCGTCATCGCGCGCTCGACCTCCTCCTGCCGCGCGAAGAGCTGCTCGGCGAATGGCCAGAAACGGTCCTGCACGCCGGCGCACAACGCCGCCAACGCTTCGGTACGCGCGTGCTTGTGTTGCGGCAACGGCAGGTTGAGATAGGCCAGACGTATCTGCCCCGTGGTGACGTAGTCGCGTTGCAGGTTGGCCATCGAGGCATCGTGCCACTGCTTGCAGTACGGACACTGGAAATCGCTGATCATCACCACCCAGATCGCACCGGAATCCCGACCCATGAGTCGTCCGCGGTCTGCACGGGCAATCAGGAGCGAGTCGCTCAACGTATCAGCGGCGGGCGCGGGGGCGGCAACGGCAACCGGCAGCACCGGTTTGGACTCGGCGGCGGCATCAGCTTGTCGGCAGCCTGTCGACGACAACTGCCAGTGCGCTGCAGACAAGAAGAACCTGGGGAAGTCGGAAGCGGCGCATGTCGGTTGGGGGTGCCCGAGGGAGAGCCGTGCAGGGCAAATCGGCTTGGTGAACGGTAGTGGGACCGATTGCGCGGGGGAACAGGCGACTCCGGTCACCTTGGCTCATCGTGTGGCGGATTGACACTCCAGCGGCACCTTGCCGTAGGAGGGGGTATACTGTGACCAACGTGCGAACCGTTCTCATGCCTCGAATTGTCGGCGTCATCGCCTTGTTACTGACGGCGACTGCCGCTGTTGCCGTTCCAGCGGGACTCGGCGCGCAGCCGCCCGCCCTGCCGTCTCCGGTGGGTTACGTCAACGACTTCGCCGGGGTCATTCCAGACGACGCGAAAGCGCGTCTGGAGGATCTTGCCAAGCGCCTGAATGCCGCCACCCGTGGCGATATGGTAGTGGTGACGCTGCCCGATCTCGGTGGCCGACCGGTTGAAGAAGTCTCCCTTCGGCTGGGCCGGGAGTGGAAAGTCGGTGCCGACGCGGCGATTGGCGATCAGGCGCGCAACGCCGGCATCGTGATTCTGATTGTCCCCAAGGAAAGCGCGTCGGACAGGCGCGGTCGATGCCGCATCGAGGTGGGGCAAGGGGCTGAAGGGTTCATTACCGACGCCACGAGCGGGTCGCTGTGTCGTGATGCGACTGCGCAGTTCCAGGCACGTGACTATGGTGGCGCCATCGAGTATCTCGCCGCGTCCATCGCTGACCGCTATTCGGCCGCCTTCGGCGTCACCCTGGATGGCCAGCCGCGCGAAGTCCGTCGCTCGGCGCCTCGCGATGGGGGCAATTCGCAGTTGCTCCCGCTGCTGATCATCATCCTGGTGTTCGTGGTGCTCCCGATGATGAGTCGGCGGCGGCGTGGCTGCGTGGGCTGTCTGCCGATTCCGCTCCCGGGTCCCGGGGGATTTGGCGGATTTAGTGGGGGCGGCTTTGGTGGCGGTTTCGGCGGCGGTGGTGGAGGTGGAGGATTCGGTGGGTTCGGAGGGGGCGGTGGCTTCAGCGGAGGTGGCGGTGGCTCAGACTGGTAACGCGAAGTCCACGATGCAGCTTGACGATCTGGTCACGCAGCTCACGCAGGTGCACGGTCCGTCATTGGTGGGCGTGGTGCTGTACGGCTCGGCCGCAGGCGACGAGCAAGTGGCCGGTCGCTCGGATCTCAACGTGCTGGTGATCGTGGAATCGCTCGACATGGCCGCGCTGCGCGCGCTTGGCCAGACGGCGCGGGCGTGGCAGGAGGCCGGCAATCCGCCGCCTCTGCTGCTGACGCGTCGGGAGTGGGTGGGCTCATCGGACGTCTTCCCGATGGAGTACGCGGATATCCTCGAGCGACACCGCGTGCTGGCAGGCACGCTGCCACTGGACGGGCTCACGGTGGCGACGGCCGACCTGCGGCTGCAGGTGGAGCAGGAAGCGCTGGGCAAGCTCCTGCGACTTCGCCGCGCAGCGATGATGGCCGGCACGGACGTCACGCGACAGCGTGAACTCTTGCAAGCCAGCCTGAGCGCCATGCTGGTGATCTTCCGCAGCGTACTGCGTTTGCACGGCGAACAACCGCCGCGTGATTCGGCTGGCGTCATCACGCGCCGCTGCGCAGTGCGGGTTTGACGCCGCGCCGTTCCTGACGGTGGAGCAGCTGCGTCGCGGCGGGACCGTTGCCGACCGGGATGTCGAGCCGGTGCTGGCCGCGTACGTCGGCGGTGCCGACGTGTTGGTGACGTATCTGGATCGCTATGCGCCATCCCCGGATGCCGGCGGGACCGCGTCGTGATGCGCCGCATGTGGCCCCGTGCGGCTTCAAGTGTACCTGCCGGGCCTTTCACTCCTGAACTCTTGCGAGGACGACCTATGATGACCCTGCAGTCTTTGCGTACGCCGCGGCGCGCGCGATCCTTCTCAGCGCGACTGGCGCTGGCCTTGCCGCTGTTGCTTGGCGCCTGCGGCTACAACTCGATCCAGTCGTACGACGAACAGGCGGCGCAAGCCAAGCAGAACATCGACGCGCAGTTGCAGCGTCGCGCGGACCTGATCGGGAACCTGGTGGCGACCGTGAAAGGATTCGCGCAGCAGGAGAGCGATGTGCTCATCGGCATCACCAAGGCCCGGGCCGGCCTGACGGGCGCGTTGCAGAAAACCGGCGGCTCGGACCCGGCGGAGTTGGCCAACGCCAACCAGGCGCTGACGTCGGCGCTGGGGCGCATGAACATCGTGATCGAGGCGTATCCGCAGCTCAAGTCCGATCAGGGTTTCCTGAAATTGCAGGACGAGCTGACCGGAACCGAGAATCGCATTGCCGTGGCGCGCACCGACTACAACGGCGCCGTCCGCACCTACAACGAGTACATCCGCAAGTTTCCCGCAGTACTCACGGCTAAGGCGACGGGTGCGAAGCCGCGCACGTACTTCGAAGTGACCGACGCCGCGTCCCGCGCGGTGCCAACGGTCGATTTCAGCAAGCCCAAGTAACACCCGGGGTCGCCGTCGCCACCCGCAGGTGCGGGTGGCGACGGACCCCCTAGTTCGTGCGGTTCTTCTCGTACAGCAAGTTGCGTGGCGCCACTTTCCATTCGTACCATCGCAGAATGGGCTGGCCACCGTTTACTGCCGGGTCGCTCCGATCGCTCTTCATCTGCGCGCGGATCTTGGCGCCGATGATATCGTTGCCGTCGTTCAGCGTATCAGAGTCAATGCCATTGTACGACGCGGCCACCGAATTGTTGATGAACAGCAATCGCGCCTCGAAATTCTCGACATTGGTGGCCATGACCTGACCGATCGGTGTCCCGCTGCTGCTGAGCGACGTGGCGCGGTACAGTTTTTTGGCCGACGGATCTCTCCAGTACACCACCGCGTTCAACTTCTGGATGGTGGTGCCGGAGCGCGAGAGCAGCAGGCTATCCAGTCCGGAATCGCGACCGAGCAATTTCGGCGTGTCGAGGAATTGCACGCGAAAATGCCCGTTGCCCTGATTGGCCACCGACTGCAGCAACAGCAGCCGCCGTGTTGATCCCACCTGCAACACGGCCAGGTTGCCGGACGACAGTCCCAGCGCGCCGCTCGGGATCAGGAATTCGATGCAGGTGGAGCCGCAATTGCCGCCCGGGGGATAGGTCGGCAGCGTGTCGCCGTCGTTGTAGATGGCGTACACCGGGGCTTCGGCTGGCTCGTACGGCACCGACAGCACGGAGACCGTGTCGCCGAAGGTGCCAAGGCTGGCGAACGTTGGCGTACTCTCAATGGAGATACCTGCTTCCTGCAAGTCACGCGCGAGTGACAATCCCACGAACCGCGCGCCGCGGTCGATGCCCTCCCGCACGGTCCAGCCGCGACGGGCCTTCCAACTGCTGGTGGAAAACGAGGTCGCGCCCGTGATGACCACCAGCGCGATCGTCATCGAGATCAGCAGTTCCACCAGCGTGAAGCCGCTCCGTTTGCGTGTCATCATTGGGCCCCCGAGAGTCCGTTGCCGCGGAAATACGACGTGGTGAGCTGCACCGGCTGCGTACCGCGCGGATACCTGACGTCCACCACGATCTTGATGAGATTCTGGCGCACCGTCGTGACGGTGAGGGTGCGGATGAACGCGCCGCCGCCGGACGCCAGGCCCTCGTTGTTGAGGGCGACGGCGCTTTCCGACACGATCGACCACGGGTCACGGGTGCGGACCTGCTCCATGTACGCGCGCGCAATGGCAATCGCGCTGGTGCGGTTCTGCGAGAGCGTTTGCATGGTGACCGTTTGCGCGTTGGCGCCCGCGAGCGCCATCAGCCCCACGGCCAGCAAGATGATCGCCATCAGCATCGAGACCATGGTGAAGCCCAGGCGCCGCCGAACGCCTCGGCGGGAACGACGGTTGCGAAGGGTTGGTGTCATTGCCAGGCTCCATTGTGCCAGGTCCAGAGACGTACCTGGCCGGACGGTGAAACCGCCACGGCCGCCACGGCGGTCGCGCTGGTCTGCTGCTTGAGATACACCACGCCGCCGACACCCATGGGCAGCGTCAGGCCGCGTGAATCGAACTCCACCTTGCTGCCGGCAAAGGTGATGGCTCCCGAGCCGCCATCATCAGGTACCGCACTGGCGCTCCCGCGGTTGAAGTCGATGCGTGCCGGAAGCGTGCGCGTGGCGAAACCACGCAAGGCATCACGCTCCGCCTGGGTTTCGCCGATCGTGCTGTTGTTGTCGTCGTCCAGGAAGCCGGTGTAATTGCGCGATCCCGACACGAACTTCACGCGGACCGTGCTTCGTGTGGACAGCGCGCGCGTGCGTGCCAGGTCGATGTCCTGTGCCATCTGCATCGCCGCCAGTTGCACCTCGGTTTCCGGGGAGATCCGGAATCGGGGCACAAGCACGGCCATCATGATGCCCACGACGGCCACCACCATCAGCAGCTCGATGAGCGTGAACCCGGGCGGCGATCGGCGCCGTGTGGCGCGATGCGTTGACTGGTGTGTCATCAGGCGCTCAGTACAGCGGACGATAGGCCGTCTGCAGCACCGTGCCGACAGACGGTGTTCCAGGAGGCAACCGCTCGGGGAATCGGAAATTCACGTCGAAGCTCCACTGACGCGTCGGTGGCGTGTAATAGCCCGCCGCCGCGAACCCGACATTCGCCGTGTTGCCCCAGAGTCCTGTGGAGAAGCGGTTGGTATACAGCGACACGAGCGAGCCCGTGTAGCGGAAGATCACGCCGTTCCAGTTCTCCAAGAACCGCGGGAAGTTCTCCAGTCCGCCGCCATAGGCCGGCGACGCACACCCGGCACGCGCGTAGTCGCACGGTGTCGGCGAATGGCCGGCGAGGATGGCCGCGTTGACGGTTGACGTCTTCGCGGTGCGCTGCGCCATATTCTGTTGCAGGACATCGCACCATCCGACGGCGGCCGAGCAGCGGG
This sequence comes from Gemmatimonadaceae bacterium, assembly GCA_016720905.1. Lineage (NCBI taxonomy): Bacteria > Pseudomonadati > Gemmatimonadota > Gemmatimonadia > Gemmatimonadales > Gemmatimonadaceae > Gemmatimonadaceae bacterium. The sequence goes on along the minus strand of JADKJT010000001.1, from coordinate 84,381 downwards.
TCGCGGCCGTGGCGGCGCCGCATTCAGCATCGACGGATTGGGCGGATTGCTGAGGGAAGGTAATGGCGTCGGCCATCAGTGCCGACGGGCGCCATACCGTCGTGTTGTAGTCGCCCAGCACGTACATCGGTCGTTCCGTGACGATGGTCAGGCCACCGGTGTCGGCTGGCACGCGGGACAGCGGCAGCTTGGCTCCGCCCCGCAGACGCACCGAGAGGTAGTCGTTATTGGCGTTACTGACCGCCGGGTTGGCGAACTCAAAGTACAGAATGCGCGGCGCGCGAGTCGTCGGCGCGCTGTCGGCCCAGATGCGCAGCGAGTCCAGGTACACGTCCACCAGATCGGGGCGCTTGTCCTCGCGGCCCTCATAGAACGCATTGACGCGCGGCTTGAAGATGCGACGGCAGGCGCCCACCGAAGGGACGGTCAATCCCGCCGACCGCTCGACCACCAGCGAATCGCAGAACTGCGTCTTCATGGTGTTGGTGTCGGCAATCTGGAACACCCCGGTCTTCACCGTGATGTACCAGTCCGACTTCCATGCCATCTTCACATCCTGCACCATGGCCGCGTCGGCGTTGTCCTTGGGCATCACCAACGTCACCGGCGCCATGTTCGTGGGCAGTGGCAGTTTCAGCGACCGGACACCAAAAGCGCTCGACATCAGCCGACCATTGAATCGCGTGGTGCTGCGTGTCTTGAAGGCGGGCCCGGAGAGACTCCGCGAATCGAAGTCCAGCAGCACCGCACTACCCGCTGCATTGTTGATCGCCACGCCGCCCAGTCGCTGATTGCTGTCCTTGCGGTTCCAGAAGACGCTGTCGGGTGTGGTGATGTTGCTCTGGTACGTGGTACTCGCCGACGACATGTACAGGTTGCCGTTGGTATGCACCCACCCCGCGAACGTCATGGCCGGACCGTTCAGGATCTCCAGGTCGTTCTCGTAGAATACGCCGAACTGGAACAGCGGAATGGTCTGGGCGTTCACCGACAACACCGCGGTGGCCTTGTTGCCTGAGGTGTCGCGCGCCGAGACCGTGATGTCGATGGGCTGATTGAGCGAATAGAGTCCGGAGAACGGGCCCGAGGTAATCGTCCGCGACACCGGAATACCCATGGTCTGGGTGGACTGCGTCATGCGATAGCCGGTCAGCTGCGGGGTCTGCAGGGACGCGATGTCTTCGCCGTTGATGATGCCATCCTGCATGGCGGCATCAAGCTGTGACATGACGTCGTCGGCACCGCCCTCGGCGGCGTACGAGGCGCGTGCGCCGCGGTAGTCCGCATTGGAGGTGCGCGCGAGCGTCGTCACCGCCGACAGCCCGGCGAGGATGATGATCGAAAACATGATGAGCAACAGCAGGACCGTCTCGAGCGCGAAGCCTTTTCGCGGAGTCCGACCTGCTGCTGCGGTGTCCACCGTCTGCTCTTCTTGCATGGCGAGTTCCCCCGTGCCGGTGATTCGTCTGGCAGGAGAACTACTGATAGCGGGTGCGTTACGTCACTCGCGCCACAGGCATCGGATGCAACAACGAAACGACTCGCGTAGTCCGTGTGACGCTTGGGCGCGTCACGGTGATGTTCGTGCCTGCGGTGTGACGCGCCAGCTACGCCGGCGTCGGCGGTTCGACGGCGGCAACGGGCCGCGGAAACAGTCCTTCGCCCTTGTGCACCGTCCACCCGGACGCGTCCAGACGGGCCAGGTCACCGAATCGTTGGGTGTGTACGTGACCGGCGGCCCCCAGTTGTTCCCACAGTGCCTGCGACTTGCCGGGCATGAAGGGAGACAGCAGTACGGCCTGTCGCGCCAGACGTCGAATGAGGGATGCCAGCACCTGCTCCAGCTCAGCACGCCGCGACGGGTCCTTGGCCAACTGCCAAGGGGCCATGGCCTGTGTGAACTCGTTCGCGCGCGCTGTCATGCGCGCCACGGCGGACAGTCCATCGTGCAACAGCCAACCCCGCGAACCGTCCATGGCGGCGTGATACGCTGCGACATCAGTCCAGTCGTCGCCTTCGGCATCCGGCACGGCCGCCACCGGCACAACCGCCCCGCAGTATTTCTCCACCATCGCCATCGCGCGGCTGGCCAGGTTCCCCAATGCATTGGCGAGGTCGCTGGTGTAGCGCTCTTCGAAACGTTCCCACGAAAAATTGCCATCGCCATCAAACGGCACTTCACGCAGCAACACGTACCGGAACGCGTCGACGCCGAAGCGATCAATGGCTTCGCCGAGATCGAGCTTGACGCCGGCACTCTTGGAGAATCGTTCACCACCCAGTTGCACGAATCCGTGTGCCCACACCTGCTTGGGCAGCGGGAGCCCCGCCGCCTCCAGCATGGCCGGCCAGATGACCGCGTGAAACCGCGTGATGTCCTTACCGATGACATGCAGGTCGGCGGGCCACTGCTGTTCGAAGCCGGGGGCCGGGAATCCGGTGGCCGTCAGGTAGTTGGGCAGCGCATCGAACCACACGTACGTGCCTTGCGTTTCGCCATTCGAAAGCGGCAGCGGGAACGGCACCGCCCAATCCAAGCGTGCGCGCGACGCTGACACGTCGTCCAACCCCTGTGTCAGCAGCCCCAAAATTTCGTTCCGACGACTTTCCGGTTCGATGAAGGACGGTGGTCGGCGATCAGCTGTTGCAGGAACGGCTGATACCGAGACAGGCGAAAGAACCAGTTGTGCTCCTCCACCTCTTCCAGGGTGCGGGTGGGATGTACAGCGCATTTCCCGTCGACGATGTCCGCATCCTGTTTGAACGCTTCACAGCCCACGCAGTACAGGCCGCGATACGAACGCTCGTAAAAGTCGTCCGGACTCCGCTCCGCGATGCGCCGGATCAGCGCCTGGACTCCCGCCTTGTGATGCGCATCGGTGGTGCGAATGAACTGATCATACTGCACGTTGAGACGCGCCCACATCGCCTGAAATCGCCTGGCGATGTCGTCGGCAAACGCCTGCGGGTCGACGCCTTGCGCCGCCGCGGTCTGCTGCACCTTTTGGCCGTGTTCATCCATGCCAATGAGCAGATGCACCTCGTCACCGCGCAATCGATGATAGCGCGCGATGACATCGGCACCGATCTTCTCAAGCGCATGTCCGATGTGCGGATCGCCATTGGCATAGTCGATGGCGGTGGTCAGGAAGAAACGGGCCACGTCAGGTACTCGGTGGAGAGTCGGTGGGCGCGGTATCGGCGATCCCGTCGTCGGTCTCGGTGTCGCTATCCAGGCGACGTTGTTCGGCGGCGCGCAACCGGCGTCCGCCGCGACGCCCGCGGCGACGTTTCCGACGCGCTTCACTGTCGGTGTCTGTCGTGGCCGGATCGCTGGCGGGTTCGGCACCCGCCGCATCAACGGCCGCCTCGTCGTCGGTCGTCGAGTGGTCGTCAGGCCCGCGATCCTCCGTGATTGGCGCATCCGAATGATCGAGCACCGTGTCGCCATGCTCGTCCTCGTGGTCTGCCACCAACACCATCCGGTCTGCGCTGATCGAATCGCCAAAGCCGCCGACATCCTCGCGCAACTCGGCCAACGGGACGACGCGCGTATCCCCCTCGGCCGAGCGCAAGGTCACCCGATCATTGAAGATGTCGAAACTGATCACCTTCTCCTCACCAATGCGGGTGACGAGAATGCGTCCTTCCTTTGGAAAGCGCCGCCGGCTCTGCACATAGAATTCATGCTCATAGCGCAGGCAGCACATCAGACGGCCGCAGGCGCCGGAAATCTGCTGCGGGTTGAGCGAGAGCTTCTGCTCCTTGGCCACGCCCAGGTTGACCGGACGCAAATCGGGCAGCCATGACGCCGAACAGTATTCGCGACCGCATCGACCGATGCCCGAGAGTCGCTTGGCTTCGTCGCGCACACCGATCTGCTTGAGTTCAATGCGCGCGCGGAACATCGCGGCCAGATCGCGCACCAGCGTGCGAAAATCCACGCGACGCTCGGCCGTGAAGTAGAACGTGAGCTTGCGACGGTCCCACTGCCACTCGGCGTCGGTCACTTTCATCACGAGGTGGTTGGCTTTCACGCGTTCCATCGCGCGTCGGCGGGCACTCTCGTTGTCGGCCGTCAGCGCGTGGTCACGGGCCATCTCGTCGGCGTTCGCCAGTCGCATGGCCAAACGCGGCGGCGGCGTGGTGCCGCATCCGTGCGCGCATCCGCGGCAGCGCACCTCGGCCAGTTCACCGGTGGAATGCACGCGACCGAAGTCCTCACCGCGATCTGCTTCGACAATCACTCCGGCACGCAACGCCGGTGCGGTCTCCGCTTCCCACTGGTAGAACTCCTTTCGATTGCCCCGAAACGCCACTTCGATCAGGTGCGCCACGTCGTCCGCCTTGGCTGATTACTCGGCAAACTGCCCCATGCGGAGGAATTTTTCCCGCCGCTTGCGCACCAGACGGTCCGGCTTGAGTCGGCGCAGTTCCTCGAGGTTTCGCACCAGCGCCTCCTTGAGGTTGGCCGCCGTCACATCGTGATCGGAGTGCGCGCCACCGATGGGTTCCGGTATGATCTCGTCAATCACGCGCAACTCGACCAGATCGGCGGCGGTAATGCGAAGCGCCGTCGCTGCTTTCTCGCGCATGGCGGGACTCTTGCCGTCCTTCCACAGGATAGCGGCACATCCCTCGACGGTAATCACCGAGTACACGGCGTTCTCGAACATCAGCACGCGATCGGCCACACCCAACGCCAGCGCGCCACCCGAGCCGCCCTCGCCGATGACCGTGGCAATGATCGGCACCTGCAGCTGGCTCATCTCCAGCAGGTTGCGCGCAATGGCCTCGCTCTGTCCGCGCTCCTCCGCGCCCAGACCGGCCCACGCACCCGGTGTGTCGATAAAGGTCAGCACCGGGACCTGGAACTTCTCGGCCAGCTTCATCAGCCGGAGTGCCTTGCGGTATCCCTCGGGGTGCGGCATCCCGAAGTTGCGCTTGAGATTCTCCTTCGTGTCACGGCCACGCTGATGGCCAATCACCATCACGGTCTCGCCATCGAGCCGCGCCCAACCACCAATGATCGCGGCGTCGTCGCGAAACAGACGATCCCCGTGAATCTCGATGAAGTCGGTGAGCGCGAGCCGGATGTAGTCGGCGGTGAACGGACGCCGCGCGATACGCGCCACCTGCACCCGCTGAAGCGGGGTGAGGTTTCTATAGATCTGCACACGCAGTTCGGCCAGCTTCGCCTCAAGCGGTGCGAGCTCCGCAACCACATCGAGTGCCTGATCACCGGCCAGCTTCTTCATCTCCTCGATTTGCTTCTCGAGGTCGGCCAGCGGACGCTCGAATTCGAGTATCGGGGCAACAGCCATGACAGTCCGGGGAAAGAGGGACGCGCCAGCTCGTCAGCCGTCGGCGCGCACAAGGCGCACACGATCAGCGCCAAGCAGCGCGCGAAGATCGGACAGGACGGCCGGTGACGCGGCGACCGTCAGCGATCGCGACCGGAATCGGACCGGCGAGTCGTCGCCGTCCTGCCAACGCAGTTCGAGCGGCGCCGAGCCTTGATGCGACTCGATCGCAACCCGCACATCATCCATCACCGACGGTGCCAGATCGGCACCGTTGTTCAGATCGATCGCCACCGCCAGATCGCCGCTCGCCCGCACCTCAGCGAAACGCGTGACGGCCTCAACGATAAACGTCGGGTTCTCAACCTCCTGATCTTTCCGTGAATAGCCGCCCTTGATCAGCAGCGGCACGTCTGGCCGGACACGTTCGGCGATCACCGCCCACGCCTCCGGAAAGACCAACACTTCGGAAGATCCGGAAAAATCCTCGACTGTCAACCTCGCGAACTCGGCCCCGGACCGTTTGGAAACCTGCCGCTTGATGGCCGTGACCACCACACCGATGGTAACCCCTTCCGGGGTCCATCGCCCCAGTTGTGCCACCGTGTGGGAGGCAAACAGCTCACATTCGGTCCGGAACGGCTCCAGGGGATGCCCCGAGATGTAGAACCCGATCAGCTCCTTTTCCCGCTGCAGCCGCTCACTTTCGCTCCAGGGGGGCGTTGCCGGAAGCGGCGGGGGGCTGGCGGGGGCTCCACTGACCGACGCCGAGCTGCTGGTATCGCCAAAGTCGCCGAACAGGGAGACTTGTCCCCGCTCCGCTTCTTCCTGTCGCAGGGACGCCTCACTGATGGCATGGTCGAGCGCGGCCAGCAGCTGGGCCCGATGACCGCCAAGGCCATCGGAGGCTCCGGCGGCCACGAGCGCCTCAAACACCCGCTTGTTGCACATGCGGAGGTCCACCCGCGAGCACAAATCGTACAACGACGAAAACGATCCGTCCGCACGCGCGCCAAGCAGTGAATCGATGGCGCCACGACCCACGTTGCGGATGGCTCCGAGGCCGAACCGAATGCGCTTGTCAGCGACCACCGTGAATCGCCAACCCGATTCATTCACGTCGGGCGGCAGAACCTCGATGCCCATTTCGCGCGCTTCCGCGATGTACTTGATGACTTCTTCCGTCTTGCCGATGTTCGACGACAGGAGCGCGGCCATGAACTCGGCCGGATAGTGCGTTTTGAGCCACGCCGTGTGATAGGCGACAACGGAATAGGCGACTGAGTGCGACTTGTTGAACCCGTATCGCCCGAACGTCTCGATCTGTCCTGACAATTCGTCGATGACGGCCGGATCGTGACCCAGCGCCACGGCCTTGGTGACAAACTTCCCGAGTTCCTTCTTGATCAACTCGGAGTCCTTCTTGCCGACGGCCTTTCGCAAGACGTCGGCTTCGGCCAGCGAGATGCCCGCCAGCACCTGCGCAATGCGCATCACCTGTTCCTGATAGGTGATGACGCCGTAGGTGTTGGACAGGATCGGTTCGAGCTCCGGCAGCGCGTAGGCGGTGGGCTCGTCGCCGCGCTTGCGTCGGATGTACACATTGTGCATGCCCGCGTCCAACGGACCCGGACGCAACAGTGCGTTGGACGCCACCAGATCGTCAAAGCGGTCGCAGCGCATGCGCTTGAGCACGTCGGTCGCCAACGGCGATTCGAACTGGAAGACGCCTGCGGTGCGTCCGGCGCGCAGCATGCGATAGGTGTCGGCGTCGGCAAAACCGCGTTCTTCCAACACCACGTCCCGACCGTGTCGCTCCTTGATCAGCGCCAGCGTGTCGCTGATGACCGTGAGCGTCGTCAGCCCGAGGAAGTCCATCTTGAGCATGCCCGCATGCTCAAGCGCCGTCATGTCGTACTGCGTCACGATGACGCGTTCGTCCTCGCCACTGCCGGAGCCCTTGGAGGCCTGTGTGCAGATGGGAACGAATTCGTTGAGCGGGCCCGGCGCGATCACTACGCCCGCCGCGTGCACGCCGGTATGACGCGACAGCCCTTCCAGCGAGATCGCGAAATCGAGTAGCTGTCGGTAGCGCGGATCGTCGTGATAAAACTTCTTGACTTCCGGGACTTGCTCGATGGCCTGTTTGACGGTCAGCGAGAAATTCGGCGCGTTCGGAATCAGCTTGGCCAGCGCATCGGTTTCCGCCGGCGTGAAGCCGAGCGTCCGGCCCACGTCCTTGATGGCCGCGCGGGATTTCAGTGTCCCGAACGTGACGATCTGTCCGACAGAATCCTTGCCGTACTTCTGGCGCACATATTCGATCACCTCGCCGCGCCGCTCGAAACAGAAGTCGACGTCGACGTCCGGCATCGACACGCGCTCCGGATTCAGGAAGCGCTCGAACAGCAGATCGAACTCGAGCGGGCAGACATCGGTGATGCGCAACGCGTACGCCACCAGAGAACCAGCCGCCGAGCCACGCCCCGGTCCCACGGGAATACCGCGATCACGGGCGGCCTTGATGAAGTCCGCGACGATCAGGAAGTAACCCGCATAGCCGGTCTTGGTGATGACACCGAGCTCGTAGTCGAGTCGCTCCTTCACCTCGTCGCGGAACGGGTCGCCGTAGCGCACTTTCGCGCCGTCGGTCGCCAACTGCACCAGCAGGTCGTTCTCGGTACTCACGCCCTCCGGCAGCGGGAAGGACGGCACGTAATACTTCTTCTCGAACTGCACGTCCACCGACTCGGCGATGGCGAGGGTGTTCGTGAGGACATCGTCGCGCCCGGGAAAGAACGGACGGACCTCGTCAGCCGACTTGAAGTACAACCCGTCGTCATAGCGCATCCGATCGCGATCATTGCGATCCTTGCCGAGTCCGATGCACAACAGCACGTCGTGGGCATCGTGATCTTCGTGACGCAGGAAGTGCGTATCGTTGGTGGCGATCACGGGCAGTCCCAGATCGTCGGCCAGCGACAGCACCTTGGCGTTGAGCGTGGCCTGGCCCTGGCTGGTGTGGGCCTGCACTTCCAGGTAGTAGCGGTCCTTGAACAGCTCCGCGTACCACGCGGCGGCTTCACGGGCCTCCGCGACGCAGTCGTCCATGAGGTGGGTGGCCACCTCGCCGGCCAGACACGCCGACGACACGATGATGCCTTCGCTGTACTGGGCGAGCAGTTCGCGGTCGATGCGCGGCTTCGTATAGAAGCCTTCGGTGTACCCTAACGAGGAGAGCTTGACCAGATTGCGGTAGCCCTGCAGGTCGCGGGCCAGCAGCACAAGGTGGTAGTACGGTTTCACCCCGGGGGCCGGGCGACCGCGGGTGCGCCGATCTGCCGGGGCCACGTAGGCTTCCATCCCCAGAATCGGCTTGAGGCCGGCCTTGCGCGCCTTTTCCTGGAAATCCCAGGCGGCGTGCATGTTACCGTGATCCGTAATCGCCAGCGCGGGCTGTTCGTACAGCTGCGCGCGCTTGATCAGATCATCGATACGATTCGCGCCGTCAAGGAGCGAATACTCGGAGTGGCAATGCAGATGGACGAACGACATGGACCGGGAAAGATAGCCTCATGGCGAATGTTGCGTCGAGTCACCGGCGCGGCGACGGCGCTGTTGGTGGCCGCACTGGCGTTGACGCCGACGGGTTGCTATTTGTCGCGCGCGGCGTACGAAGAGGCGCGGATCCTGTCGCGCCGGCAGCCGATCGAGCGCTTGCTGGTCGACTCCGGTCGATCGCGATCAGCGTCCGTCACCGCGACCTCCACGCCGGCATTGGATGCGGCAACCCTGGCCAAGCTGCAACTGGTGTCGGAGGCGCGCGCCTTCGCCGTGACGGCGCTGGCGCTCAAGGCCGGCGACAGCTTCACGCAATTCAGCCGCCTCGACCGCGACACGCTGGTACTGGTGCTGTCGGCGGCCTATCGCGACCGCCTGGAGCGAAAAACCTGGTGGTTCCCGGTCGTCGGCACGTTTCCGTACAAGGGATTCTTCGATTTCGATGAAGCGAAGCGCACCAGGGATCAGTTGTCGCGCGACGGATTCGACGTGACGCTGGGCCCGTCGTCGGCATTCAGCACGCTGGGATGGTTCAACGATCCGCTGGTGAGCACGACCATCAAGGCCGACTCGATTACGCTGGTGAACACGGTCCTGCACGAATTGCTGCACAACACGTTCTTCGCCAAGGGCCGAGTGGCGTTCAATGAGTCATTCGCGTCGTTTGTCGGCGGTCGCGGGGCGGAAGCGTTCTTCCGCGCGCGCGGTGATACGGCGTCGTTGCGCCGGGCGGAAGCCGACTGGCAGGACGATCTGGTGCTGGGCGCGTTCTGGGCCCGCGTGGCGAATGAAATCGACTCGGTGTTTGCCTCGCTGCCCGACAGCGCGCGCACGGCGCGGCTTGCCGCGCGCGAGGCGGTGTATGGCGCGGCGCGCGCGCGGTTGGTGGACAGCATCGGCCCGCGTCTGCGGGGCTATCCGCCCGGCTGGGCCGCCAAGGTGCCGCTCAATAACGCCGTGCTGCTGTCGCGCCGGGTGTATGCGGAGGGGTTGGACGGGTTCGATTCTGTGTTTGTGGCGGAGGGGAGAGATTTGAAGCGCGCGGTGCAGCGGATTGTGGCGCGGGAGAGGCGGTGAGGGGGAGTGAGCGGTGAGGGCTCTAGGGGTGAGCAACGGAAGCGTTGAGCGCTAGAGGGGTGAGCCGGCGAGGGTAGAACTCAGTCCTGCCCTCGCCGGCTGGCCCCTCTGGCGCTCAACGCTTCCGTTGCTCACCCCTAAAGCCCTCACCGCTCTACCCTACGGTTTCCTCGGTTTCTTTCGAAGCACCGATTTGCGCAACCCGATCATCATCTTCCGGAGTTCAACGATCTCGGTCAGGTGCCAGTCGCCGTCGTCGCCCAGCAAGTCGAGCGCATGGGCCAACTGGAGTTGCTGTTCCGCTTCGTTGGCCGATGCGATTGCGGTGGTCAGGTATCGCACGAAAGCCGGATCGTCGTGCGCGGCGCCTTCAGCGATGTTCCAGGGAATCGAGCTGGCTGATCGTAGCAGTTGCGCACTGAGTCCGGGCGCGCGTCGACCACGAACCCGAAGCGGAGAGCGGTGGAGCGAGAGCACCAAGGCATTGGCGCGCGGCAGCACGGCGAGATTTTGAGGATTGCGCATGCCGCAAACTGCGGAGTCCGCGAGCAGAATACACAACCAATTTCGCGCGCCGTATCTCGCACTGTTGCGGAGCGGATGGAGCGGACGGAGCGGTGAGGGCGTTGAGCAGCGAGGGGCCTGAGCCGTGAGCAACGGAAGCGTCGAGCGCGAGAGGGGCCAGCCAGCGAGGGCAGAACCCAGTCCTGCCCTCGCCGGCTCACCCCTCAACGCTCAACGCTTCAGTTGCTCACCCCTCAAGTCCCTCACCGCTCACGCCTCCGCCGTGTCGCCGTTCAAGGCTTCTTCGCCTCCGGCAGCAGCACAAACCGCGCCCGATTGCTCTCGTCCAGAAACTTCTTCGCGCCCGCCGCCAATTTCTCCACCGTCAGTCCCGCAATCAACGCGTCGTCGGCAAACACGGTTGTGACATCGTCGCCGTTGTCGAGTCGCCCCTGCAGCATGCTGACCCACCAGTTGTTCTGCTTGCGCGCCACTTCCAGTTCCCGCCGCTGTTGTTCACGCACGCGCTCCAATTCGGCCGCCGTCGGCGGCACGCGCCGCAACGAATCCAGCTCCTGGCGCACCGCCGCGAACATCGTGTCGGCCTTCTCCGGCGCCGACCCGTAATTGATGACCACCTGCCACTCAGCGCGAGGACGACGCGAGAACGCCGTGTTGATGCCCACCGAATACGTGCCGCCCAGCGCCTCGCGCAGCCGATCATTCAATCGCATCTCCAGTACTTCGCCGACTGACGACAGGATGTACGCCTGCTCCCGACTCCACGCATCGGCACCGGCCAGCAACACGGCGGTCTGGCTTTGTGGCGCGACCCCCTTGCGGACGGTCTTGTCGATCCGTCCGCTGAACAGCTTCGGTCCCACGTCGCGGTACGTTTCCTTGCGGCCGGTGGACGGCAGGGCGGCCAGCCACTGTTCGACCAAGGGCTTCAGCGTAGCCAGATCGACATTGCCGACAAACAGGAACGAAAAATCGCTCGCATCACTGAAGCGATCCTTGTAGATCGCCAGCATCTGCGCAAGATCGAGTTCCTTCAGCATATCCACCGACAGCGGCCGCACGCGCGGGTGCCCCCCTGCCAGCGTGACCTGCACCGTGTCGCTGAACACCGCCGCCGGGTTGGCGTCCTTGTTGCGCAGCACGGCGTCGAACTGCTGGACCAGTGCCTGCATGGCAATAGAGTCCGCGCGCGGCGCCGTCATGCGCAACCAGATCAGCTGCATGAGCGTTTCCAAATCCTTCGGTGACGCCCGCCCGTTCAGCCCTTCATTGAGATCGCCGATGAATGGTGAGACGGCAGCGACCTTGCCGGTGAGCTTCTTGTTGAGGTCAATAAGCGAGAATTCTCCCACGCCGCCGCGCTCCAGCGCGGTCGTGGTGAACGCCCCGCGAAATACAGAGCTGTCCGGCAGGAGACTGGCGCCGCCCGGACTCCACGCGGTCATCAACACCTGATCGGCATTGAAATCGGTGGACTTCACGTACACGTGAACACCGTTCGACAGAGTCCACTCGGTGAGTCCGATACTGTCGTATCGCTTCTCGGCCACCACCCGTCCCGGCGTGGGCGCGACCCGCACCAGCGCCCCTTCCGCTACCGTCTCCGTCCATGGTGCGATGGTCGATGAGGCAACCGTGGCAAAAATCTTTCGGATTTCGGTCTCCGTTGGCACCGGCAATCCGTCCTTCTTGGGTAACGTGACCGTGACCACGCGGTTGGCGGCGCCGCTGCGCTCGTTCCCCAACGCATTGACTTCCGCGAGCGTCACCTTGGGTAACAGCGCCTTGGCGGCCGAAAACTCGAAGGCGACGCCGGGAATGCCGTCTCCCGACAGATAGTTGTCGATGTACTCGCCTACGAACGACGCGGATGGTGTCTTGTCACGTTCGGTGTACGCCCGCTCCAGTGAACGCAGCAGATTCGTGCGACCCCGATCCAGCTCGCTCTGCAGAAAGCCGTGCCGCTGCACGCGTTCGGCTTCCGTGAGCACCACCTGCAGCGAGGCCAGCAGCTTGCCTTCCTTGGCGCCCGCATCAAGCGAGTAGTAGTCGCTGCCGCGCACGAAGTTGCCACCGCCGGCGCCAGCCCCGATAAACGGCGCGTCAGGCTTCTGCGACAACTCGCTGAAGCGCTGATTGAGCATGCTGTTGTACAGGCGACGCATCATCATCTGACGGTACTCGCCCACGGTGCGTGTCCCGGTAGGTGGCAGCTTCCACAACACGCCAACGGATGACGAGGTCAACTCGGCGTCGGTGGCAATCGACACCAGCGTGGAGTCGTGTTTCGGCACCGTCGCCACTGTGCGTGGGCGTGCGGCGGTGCGTCGCGGAATGGCCCCGAAGGTCTGCCGGATCAGCGCTTCCAGACGCGCCGGGTCGACATCGCCTACCGCGATCACCGCCATGAGGTCGGGACGATACCAGTCACGCCAGAACCGTTTGATGGGCGCGGGATTGGCCTTTTCGATGACCTCCGGCAAGCCAATGGGCAGACGTTGCGCATAGCGCGAGCCGCGAAAGATGACGGGGAACTGCAGATCGCGAATGCGTTCACCGGCGCCCAGCCCACTGCGCCACTCGGACAGTACGACCCCGCGTTCGGCGACGACATCCAGCGAATCAAACAAAATGCCGGTGGCGACATCGCCAAGAAACCGGAAACTCTTTTCGAGAATGCCGGCGCTGTCGGTCGGTACGGGGAGAATGAAGATGGTTTCGTCAAAGCCGGTCTCGGCGTTCAGGTCCGCGCCGAAGCGGACGCCGATGGACTCGAGATACTTGACGATGTCGTTCTTGGCGAAGCTCTTCGTGCCATTGAACGCCATGTGCTCGAGAAAGTGCGCGAGACCGCGCTGATCGTTGTCCTCGAGAATGGAGCCCGCGTTCACCACCAGACGCAGCTCGGCGCGTTGCTCGGGTTTCGCATTGCGTCGCACATAGTATTTCAGGCCATTGGACAGTGTGCCGACGCGCACCGCAGGATCAACCGGCAGTCGCGCGGCCAGCCGAAAGGAGTCAGTCGGCGTTTTCGGCGCAGCGGCGCGCGTCGGACTTTGCGCATGAAGCGGCGCAACGGCCAGCGAGGCGGCAAGGACAAGGGCGAAGCGCATTGTGATGAGAGCTCAAGGGTGAAGGTCGAGCGGGAACTGCCGTGTAGCGTAATGCTGAACGATGTGCGAGTGCCCTGGCGCGCACTAGAGGCCGGTGAGAGGGTAGAGGGGATGAGGACCGTCAACCCTCCGGCAGTTTCCCGCTCCCGCCAAACCGTCCGCGCAGCAACGATCGCAAGTCGATAACCGGTTCACCGCGCAGCGCCGGGAGCTCGGGCGGCATGTCGGTTCCCAGCGTCACGCGCTGCATGGTGCTGCGCACGCCGGGATCGAGAAAACGCGACATCTGCCCAAAGGCAAAGTCGGCACCGGTGCGTGACGGATAGCTGTGCAGCGGATAGGTGACGTACAGTTGGTCGCGCGCGCGGGTCATCGCCACGTATAACAGTCGGCGCTCTTCATCCACCTCGTCTTCCTTGTCGGCGGTGCGCGCCATGGGAAAGATCCCGTCAGCCGCCCAGATCACGAACACCGCATCCCATTCCTTGCCTTTCGCCGAGTGGGCGGTGGACAGAATGAGCGCGTCGGATTCGTCGTCACCACCCACGGCGAGGTCCTGCGTATTGGCCGGCGGCTCGAGGGCCAGCGCGGCCAGAAACGTTGCGCGATCGGGGTAACCGGCGGCGATGACTTCCAGTTGATCCAGGTCGGCCAGTCGGGGAGGGGCGTCGTCGTACGTGGCCCTGAGAATGGGATCGTACAGTTGACGGACCAGGCGAATGGCTTCGGCGGGCGCCTGCACGTTCACGCGGCGCATGCCGTCCAGCAGGGCCGACAGCGCTTGCAATCCCGGTCGTGCGCGTGACGGCGCGCGGACGGCGCCGATGGCCATTGGTGCCCATCCGTGCTGGGCCAGCAGATCGACGGCGGCGCGCGCGGTGGCATCACCAACGCCGGGCAACAGTCTGAGCAGGCGATACCAGCTCACTTCGTCGAGGGGATTCTCCAGGACGCGCAGGAACGCCAGGATGTCCTTGACATGCGCCGCTTCGAGAAACTTCAGTCCGCCCCACTTCTCGTAGGGAATGCGTCGATTGGACAGTTCGATTTCGAGGTCAGCCGACAGATACCCGGCGCGAAAGAGGACCGCCATTTCGCGCAGCGGCATCCCTTCGTCATGCAACTCAAGAATGCGATCGACGACGAAGCGGGTCTGCTCGTGTTCATCGCGCACCGTGACCAGCCAGGGGGGCTCACCGCCGGTGCGCTCGGTCCACAGCTGTTTGGAGTAGCGTTCCCGACTGCGCGAGATGAGCGCGTTGGTGGTGTCGAGAATCCCGGGCACCGAGCGATAGTTGCGCTCGAGCGTGACGATGTGCGTGTCGGGGAACTGATGCGGGAAATCGAGGATATTGCGGATGGTGGCGCCGCGAAACGCGTAGATGCTCTGGGCGTCGTCGCCGACCACCGTGATACGGCCATTCGTGCAGAGCGCGCGCAGGATGCGTGACTGCAGCGGATTGGTGTCCTGGTACTCGTCCACCAGCACGTGGTCGTACTGGGCGCGAATCTGCTCGGCGATGGCCGGTGCCTGTTCCAGCAGCAGCGCCCACGACAGCAGCAGATCGTCATAGTCCAGCAGATTCCGCTCGGCTTTGCGGCGCACATAGTCGGCAAACAGCGGCTCGATGTCGCCCACCCAGGCCAGGAAATGCGGCCATTGCTCGCCGATCAGATCGGCGATGGGGCGATCGGTGTTGACCTGCCGCGAATACATGGACAGCAGCGTTTCGGCGCGCGGGAAGCGGGGGGCCGAGCGCGGCGCCTTGGACGAGTCGGCGTAGCCGAGGGCGGCGCGGGCGAGTCCCATGAGATCGGCGGCGTCGCCCTGATCGAGGATGGTGAAATCGGCCGGCAGTCCGGCGGCTGGACCGAAACGGCGGAGCAAGCGGTGGGCGATTCCGTGAAAGGTGCCGCCCTGGACCTGGAGCGAGGCCGTGCCGACCAGCCGCTGGCACCGGTCCAGCATCTCCTGGGACGCTCGACGAGTGAAGGTGAGCAGGAGGATGCGGCTGGCCGGGACGCCTCTATTAATGAGGTGGGCGACGCGATGGATGAGGGTGCGGGTCTTTCCTGATCCGGCGCCGGCCACAATAAGGAGAGGGGAATCGCCATGGCTGGCAGCCAGGGCCTGGGCGGCGTTGAGCGCCGGACCGAGCGCCTCACCCGAAGGCGCGGGGATTTCCCGGTGGGTGGGGAGGTGGATGCGGGTGAGGTCAGCCATTCCTTGAAGGTAATCGGGGAATGTTCGGTGTGTTTCGGAAACGGCCGCGGTGCCCGCCCTGTGACGTTTGTGCTGCCCCCCCCGTCCAAGGTGTGACCCATCGTTTTTCAAGGGGAATTCGTCCTCCGGTGAGGACAGGCAGGGGTGGCGATGTCGAGGTTACAGGTCTGTGATGGAGTCGAGAAGCGTTGGGTGGAATTTCCTGCTTGACCAGCCGGGGAATCCGCCCTAGCTTTGCGTCTTGGTATTCCAGCCTGAGTTCCGTGCGGACGTGTGTCCGTGGGACTCGGGCGGCTGTGTCGTCTTTAGGACGCATGGTGCAGGGATGTTGGTGCAGGACCTGATGGTGTTGTACGGCAGTGCGGGCATCGAGCCCTCACTACGGTGTGAATGCCAACCGGCCGCTCCCCGGAACGCGTTCAGTCCACAGTGAGACGTTTGATGAAGATCGTGTCCACTTGACGCGGTTTTTTCACTAGCGGTTTGTTTGCGATGGATGACCCGTCCCGACGCAAGCAGTTACCTACACGACCTCGTAAGAGGGGGATTAATGCAACTCTTTTCTCGGAAAAAGGCGCTCGTACTGAGCCTCGGCGCGTTGACCGCGCTGGGTGCTTGCGGCGATGACGTCACGGTGCCCGTAGCGCCGGATGCGCAGGTGGTTATTTCCATCACGCCTCCGAACGCGACGATGAACATTGGTGAGGCGCTGAACTTTGCGGTTCAGATCACCGGTGGTAGCAAGACGACCCCGCCGACGTTGACGGGTTGCTCGTCTTCGAACAACGCCGTTGCGACGGCCGCTGTGCAGACAGGTGCGTGCAGCGTAGCCGCCGTTGCCTCGGGCAACGTGACGATTACGGCGACGGCATCGACGGGCGGCCAGGCCGCGGCGTCGGTGACGGTTGCTCCGGCCGCCGCAGCAATCAGCAACCTCACGACCTCGCCGACCACGGCGAGCATCAGCGTTGGCCAGACCCTCACGATCGTTCCGAACGTGAGCAAGGCTGCCGCGTCGGTGGTTGTGACGTACGGCTACGCCACCAGCAACTCGGCCATCGCGACGGTGAATGCGACGACGGGTGCGGTGTCGGCAGTAGCGCCGGGTACCGCGACCATCACGGTCACGGCAAACGGTTCAGGCACGGGCTTCACGACGGCCGCCCTCACGGCGGGCGTTACGGTGACGGTCACGGCGGCTCCGCCGGCGTTGACGGGCATGACGGTTCAGCCGACCAACATCGATATGGCCGTCGGTTCGACGCGCCAGATTTCGACGGTGGTTTCGGCCGCGGCCGGCATCACGGCGCCGACCCCGACGTATTCGTCGAACAACACGGCGGTCGCTGGCGTTTCGGCGGCTGGCTTGGTGACGGCGGTGGCGCCGGGTAACGCGCAGATCACGGTGACGGCCACGTCGGCTGGCACGGCGACGCTCGCCGCGACCACGCTCACGCAGCTCGTGACGGTAAACGTTTCGCCGATCGCCAACCTGACGATCGCCAACGTCCGTCAGGGCCCGACGGTGACGTCGTATGACAACTCGATCAATCAGGAAGGCCTGATTGTCTCGAACAACGCGCAGGTCAACCAGCCGGTCGACATCGCCAACACGCGTGACCAGATCCAGGTCACGATCAACCTGCAGACCAATGGTCAGCGCGTTGACTCGGTGGTGGCCTACATCGCCGACGCGAACGGCCTCAACCGCCGCTCGGCCGCTCGTCAGCAGTTCACGAACGGCAACGCGAACACCAGCGACATCGAGTTCTCCATCAACACGGCCGATTTCACTGTCAACTGGGCGACCGGTGCGGTGGACGTGCTGTATCCGAACGGCCTGCGCATCATGTCCGCCTCCGTGTGGACGACTGGCCCGACGGGCGTCGTGTCGGAAATTCAGAACGCGGCCAACAATCGCGCGAACCTGAACTTCAACAACCTGGACAGCTGGGCGGCGCGTTACATCGCTCCGTCGCGTGTTGCGCAGGGCGGCGCGGGTTCCAACAGCAACCTGAACTGGTGGGGCGGCCCGGACGTTGCGGGCCAGGGCAACTGGACCATCGCGCCTGTCTTCTACACGCCTGGCCGTACGGTCAAGACCGTCACGACCGAAATGTCGCAGATCGGTGACAACGGTTCAGGCCTCCTGAACAACATGAACGGCAACGCCAGCATCTTCGCGATTTGCGGTACCAAGACGTACACGAACGCGAGCACGCTGCCGTGGAACACCACGTATGGCTACACGAACCTGCCGACGAACAACGTGAACTGCTTGGGCTACGAGCAGAACCCGTCAGTCAACGGCTTGCTCGACATGCGTGACCTGCCGACGCTGTACAACGTGATCGACAACAACAACAACCCGGGTCCGTTCATGCGTCGCCTTGCCGGCTACCGCACGTCCGCCTCGGTCGTGCAGCCGGCGCCGCTCCGCCTGGATTACCAGGTCACGAGCGTTGCGGTGAACACGAACCCGCAGGTCAACGGCGCCGAAGTCAGCTGGGCCAACGGCCTGTACAGCTTCGTGACGTCGACCGCCGAGTCCGACGCCGGTGTTGGTCTGCCGACGCCGCTTGGCCAGACGTACACTTGGACGGGTTGCACCACGGGCAACGGTGGCACGAACGTCGCGTTCGACGGTCTCGTGAAGGCGCTGGGCGCTGCGGGCGAAATCCCCGAGTGCTCCAATGACTTCCTGGGCGGACTCTTGGCCAACGGCCCGTACAGGGTCACAGCCTTCCAGCCTGACGTGCTTGGCAACATCGGAAGCGGCACCTCGCCGCGCTTCGGCGTCGACAAGCGGAACCCGGAACTCACGCTGGCCGACGAGCAGACGCTCGGCGCGCTGGGTGCGGCTGCTGGTTCCCGCATGACGGCGGCGGTTCGCGTCAATGCCGATTCCATCTTTGATAACGCGACCACGACGTTCTCGACAGTTGCTGCGACCCCCAGCTTGGCTGCGGCGACGGCGATCAACTCGACGAACGCGCTGTTCGGCGCCCGGTACCGCGATGAGCGCGCCGGCTTCCGTACGGACAATCATGGTACGCGTGGCCTGACCCGTTGGGCCCCGGCGGCTTCACCGCTGCTGAGCAACGTGTCGGTGTCTTCGCAGCAGATCACGTCGGGCACGCGCACGCTCAATTATGACGGCGTCGCGGGCAATCAGGAGTCGGTGGTTGATGCCTTCGATCCGACGTTCCGTCGCGATTCGATCGCCATCTTCGGCAACAACGGTGGCGCTGCGGCGACGCCGGGCTACTACTTCTACAACATCACCGTCATCGATCGCGCTGGTAACTTCAGCTCGGTCAACCGTACGGCAGCGATCGACATCACGTCACCGCAGGTGACTGGTGTGACGATCCCGGCCGTGCTCCAGGGTGGTTCGCAGCTCACGTTCAACCCGACGGGTTCGGACGACCTGGAAGCGCTTGACGGCGATCTGTTCCTGCAGTATCCGACGATGGCCAACGGTGGTGACGGTGTCGTTGATCCGCTCAACGCCGGCCAACGTGAACGGCCGTTTGCGCTACCGTCGTAACCACTTCGCGGATTGGCATGCGGCGTGGGCGGGTGCTTCGCGGAACGTCATTGTGACGAACTCGGATGGTCTGCTCTCGACGCCGTTCGGCCCGGGCGCGGCACTGTCCAGCAATGGCCTCCAGTTGCCGGTTGGCTTCTACCAGCGTTTGGAAGTGGTGCAGGTGGCCGTGGCCAACGAAAACCAGGGTCCGCATGGTCGTCCGCTGCAGGTGCGCATGCCGTCACAGCCTGACCTTGCTGCGATTGCCAGCCATGCGACGCTCACGACGCTCAACCAGTTCAAGGCGAACTTGCTTGGTGTCTATGCGTTCGATCTGCGCGCGGTCGGTTTCAACGCCTCCACGGCGGTGAACTTCCCGAACCGCGGTATGTCCAGCAATCAGGTTCCGGCCGGCGAGTCCGCCTACACCGAAAACCTGTTCGCTGCCAACATCACGCAGCCGACTGCGGTCAACTACTGGGGCACGATCGACATCGATCCGATCACCAGTGGCACGCAGAACCTGTGGAGCTGGTACTGCTTCAGCTTCGCCAGCAGCACGCTGGAGTGCCGCGCCGAAACGCGTACGGACGTCGTTAACTCGCCGTTCACGCGCGCTGACTACTACCGCTGGAAGGCCACTGCCAACGCCGGCTTGACCGTCGCTGACAACGTGCCGACCGCCGGTCAGTGGGTCTACCTCGGCTCAGTGGTTGCCAACGTCCCGACCAACCCGATCATCCAGGACCAGGGTGTGACGCGCTTCTGGCGCTTCCGCTTCACGTTCGCGGGCTTCGGAACGGCCAACAACCATCCGACCAACACCGAAGCGGCAATCGCGACGGGCGATATCATGCGCGTGATTGGTACCGACGCGGCTGGTAACGCGATCTCGACCTTGACCTACGTCCTGCCGTAAGGCACGGATAGCAGGTTGCAGTCAAACGGGCCCCGCCGCTTCCAGCGGCGGGGCCCGATTCGCATTTCAGAGACTCACACTGGGAACACCAATGCCGAGTCGTCGGGTACTAGATTTCGGCGCGTAGCCATTGCCTTTACCCGTTCACTTCTCCCAAAACGATATGCTCAGTTCCTTTGTTCGTTCTGTACCTCGTGTGCCCTGTCTGGCGCTGGCGTCCCTCACCCTGGCGCTTGTGCTCGGTGCCTGCGGTTCCGACGATGTTGGTGCAGCCCGCCTGAAGAGTCTCAAGGGCGGCACCGCGCGTGCCGAGGTACTCTCCACTATTGGCGAAGGCCAGATCAAGCCCGTTCAACCGGCCGATTCGTTGCGCATTGTTTCGGGCTACCGTGTGTCCAAGTACATGGCCGACGGCATGACCCATGAAGTACTGTGGTACCGCGACAGCACCGGCACGATGGAAAGCCCGATTGGACGTACTTCGGATACGCCGGTCGTGATCGTGAATGACACCGTCGCCGGCTGGGGGTGGAAGTTCTACGACAAGTACTCCGCGGCCCATAAACTCCCCAATCCCAGCAAGGACAAGGAGCGGCTGGATTCGATCTATCGGGCGCAGCAGCCGAAAAGCTGACCGTCGCACTTGATCAGCACAGAACGGGGGCGAATCGCTTGACGATTCGCCTCCGTTTTTCCATTGACATAGTGCGCGCCCCGGCTATCCGGCCGGCCGCACCGTGGCAAAGGAAAACACCGATGCAAATCCGGCAATCACGGCGTCGCGCACGACGTCCAACCCCGGATACGGCGCGCCGAGCATCTCGCACTCGCGTTTGACGCTGGTCATGGTCACCTGATCAATGCCGCACGGCACGATGTGATTGAAGGTCTTCAGGTCATTCTCGACATTGAGTGCCACACCATGCCAGGTGACCCAGTCGCGCGCATGCACGCCGATGGAGGCGAGCTTGCGGCCTTCGCGCCAAACCCCGGTCTGGCCTGTCTGTCGACCCGCCTCCAGCCCCACTGACGCGAGCGCATGCATGATGGCCGCTTCAACCTGACGCAGGTACCAATGCAGGTCTTTGGTGTGCTGTTTGAGGTCAAAGACGGGATACGCCACCAATTGACCGGGTTCGTGCACGGTCACGTCTCCGCCCCGTTCCACGTCGCGCAACTGGATGCCAAGCGATGTCAGCATGTCCGGCGCTGTCAGCAGGTGGTGCGGGTTGCTGCTGCGTCCCAGCGTCACCACCGGCGGATGCTGCACAAGAAAGAGCGTGTCGTGCGCCAGCGCACCGCTGATGCGATCGGCAGCGGCCTGTTTCTGCAGCGCCCACGCGACGTCGTAGTCGACCAGGCCGAGGTCGCGGACTTGAAGGAGCATCGAACTCAGTACCAAGTACCAAGTACTCAGTACTAAGTACTTGGTACTAAGTACTTGGTACTCTCCTTACGCATGCAGCATCTTGCCCATCGAATCCAGTACCGCCTCGCCGATCGCTTCGGACAGCGTCGGGTGCGCGTGGATGGCCAGATCAATTTCCTCGACGGTGAACTCGTTTTCGCGGGCGACCACCAACTCATGGATGATTTCCGTGGCGTGGGCGCCTACGATATGCGCGCCGAGTATTTCGCCGAATTTGGCGTCGCGGATGATCTTCACGAAGCCATCGGTTTCGCCTGACGTGCGGGCACGGCCGTTGGCCGAGAAAGGGAACTTGCCCACTTTGTAGTCGAGCTTCTTTTCCTTGCACTGCTGTTCGGTAAGGCCAACCGATGCCACTTCCGGATGGCAGTAGGTGCAGCTGGGGATGTTGCCGTAATTGACCGGATGCGTGGGCTGTCCCCCCAGCATGTCGGCCAGTACGTGCCCCTCGCGCGAGCCCTTGTGCGCCAGCATCTGGTTGCCCGCCACGTCACCGATGGCATAGTAGCCGGGCACGTTGGTCTCGAACTTCTCGTTGATCTTCACGAATCCGCGATCGCTCTTGGCAATCCCCAGCGCCTCCAATCCAATCTTCTCCACGTTGGGCGCGCGACCAGCGGCCACGAGCACCTTTTCCACTTCAAGCGTTTGCGTCGCACCGCCGGACTCGACCACCAGCGTGGCGCCGGTCTTGGTGACCTTGACGCTGGTGATTCTGGCACCGGTGAGGATATCGATCTTTCTCTTCTTGAACGCCTTGGTCAATTCGGCGCTGCAGTCGGCGTCCTCGATGGGCAGAATGGTAGGCAGCACTTCGATGATGGTGACCTTGGTACCGAAGGCGTTGAACACATCGGCGAATTCACAGCCCACGGCGCCACCGCCCACGACTACCATGCTCTTGGGCGCCGATTCGGCGACCAGGACCTCGTCGCTGGACAATACCACCGATTTGTCGAGTTCCAGGCCGGCCTGTGGCAGCCCGCGCACGCGTGAGCCAGTGGAAATGACCACGGCCTTTTTGGCTTCGTGGGTTTCCTTTTTGCCGTCGGCAGCGGTGACGGTGACTTTCTTGCCCTTTTCCAGCACGCCTTCGCCGCGAATCCAGGTGACCTTGTTCTTCTTGAACAGGAACTCGACACCCTTGGAGTTCTGGCCGCTGATGGCGCGAGAACGCTTCATGGCGCGGCCAAAGTCGAGGGTCATACCCTCGATGGCGATGCCGTGCTCACTGGCGTGCGAGAGCTTGGTGGCGAGGCTGGCGCTTTCCAGCAGCGCTTTTGCAGGTATGCAGCCCCAAAGGACGCAGGTGCCGCCCAGCGCTTCGCGTTCAATGACGGCGGTCTGGAGGCCAAGTTGGGCGCAGCGGAGCGCGCAGACGTAGCCGGCGGGTCCACCGCCAAGGATGATGACGTCGAAAGCAGCCATGGAGCGATGAGGGCAGATCGTGAATCAGTCGCGGAGTGTGAAAGCTACCACGTGGTACAACCGCGAGAGCTGCCCGAATGGCTGGAGCGGTGAAGGGTTTGAGCGGTGAGGGGCCGGAGGGGTGAGCACCAGAAGCGTTGAGCGTTGAGGGGTGAGCCGGTGAGGGCAGGACTGGGTTCTACCCTCGCCGGCTGGCCCCTCTAGCGCTCACTACCTTCAGTTGCTTGGCCCTCGGGTCTCTCCCGGCTCAACGGCTCGAGGCCAGGGTACTACCGAATGACGGACCGCACCCCGTCGGAGTACACCAGCTCCAACCTCCGCCCTCCGCTCACCACGGCATCGCCGGAGCGTCGCAGATACCCCATCACCTGACCCGTGGCGGCGTCGCGCACCATGGCCATGGGATATTGCGCGGCATTCCACCGCACGCGCATCCGGCCGGCGGGCGCCGCGTCGACGACCGACTGCGGATCGGGCATGACCAGCGCCTGTGCGGCACGCGCGTTGCGTGAGAGCTTGGCGGAGACGGCGCTGGCACTGGCGCGCGAGGCGGTCAGCAACGGCGTGCGCACGTCGCGTACCCGCAGTTGCGATAGCGCCTGCTCCAGCGACGCACTCCACGGAAGGATCACCGAGAACTGCCGTTCGTCATGATCCGTCACGTGGTCGACCTTCTCGGCCGTGATGGGCAGGTCCATCAGGATGTTTCCGTCGGCGTCCAGCGCTTCCACGAAGTGCGTGGGGCGCGCGACTGCTGAGGTGCGCGGCGCGGTCACGCGGAACGCCGGTTCCAGGAGGACCTTTCCGTTCACGACGCGGCCCCAGACGAGCAGTCCGTCACCGTTCGTGTTGGCCGACGCCTCAAGCCCGGACGCTTGCCGATAGGTCATCACCTTGGTCCAGTTGTAATCCGAAACCCACTTCGGATTGCAGTACCCCATGATGTCCTTGGTGGTGGTGGTGATCAGCGCATTCGTCGTGCTGTTCCACCCGAACACGCCGATCTCACCGCCAGCGTATGGATAGGACGCATCCGGCCCCGCCGCGCCGCCGCATGGGGCGTGCGGTCGATTGAAGTTGTGACCCCACTCGTGCGCGGCGACGCCATCTCCGCTGGGGAGGTAGTCCCATCCCATGGCGGCACGGCCCGGCACATAGCCGTAGCCGGCCACGCCGCTGTTGTATCCGACCTTCACCACACCGTAGTAGTGCGTGGTCGCCGGCGCTCCGTCCACCGACCGCAAGGTGTTCATCTCACTGAGCACGGTGAGCCACTTGCCAT
Source organism: Gemmatimonadaceae bacterium (assembly GCA_016720905.1). Taxonomy (NCBI): domain Bacteria; kingdom Pseudomonadati; phylum Gemmatimonadota; class Gemmatimonadia; order Gemmatimonadales; family Gemmatimonadaceae; species Gemmatimonadaceae bacterium. The sequence continues at coordinate 59,988 of JADKJT010000001.1, read as the reverse complement.
TGGAATCGTCCGACACGAGGGTGTCGGCGCTGGAGGTGAACGGCGCGCGCACGTCGGCGCTGACATCCAGGATGGGCCAGATGAGTCGCGTCGTGGTGAGGAACGAATTCATGTTCCCGACGGTGACGTTGCCGGTTTTGCTGCCCACGGTGACCGGCACGAAGCGCACGTTGAAGGTCGGCACCGTGTTGACGGTGAGCGTCTGCGGCGTGCCGTTGCGCGGCCAGATGTTGTTGGTTTCGTCGGCTTCGACGACGGCGTTGGTCGGATCGATGTCCACCAGCACGCGCGTTGCCGCGCGCACATTCGCCCCGGCAATGACCACGTTCCAGGTGGAGGTGAGCGTGCCTTCCGCCAGCGATTCCGGCACGCCCGACGCCGGGCCGGTGAGCGTGAGTGTCTGCAGCAGCGCGGCGCCGTCGTACACGCGCGCGCGCACCGTGGGTGTGAGCACATTGGCCCGATCGGCGTGCGCGAACACGCGCAGCAACGCATCACGCCCGGCGACCATCGCCACACTGCCATCGGGTTTCTGCGTGGCCTGGGTGAGGTAGGCCTGATCGAGCACCAGGTCGATAAACGCCGACACGGCCGTGTACGCCACGGTCGCACTGCTCTGCACGCCGTTGCTGATGGTGACGTTCTGCGTGGTGGGCGCCGGCGTATACGTGGTGCCGCTGGCGCTGACATTGGCCGCAGTGAGTGTGTAGTTGCCGACGGCGAGGCCGGCCAATGTCGTGCTGCCGGTGATGTTGACGGTTTGCGGCCCGGTGAGTGTCACCGCGGCGTTCGTCCCGCCGGGCAACCCGGACACCGTCACCTGCAGACTGCCGGCACTGGCCACCGCCGTGTACGCGACGGTGGCTGTGCTTTGCACGCCATTGGTGATGGTGATGTTCTGCGACGCGGGGAGCGGCGCATAGGTGGTGCCGCTGGCGCTGACGTTGGCAGCGGTCAACGTGTAGCTGCCAACGGCCAGCACGGCGATGGTGGTGCTGCCGGTGATGTTGACGGTTTGCGGTCCGGTGAGGGTCACCGCGGCGTTTGTCCCGCCCGGTAACCCGGACACCGTCACCTGCAGACTGCCGGACGTCACCACGGCCGCATAGGTGACGGTGGCATTGCTCTGCCCACCGGTGGTGATGGTGATGTTCTGGCTGGACGGCGACGGGGCGTAGTTGGTGCCCGAGACATTCACGACGGCGGCAGCCAGTGTGTAGCTGCCTGATGCCAGCGTGGCGAGGGTTGTGCTGCCGGTGATACTGACCGTTTGCGGTCCGGTAAGCGTCAGCGCTGCATTGGCCCCTCCGGGAAGTCCCGCGACGGTTACCTGCAGGCTGCCCGACTGGCTCACGTAGTGCATGTCCACCGAGTCGCGACCACCAATGGCGACGGCGCGATTGACTGTCGCTGGCGTCACGCTGTAGGTGAGCGGAACCGACACGAATGACGCGGCCGTGACCACATAAGGTCCGGCGGCTGTCGCGGAAAAGACCGTGGTGGCGGCAATCGTTCTATCGAACCCGTAGGGACCCGTGACGCGTACCGATCCGGTGGAGCCTCCGGGCACGCCCGTCAGCGACACCACCAGTGTACCGGTGACGGCGGAGTAGGCGACCGTGGCTGGCGCGGCGGTGACGGACGGAGAAACCGTGACCTGCTGTGATGCCGTCGCCGGACGCCATGCGAATCCGCTGCGCACCACCGAGTCGGCGCTGACGGTATACGTGCCGGGCGCGAGATCGGTGAGCGTGGTGGTGGCAGTCAGGGCACGCGAAAATCCGGCTGGACCGGTTACCGTCACGCTGCCAGTGGCGCCCTGTGGCAGGCCGGTGACGGCCACCGCCAACGCCCCCGTCGATTGCGCGTAGGCCACGGGTAAGCGGAGCGTGTCGCCGGCGCTCACGGTGGTGTCACGGGCAGCCGGTGTCGGTATGAAGGTGAAGCCATTGGCCGACACGTTCGACGCGGTGAGACGCCAACGTCCGGCCAATACGGGAACCAGACGGGTCGTCCCGCCAACCGGAATCACGGTGCCAGTGGGTGAGGTCAACGAGATGGCCGACGAAGTGCCGCCCGGCAGACCGCTAACGGTCACGTCCACCGCAGCCGGCGCCAACGCGTAGGTGACCGAAGCGCTGGCGGCCACGGCGGAAGCGCTGATGCCGATGGACAGGTTCTGCACGTCCGCGCGCAACGTGCCGGCACTCGATCGGACGTCGCGCACGGCGATTGTGTAGAGCCCCGGTCGGAGCGCGGTGAGAACGGAAGATGCCGTCACCACCCGGGAGAAGTTCTGTCCGGTCACGAGTACGTCGCCGGCGGTACCGGACGGAAGTCCGAGGACGGCGAGTTGGAGGCTACCCGAGGTCGGAGTCCACACCACGCGCGCCGAGCCTACCGAGCGCGCGGGCACATTGACGGTAACGGTTGCCGGCTGCGGTTCGTACACAACCCCGTCGATGGTCACGCTGGACGCGCTGAGCACCCAGTCACCGGCATCGAGCCCCTCGATGGTTGAGGTGCCCGTGGCGGTGCGCGAGCTGGCCCCTCGTGACAGGCGTACCTGGCCGGAGGTCCCGGCAGGCAGCCCGTCGAATTCGAGCGCGATGCTGCCCTGTTGAACAGGCGCGGTGGTGTCCTGACAGGCCGTGGCGGCCAAGAGGCCGCCCAGCAGCAGGAATGGCCGCACGCCGCGCAAGACATCCGCGAGATGTCGTGAGACGCCTCGGGCCAGGAGAGCGAACGGGCGGGGCAGCGATCGCATCACAGGGAGGCGCTCCAGCAGGGTGTGCGAGGGAACATACCGTCAGACCTAGACGACCATCGTCGCGGGAATGAAACGGATTCCCCTGCTACACCCCGCACGCCGGAATACCCTGTTCCGGATTGGTGACGGCCGGCACGTCCGTCTAGAACAGCATCATCATCGGCGCTTCCAGGAGCTGGCGAATCGTCTGGAGAAATTTTGCCCCGATGGCGCCATCGATGACCCGATGATCGCAGCTGAGTGTGACCCGCATGCGCTGTCTGGGAACGAACGCGCCGTCTGCCCAGACGGGCTTGGTTTCCGTGGCACCAACAGCCAGAATAGCGGCCTCGGGCGGATTGATGATGGCCGTGAACTGATCGATGCCGAACATGCCGAGATTGGACACGGAGAACGTGCCGCCGCTGTATTCGGCCGGCGCGAGTTTGCGTTCGCGGGCCTTCTTGGCCAGCTCACGCGATTCCTTGCCGATCTGTCCCAGGCCTTTGGTGTGCGCATCTCGAATGACGGGGACAATGAGCCCGTCATCGGTGGCCACGGCCATTCCGATGTGCGCTGCCGCGAAGTAGCGAATGGCATCGCCCAGCCAGTGCGCGTTGCATTCGGGATGTCGCGTGAGGGCAATGGCGACGGCTTTGATGACGATGTCGTTGACCGACACCTTGAACTGATCGCCGGCGGCCACCATCTGCTCGCGCAACTGCACCACGCGCGTCATGTCGATTTCCGACGTGAGATAGAACGTCGGAATGGGACCAATCGATTCGCCCAGTCGCCGCGCGATCGTCTTGCGGATCTGGGTCAGGGCCACGTCCTTGAACTCCCCGTCGATCCGCATGGCGGTACTGGTGACGGCGGTCGGCACGACGGGGGCTGACTTGGCCGCTGGTAGCGACGATGGCAGCGCCGCAGTCGCGCTGGACTGGGTCGCGGGCGCGGCGGCTGCGGCTTCGATGTCACGACGAATAACGCGCCCGTTGGGTCCACTGCCTTGGATTTCCCGCAGTGCAATTCCACGCTCGGCGGCGAGACGACGGGCAAGTGGCGACGAGCGCCTCTCTGCCACTGGCGCGTCATGCGCGGCACCCGGAGCGGTTTCCAGCGGTGTGGTGATGGCCGGTGCGACCACGGCGACGGCCGCGGATGGTGGTGCGATGATCGCGGCACCGCCGACCAACGCGGTGATGTCCTCGTTGGCCGTGCCGATCACGCCGATGACGGCGCCGATGGGACTGGTCGTGTCTTCGTCCACCAATCGCGCGCGCAAGATCCCTTCGCCGCGCGCCACGAGCTCCATGATGGCCTTGTCGGTCTCCACTTCGGCAATGGTCTCGCCGCTCTTGACCGGATCACCCACCTGCTTGAGCCACTTCACGAGCCGCCCCTCTTCCATCGTGGGAGAGAGCGCCTCCATCATCACTTTCGTCGCCATGGTCGGTCAGTCGATGTACAGGACTTGCTTGATGGCCGCGATCGTCTTCGGGACGTCGGGCTTCGCGGCTTTCTCGAGACTCTTGGCGTACGGCATGGGGGCATCCGCCTGATGCACGCGCAGCACCGGCGCATCGAGATAATCGAAGCAGTAGCGCTGCACGTAGTCGACCACCTGCGCGCCAACGCCGCACATTTCCCACCCTTCCTCCACCACCACAGCGCGGTTGGTCTTGCGCACGGATGCGGCAATGGTGTCGACGTCCATTGGCCGGATGGTGCGCAAATCCACCACATCGCAATGAATGCCTTCCTTGGCCATCTGATCGGCGGCCTGCAGCGCCACCAGCACCATCTTCCCGTGCGAGATGAGTGTGCAGTGTTCGCCTTCGCGCTTGAGCTCCGCCTTGCCGAGGGGGATGACGTAGTCGTCGTCGGGGACTTCGCCCTTGGTGTTGTACAACATCTCGCCTTCCAGAAAACACACTGGGTTGTCGTCGCGGATGGCGGCCTTGAGCAGCCCTTTGGCGTCGTACGGCGTGGCGGGAGTCACCACCTTGAGTCCGGGGATGTGGGCCAGCCACGATTCCCACGCCTGCGAATGCTGCGCGCCCAGTTGCAGCGCGGACCCGTTGGGGCCACGAAATACGATGGGCATCGGGAATTGCCCGCCCGACATGTAGAGCATCTTGGCGGCGGCGTTGACGACCTGGTCGATCGCGAGGAGCGCGAAGTTCCAGGTCATGAACTCGATGATGGGGCGAAGCCCGACCATCGCCGCGCCCACGCCGACGCCGGCGAATCCGAGCTCGGTGATCGGCGTGTCGACGACGCGCATCTCGCCGAACTCCTGCAACAGCCCTTTCGACACCTTGTAGGCGCCCTGATACACGGCGACTTCCTCGCCCATGAGGAAGACGCGATCGTCGCGCTGCATCTCTTCGCGTAGCGCCATGTTGAGCGCGTCGCGGTACGTGATTACGGCCATTGGGAATGCGCTCTCAGCTTGTGGTTTCGACGAGGACGTCTTCCATGAGCGCTTCCACCGGCAGCTCCGGACTCTGTTCCGCGAAGTCAATGCTCTCCTGGACGATCTTCTTGATCTCGTCGTCCATCGCCGCCACTTCGGCCGCCGTGATCTCTCCGGCCCCTTCCATACGTTGCCGGTGCAGCACGATGGGATCGCGCTTGAGATACTGCTCAAGCTCCTCCTTGGTGCGATAGGTCCCGCTGACCGCGTCGGACATCGAATGGCCCATGAAGCGGTACGTGCGGATTTCGAGGAGGGTCGACATGCTTTCCTTCCGCGCGCGCTCGATGGCTTCGGCCGCGGCGATGCGCACGGCGTGCACGTCCTGTCCGTCCACGACGCCACGCGGCATGTCGTACGATGCACCGCGCCGGTAGATGTCATTGATGGCCGACGCGCGCTCGACGGCGGTGCCCATGCCATAGCGGTTGTTCTCGATGACAAACAGGCACGGCAGTTTCCAGAGGGCGGCCATGTTGAGCGCCTCATGGAACGCGCCGTTGTTCACGGCCGCTTCCCCCATGAAGCACACGATCACCTGGTCGCCACCGCGATACTTGATGGCAAACCCCACACCGGCGGCAATGGGGATGTGACCACCCACGATACCGTGTCCGCCGAGAAAGCCGAGCTGCTTGTCGAACATGTGCATCGACCCGCCCTTGCCCCGCGCGCATCCGTCCTGACGTCCGAACAGTTCCGCCATGACCGCACGCGGCGTCATGCCGCGGGCCAGTGCCTGCCCGTGGTCGCGATAGGTGGTGATGACATAGTCATCCGGACGCAGCTGCGAGATGATGCCGGTGGAGACGGCTTCCTGCCCGATATACAGGTGACAGAATCCACCGATCCGTCCGATAGCATACATCTCCGCGCACCGCTCCTCAAATCGCCGCTGGAGGAGCATGGAATACAGCAACTCGCGATCGAGCGCATGTTGCGCGGCGGCCGAGTCGTCTTTCTTCTTGGACTTCGCTGGAGGCACGGGAGAAGAGTAGGGAGGAGAGAGAACTAAGTACCAAGTACTAAGTACCAAGTACTAAGTACTAAGTACTAAGTACTAAGTTCTAGGTACTAAGTACTGAGTGCAGCTGCTTGCACTTGCTCCCACGCGTGATAGCTGGAGCGCACCAAGGGGCCGCTCTCGACGTGTTTGAAACCGAGCGCCATGCCGGCGTGGTAGAGCTCGCGGAATTCTTCGGGGGTGACATACCGGTCGAGCGCGATGTGTCCATCGGATGGCCGCAGGTACTGGCCGAGGGTGAGGATGTCTACGTTTACCGCGCGCAGGTCCTTCATGACCTCGACCACTTCCTCGTTGGTCTCACCGAGTCCGAGAATGATGCCGGTCTTGGTAGGGATGTCCGGGGCATAGCGCTTGGTGATGCGAAAGATTTCCAGCAGCCGCTCATAGCGACCGCCCGGACGGGCCTTCTTGTAGAGGCGCGGCACCGTCTCGGTGTTGTGATTGTAGATGTCCGGGCGCGCGTCGAGCACGGCACGTATGGCGGACTCGTCGCCCTGAAAGTCCGGCACCAGCACTTCGATTGAGCACTGGGGCAATCGCTGGCGGATCTGGCGGATCGTTTCGGCGAAGATGTACGAGCCGAAGTCCGGCAGGTCGTCGCGATCGACCGAGGTGATGACCGCGTGCCGCAGGTTGAGCTCAGCGATGGCCTGGGCCACGCGCGACGGTTCTTCCACGTCGTAGGCCGGTGGGCGCCCGTGGGACACGGCGCAGTAGGCGCAATTCCGCGTACAGACGTCACCCAGGATCATGAACGTGGCCGTTCCATGCTCCCAGCATTCCCCGATGTTGGGGCAATGCGCCTCCTGACACACGGTATGCAGGTTGAGATCCCGCATCATGTGTTTGAGGCGAAGGTAATTCTCGCCACCCGGCGCCTTGACCTTGAGCCACTGCGGCTTCCGCTCCGGCAGCGGCTCGCGGCGATGGCGGCCCATGATTTGATAGAACTGCTCGGCCATGATCCGAACGAAAGGGGACAAAAGCACCCCGGTTTCCGGGGTACGGAGGAAGCTAGCTAGGTGGGCGGACGGTGGCCACAGGAGCTAACCGGTCAACGGGGTTTAGACGGGAGACGAAAGACGGGAGACGGGAGACAACCGTACTGTTCCCGATGCCGAAACTCGCTGCGCGGGCTATCGTACGGGTCAGAAAGCACGATTACCTGCCCGAGGACGACTCCATGCTCAAGAATCTCTTCACCATCGGCCTGATCGCCCTCGTTGGCCTGGTGGCTCTCAAGGTTGTATTCGGCCTGCTGGGGCCGCTGGTGAGCCTGCTCTTGTGGCTGGCCGGTCTGGCGATCAAGCTGGCGCTGGTCGGCGCGGTGGTCTACGGCGTGGTGCGGATCGTGAGCCCGGATACGGCCAAGCGGATCACGGCCGGATTCCGACGGTAGCTGGGTCGGCGTTCGGCGCCGCCGCGACTCAGCCTTTCATTCGCTCGACAATCGCCCACGCCAACAGCGGCACCATGATCTCGTGGTGTCCGGTGATTTCGTAGCCCTTTCCGCTGTCCTGCGTGGGGCGTCGGACGACATTCATCCGCGGCCGGTAGTGGCGCTGCATGTCCAGGTCGCAGGTCACGAAGTTGGTGGGTCGACCGGCGCCGACGTTGCGAGCCACCGTGAGGGCTTTGAGGAACACTTCGGGCATGATCACGGCGCTTCCCACGTTAAGCACCACGCCCCCATCATGCAGCGTGTCGATAGACGCTGCCAGCCGACGAAAATCGCGATGGCTGGTGTCACCGATAGCCGCGCCGTTGGCGGCGGGATGCTGGTGGATGATCTCGGCGCCGAGCGCGGCGTGAATCGTGGCCGGGACGCGATGCCGCCAGCATTGATAGGTCAGTGACAGCTGCGGATGCAGCAACGGCTCGTGTTGGGCCAGGTCACGGGCGACCGCTTCGCCCATGCCCCAGCCGTTGGCCATGCCGGCCACGAACGCGCCGTTGAGTCCACGACCGGTTTCTTCCGCCATGCCAAAGCTGCCGTCGCGCAATCCGGCGGCGACGTCTTCGGAGGTCCCGCCAAATCGCGCAATTTCGTAGTCGTGGATGGCGGCCGACCCATTCATGGCGACGTGAGTGATCACGCCCCGCGCCACGAGGTCGACGAGGACCTTGGCCAGTCCCGTCTTGACCACGTGCCCGCCCAACATGAGCAGGACGCCGCGATTCTGTTGTCGCGCGGCGACGATGGCATCGACCACGGCCAGAAAATCGCGCGCCACCAAAATGTCGGGCAGCGACTCGAGAAACGCGCGCATCGTACGCGACGTGGCATCGTTGCCGGGCGGCACCGCGAACTCTTCGGCGCGCACTTTGTTGGGTCGCGTCTGCACCGGAATCGTGCGCACATTCGCGAGATCGACCTCGCGATACCGCATGGCCTGTCCCGCCGACTCCGATGCGTCCTCACTCACTCGGTGCACTCCCTGGCGGTGGTGGAGACGGTGGCTCGGCGTTGCTCGGCGCGGCGGCATCGGTGCCAGCGGCACTGTCGCGTCCGCGTCCGCGCGAGCGTCGCGAACCGCCACGACGGCCGCGTCGGCCACGCCGTCTTGATCGCGATTCGTTCGCACTGCCACCACCGTCTTCCGGCGCCTCGTCGGAGGCGTCGCCTTCGACACCGTCGTTGAGGGTATCGTCGCCGGGGTCGGTCCCATCCTCGGCATCGGGCTCGCCGGCATACGGGCTAGCCGAGCGTCGCGACTCTTCGCGTGGGGCATCCGTGGCGGTCGCGTCGTCTTCGCCCACGCTGGTCTCGCCGGATTCGCCCCGAGTGCGGGACTTTCTCCGACGCGAACGACGATTGCGCCGACGTTTGCGCTCCTGTCCTTCCGCGTCCTGCGGCTCGTCCACGGCGGGGCTGTCGCCCGCGTTGTTCGCGGATTCCGCAGCGTCGTCGTCGCCGTTCTCGGTGCCGGGGTCGATGTCGTCGGGCGCGCGCGACGACATCGAGGGACGATCCGGGATGTCGTGGGCCGCATCGCGTTGCGCGTGGGGTTCACTGGCCGGCACGTCGGCCGCCACCACTCTGGGCGCACCCGACGACCGCGACGCGGGCGCGGCAAACGGATCGTCGAGGATCAACTCGGCGTCGGCAGTGGCGGGTGCCGGTCGATTCCCCCGCGCCGGTCGCTCGGGACGCGGCGGACGCGGCGTTCTCAGCGTCGAGGTCTCGGGTGCCACCACGACTGGCTCCCGCCGCGGCTCGCGCTTCGGTGACCGTGGATCGTCGCGGGTTTCCTGTCGTTTCTGTGCCTTCTGCTCTTCGGTGCGAGTCGGTCGCGCGCCATCGCGCTCGCGGCCCGGGCGACCATCTCGGCGTGGCACGGGTGGTTCGCTGTCCCCGCGCAGCCGGTCGCGTTCACGCGAGCGTTCGCGCAGTCGATCGGCTGTCACTTCCGGTTCGTCGCGTCGACGTCCCGATGGTGCCGGACGGGCAGGCTTCGCCGCCATGTCCGCCACAGGCTCTGGCGCAGAGGTTGGCACGGCGCGCCGCCCACGGGCTCGCCATGCCCACCGAAGCGCGGCCAACGCGTCGCGCACGGTGACGCGACGCGTCTCGCGCGTTCGCACGCCGTAGGTGGGCTCCAGGGGCACGGTCTCCAATCGACGCGCATGCGGCACGAGGGCGCAGCAGCAAGTCGGCGTTCGCGGTCCAGGAGTCGCCTTCGCAGACCGCATCGTCGCCCACGGTGCGCAGCAAATCGCGCAATGCGGAAATGCGCATGAGGCGCATGGTGCCCGTGAGGTCACTCACCCCCTCCACGCGCACAAAGGGCTTGAGCGCCCAACCGGCGGCGGTGAACAACCGCCGGACCGGTCGCGGCGCATCCACGACGGCCGTCCGCTCGCCCACGACGAGATCCGCCCCGCCTTCAAACCGTCGGGCGAATTCTGGAACGATGCCGGGCGGATCGGTGAAGTCACCCTGCATCAGGAGCATCGCGTCCCGTCGCGGATAGCGCGTGTGCGCGGCAATGTGGCGCACCAGTGCATTCACGGCACCGGCGTATCCGATGGGCGTGGTGCCACGCAGCACAGTGACGGGCATGGCGTGGAGGTATTGCTCCGCCACATCTGCCGTTTCGTCGGTGCTGGCATCATCGTACACGACGACCTCGTATTCGCGCGGAAACTCGGCGAGCACCGTGCGAAGGCGCCAGAGCAGGACGCCGATGGTGGCGACCTCGTTGTGCGCGGGGATGGCGAGGTAGAGCACAGGGACGGGCGGGGGGAGACGAAGCCGGGGACGGGAAATCCACTGGCGCAGGGTGATGCGTCCGATAATAACAGAGAGGAGGCCCCATCGGGTGCATTGTCGGGGGGCTGGCGGTGCACGGGACGAATCAGAGGCGCTCATGATTCTCGCGAACGTCAGGGCCCGACTCAGTCGGGAGGATGCCCAACTCGCCGTTCGACTGCTTGCCCACGGGTCGGGCCGCGCGCAAGACGAGGCGGAGGCCAGGCTGGTGGACGAGGGCCTCGATCCGTTGTTGGACAATCCGCAGCTTCTTGAAGGCCTGCTCCACGCTCGGCAGGGGGCGCACGCGTCGCTGCCGTTGTTCAGCTACGTGGTGGTCCGTCACGCCCTGCGAGCCGCCGGCGAGGAGGAACGGGCGCTGGCCGACTATGTGGCTTCCATTCTCCTGCACTTCGGGCTCCGCCGGCGCGCGTCCCGGATTGCCGACCATGACGACGAGACCTACGACACGCTGACGTCGCTGGGAGAAGCAGTGGAAAGCGGCGACGCCTCACGCAGCTTTCTCGCGAGGGCCCATCTGGGGAACTACGCCCTGTGGTTAAGCGGCCTGTTCCCGGATCACATCGAGCAGCGTCGGTGGCGCCGCGGTGGTCCGAACCTGGGGTACTTCGAGGAGATGGGGAGGAGGGGCTTCCGCTTGGCGGCCGATCATCGGATGGCGGTCGAGCATGGGTTGGCGCCGTTGTTTGGCGCCGCGGCGGACCGATTTCCACGACTGCGACGGGCACTCAATAGCGTCAGCGACCGGCTGCTGTTTCCGCACGTGCATACGCCGGAGCGATTGATGAGACAGGTGAGGGATAGTACTTAGTACCTAGTACCTAGTACCTAGTACCTAGTACCTAGTACTGGTACTTACTTGGTACTTGGTACTTCAGTACCTCAGTACTTCTTGCCGCGGGCCTGTCTTGCCGCGAGTTTGCAGGATGTTCGATCAACTTCGTGACTCGTTGCGCGGCCTGTCTGACCGTTTGGCGCCTGAGGAACGACGTCGTGTGACGTCGTCGATGCGTGACGCGCTGGTGCATGCCAAGCTGGCATTGGGCGAGCTGCGTGACGCGGCGCGCGCGACTGAGGCGCGGGTGGCGACCGAGCGCGCGGAACTGGAGACCGTGCGTCGTAGACAGGGGTTAGCCGCCCAGATCAACGACGCCGAGACGGTGGCCATTGCCGAGCGATTTGCCGCGCAGCACGCGGAGCGGGTGGCCGTGCTGGAAGCCAAGCTGCAGGTGCAGCAGCAAGAGCTTTCCATGGTCGAGCGGGAATACGACGAGATGACCACGCAGTTGCGCATGGCCATGTCGGGCCTGGCGCCCGGCGGCGCGTCACCGGAGGTGGCGGCGCAGCGCGAAGTGGATGCCTTGTTGGCGGACGAGCCGCTGCCCGAACCGGGAGCCGCCGCCCCGCCGCCGCGTCGGTCACGGGCGGAAAAGGAAGCGAACGCGGAATCCCGTCTCGCGGACCTCAAGCGCCGCATGGGCAAGTGATGCGCTGGCGCCTGGCGGCGGTGGCGGCCCTCGCCGTGCCCGTTTGCACGCTGGCAGCGCAAAGCGCCCGTCCCGACAGCACCCGCCGCTTACCGGTGTCCAGTCGTGGCCGACTGCCGGTCACTGGATGCGCCGGACAACGTATCAGCGATGTCGTGATCATCACGCAACCGCCGTATGCGGAGCGGTTGCCTGAGCGTCTGGAATTCCTGCGGAAGACCGCCCGTGCGGTGCATTCCAACACACGGGACGACGTGGTACGCGGCTACCTGCTGCTGCGTCCGGGCGACGTCTGCAATCAGATCCGCCGCGCCGAATCGGAGCGCATTCTGCGCGCGCAACCGTTCCTGGTGGACGCCCGCATTCTCGTATTTGATGACGAGAATGGAGGTGTCCGACTGGAGGTCGAGACGCGCGATGAATTCAGCCTGATTTTCGAGCCCGCCCTCACCACTGTCGCCCCGGTGTTGCGCGCGGTACGTCTGGGGGAATCCAACATCGCCGGCACGGCTCGACTGATGTCGCTGGAGTGGCGTGACGGGCTGGCCTATCACGATGTGCTTGGCGTCCGATTCACCGACTATCAGTTCGGCGGCGGTCGCAACGAGTTGCGGGCGTACGGCATTCGCCATCCGCGTGGTCAGGAGATGCGCGTGGATTTTGTCCGCCCGTACTACACCGACCTGCAACGTTTCGCATTTTTGGCGTCAGTCGACGGTCATCGCGACTACGCCAACTTCCGGCGGCCCACCGGGCCCGGGAATTCCGTGAACGTGACGCGGCAGAGCGCGGTGGTGGGCGGCATCAAGCGCATCGGGTCCATCCGCCGACTCCAACTGGCCGGATTCTCGCTCACGCACTCGCGTGAAGCCATTGATTCGGCGACCGTCGTGATCGAGAAGGCCGGGTTCCAGCCCGACATCGGGGCGCCCCTTGGGGTTTCATTCCGTCGTCAGAACGTCGCGCGCGCCAACGCGCTGTACGGCGTTCGACTGCTGCGATTTGCGCCTGCCCAAGGGTTCGATGCGCTTACGGGCACCCAGGATCTGCGAATTGGCTTGCAACTTGGCACCGTCTACGGTCAAGGCATCCCCATCGGTGCGGCGCGCGATCGCGACCGGTTCATGGCGGCAGGACTCTATGCGGGTGTGGGGGGTGCGAAGTCGTTTCTTGGCACGCAACTGCTGGGTGAGGCCCGCAACGATCAGGGGACGCGCTCGTGGGACAACCACATTGTCAGCGGTCGCATGGCCTGGTATTTCCGACCGGCGATTCGTCAGCTAACGGTGGTCTCGGCCGAATGGAGCATGGGTCGCGACATGCGCACGCCGTTCCAACTCTCGTTTGGCGATCGGCTTGGCGGTCTGCTGGGCCACCACGACTCACGGAGCGCGGGCGCGCAGCGCCTGGTGCTGCGTGCGGAGCAGCGTCTTGTCATCCCGTCGCGTCTGAACGTGGCCGACATCGGCGTCGCCGGCTTCGCGGAAGCCGGCCGCCTGTGGGGAGAGCACAGCGTGCCGTATTCGAGCACCACCCCCGTTCGCGGATCGGTGGGCATCTCACTCCTCGCGGCAGTGCCGCCGAGATCGCGGCGTTTGTGGCGTTTTGATTTCGCGTTGCCCGTGGGCAGCGATCCGCGCAAGCGGTTCGAGCTGCGGGTGACGAACGAAGATCGCACGCGCACGTTCTGGCGCGAGCCGAGCGATGTCGCGGCGGCACGGGAGCGAACGGTACCTGCCAGCTTGTTTACGTGGCCGTGAAGTAGTACGGAGTACCGAGTACCGAGTACCGAGTACTTAGTACTTGGTACTCGGTACTCTGTTCTCAGCTCACGCCTTCACGGACTTCGTCAAACGCTTCAGCAACGGCACGCAGAGGAACATGGCGATGGCGGCAGCGAACGAGCTGATGACAAAGATGGTGAAGAAGCCTTTGTTGGTGCCGCTGAGCTGCTGGATGTAGCCGCCGATTCCGGTTTGCGGCGACGACGGCGCCTGACCTGGCAGCGGAGTGTAGCCCGCGACAAATCCGGCAACCTTGTTGGCCGCGGCGTTGGCGAGGAACCAGACGCCCATGAGCAGTGACGCGAACTTCACTGGTGCCACCTTCGTCACGTACGACAAGCCGACCGGCGAAAGGCACAACTCACCGAACGTATGGAGCAGGTAGGCGCCGATCAGCCACATGGGCGACACCTTGATGCCGGCGTCGGCCCGGCCACCGCCAATGGCGAGGAGCAGGAATCCCGCGCCGACCAGTGCCAGCCCGATGGACATCTTGAGCGCGGTGCTCGGTTCCGTGCCGCGACGACCCATCGCCAGCCAGAACGCGGCAAACACCGGTGCAAAGATGATGATGAAGAACGCGTTCACCGATTGAAACCACGTTGACGGAATGGTGAAGCTTCCGGCCTGCAGGTTGGTGTTTCGGTCGGCGAAGAGGTTCATGGAGGACCCGGCCTGTTCGTACGCGGCCCAGAAAAACACCACGAAGAATGCGACGATGAACAGGGCGACCACCCGCTTGCGTTCCTCGCCGTGGGTTCCCAGCACGCTGATGCTGAGCGCGGCGCCAATGACACAGCCCATCAGGACGCCCAGGATACTTCCGGACACGAGCCACGCGAGCGCGCCGCCGCCGATAATTCCGATCACGCCGTTTCGTGTCGATACGTCCTGGCTGTCGTCGGTGAGGACGCCCGCGCCCGCTTTTGACGCACCACGTGGTGCATCACCGATCGTGCCGAGGTACTTGCGCTTGAGGAGCATGTATCCGATGAGCCCGAGCACCATGCCCACGCCAGCGGCCGCGAAACCATAGTGCCAGCCGAACCGATCACTCTGCGCGAGATACCCGCACACGAGCGGTCCGAGAAACGCGCCCGTGTTGATGCCCATGTAGAACAAGGTGAAGCCCGAGTCGCGACGCGTGTCGCCCTCGTGGTACAGTTGGCCCACCATGGTGGACACATTCGCCTTGAAGAAGCCGGTGCCGATGATCACCAGTCCGAGGCCTGTGTAGAACGCCGTCATTCCCGGAAACGCGAGCACGAAATGGCCGCTGGCAATGACGAAACCGCCAATGACCAGCGAGCGATGTGTCCCGATGAACCGATCGGCGAGATATCCGCCGATCATTGGCGTGAGATACACCAGCATCGTGTAGGTGCCATACAGACCGGCGGCCCGTGCCGTGTCCCACTCCAGTTTGTTCACCAGATACAGCACGAGCAGGGCGCGCATGCCGTAGTACGAGAATCGTTCCCACATCTCGGTCAGGAACAACAGGCCGAGCCCGCGGGGATGGCCGAAGAAGGCGCTATCCTCGCCGACGGCGGGATTCTGTGTGGGTGTCACGAGGCGGTGGGCAAGGGGTGGGAAGGCGACTCTTTGAGACAGGCAACGAAATGACCGGGCGCCACTTCCTGAAGCGGCGGTACCATGTGTGTGCAGGAGGCGTCCTTGGCAGGATGCGGGCACCGCGGATGAAACACGCAGCCACCGGGCGGATGCGCCGGTGACGGCGGCTCTCCGGGCAGGAGCTGCCGCTGGCGCGAGGCCGCGGGGTCAGGCACCGGGACGGCCGAGAGTAACGCCTTGGTGTAGGGCATGCGCGGCGTCGCAAACAACGTTGCGCGCGGCGCCAGTTCGACGATGTGGCCGAGGTACATCACCGCCACCCGATCGGCCATGTGTGCGACGACCGCGAGATCGTGCGCGATGAACAGGTAGGCGAGGCCGCGTTCTTTCTGCAGATCGCGCAGCAGGTTGACGACCTGCGCCTGCACACTCACATCCAGCGCCGAGACCGGTTCGTCGCAGACAATGAATGACGGTTCCACGGCCAGCGCACGCGCGATCCCGATGCGTTGACGCTGGCCACCGGAGAATTCGTGCGGATAACGCGCGGCAAATTCCGGACGCAATCCGACTTCATCGAGCAAGGTCGCGACGCGTCGATCAGCGTCCGCTCCGTGCGCCAGGTCGTGCACGATCAGTCCTTCCTTGATCGCGGCGCCGACGGTCATGCGCGGATTGAGGGAGCCGTACGGATCCTGGAACACGATCTGCATGCGTCGACGCAGGCGGCGCAGCGCCTCGCCGCGCAGCGCCCGGACATCGATGCCATCGAAGAGAATCTCGCCGGCCGACGGTTCGATCAGGCGGAGGACCGCGCGACCGGTGGTGGTCTTGCCGCAACCGGATTCGCCGACCAGGGCCAGTGTTTCGCCGGGAGCGATATCGAATGACACCCCGTCAACCGCTTTCACCGCGCCCGTGGTGCGTTGCAGCAGGCCGCCGCGAATGGGGAAGTGCTTGGTCAGCCCGCGAACGCGGAGCAAGGGGGTGGTCACGTCAGTTGCTCCACACGTCGACGTGCCGGTTCCTGTACGAGATGACAGCGCGCGCGGTGCGCGGCGCCAACCTGCACGAGTGCCGGCGATTCGGTGGCGCAACGGTCGAAGGCGTGTGCGCACCGTTCCCGAAAGCGGCAACCAGTGGGCCAGGCCGTCGGTGCCGGCACGGTGCCGGGAATGGTGCGCAGCCGGCCGCCGATCTGATCGAGTCGCGGCACGGCCGCGAGCAACCCTTCGGTATATGGATGCGTGGCGTTCGAGAAAATTGCCTCGACCGGTGCTTCCTCCACTACTTGTCCGGCATACATCACCAGCACGCGCGATGCCATCTCCGCCACAATGCCAAGGTCGTGCGTGATGAGCAGCAAGGCCAGTCCCGTGCGATCGCGCTGTGCCCGCAACAGATCGAGGATCTGCGCCTGAATGGTGACATCGAGTGCGGTGGTGGGTTCATCCGCAATGACGAGACGCGGCTCAAGGACCAGGGCCATGGCGATCATCACGCGTTGCCGCATGCCGCCCGAGAGTTCGTGCGGATATTGTTTGGCGCGTTCGGCCGGGTCGGCGATGCCGACCTCGCGCAGCATCGCGACCGCGCGGTCCCAGGCCTCGCGTCGAGACGCCGTGGTGTGTACCCGCACCACTTCGGCAATCTGATCGCCCACGGTGAGCACGGGATTGAGCGCCGTCATCGGCTCCTGAAAGATCATGCTCATCCGACGACCGCGAATGGCCCGCAGCTTCTCGTCACTGAGCGTCAGGACATCGTCGCCGTCAAAGCGGATCGCGCTGCCTGGTTCAATGCGCCCGGGTTGCGGGACCAGTCGGAGCAGCGAGAGCGCGGTGAGCGATTTGCCGCAGCCGGATTCACCGACCACACACACCGTCTCGCCGGCGGCAATCGTGAACGAGACGCCATCGACGGCTCGCGCCGGACCGTCCTCGCCGGGGAAGGTGACCCGCAGCGACTGCACGCTCAGTAGCGCGTTGCCGCTGGGCGGGTTCCCGGGGTGGTCGGTGTCGGATGGGCGAAGGGTTACGGGATCGGTCACGCGGGAACCTGATCCATGGCGAAGAGATCGCGCAAGGCGTCGCCGAGCGCGTGGCAGGCGAGAACGGCGGTGACGATGGCCAGGCCCGGGAACAGGGTGAGCCACCATTGTGAGCCGATCACGCCCGCGCCCTCGTTGATGATGTTGCCCCAGCTCGGGGTGCCGGGCGGGACGCCAAGTCCGAGATAACTCAGTCCCGCCTCAAGTGCGATGGTGCTGGCGACATTGAGCGTGGCACTGACCACGAGGAGGGGGACAAGATGGGGCAGCACGTGCCGGCCAAGGACGCGAAGGCGTGGTACGCCGCTGGCGTGCGCCGCCAGGATGAAGTCCCGCTGAACGAGCGCCTGCACCTCGCCTCGGACGAGTCGGGCCACGTCGAACCAGCCTGTGGTGCCCAACAGTACGATCAGCGCCGGGAGGGGCAGTGCGCCCCAGAAGGCGGTCACGGCCAACAGCATCAAAAGCCGCGGAATGGACAAGGCGACATCGAGCAGGCGCATGAGCCATCGGTCGACCGCACCGCCAAGCAGTCCGGCCACGGCGCCGTAGCAGGTACCAAGGACCAACGCCAGCGATACCGCCGCAAAGGCCAAGGTCAACGAGATACGCGAGCCGTGGATGACGCGACTCAAGACATCACGTCCGAAGCCATCGGTGCCGAACGGATGCGCGCCGGATGGCGGCCAGTACTTGAGCGCATCGTAATTGGCTGGAATTCCCGGCGGCAATGGCGCAATGAGCGGCGCGCACACCGCGATGGCGACCAACATCAACACGAACGCCAATGGCAGCCGCCATGGTACCGCACGACTGACGGTCGCGGGTGCGTTGTCGGCGTGCATCACGAGCCACGCAACCGTGGATCGAGGATCACGCGAACGACGTCTGCCAGCAGGCTCCCCAGAGCGGTCATGGCACTGCCCACGATCACGCAGGCGCTGACCAACGCATAGTCGCGGTCGCCAACCGCTTTCAGCAGAGCCGATCCCATGCCGGGCCATCCGTACACTCGTTCGACAAACACCGCGCCGGTGAGCAGCGCAGGGAAGAACAGGCCAGACAAGGTGACTACGGGAAGTATCGCGGCCCGCCTCGCCTGACGTCGCACGGCCGATTCCGAGAGACCTTTCGCGCGCGCGGTGCGCACGAACGACTCGCGAAGCACATCGCGCATGGTGCTGCGTTGATACCGCGCGAAGATGGCGGTCCCGATCAGGGTGAGCGACAGCCAGGGCAGTACGAGGTGACGAGCGCGATCGACCATCTGCTGCCATGGTGTCATGCTGTCGTACATGGCGGCATCGATCATGCCGGTGGCTGGCAGCACGTGGGCACGGAAGGCAAACACGTACAGCAGCGCCAGCGCGAGCCAGAACTCGGGAATGGAATACAGCAGCAGGGACGCAAAGGTCAGCGCCCGGTCGCGACGGGAGCCAGCGCGTGCGCCCTGCCATGCGCCGAGCGCCGTACCCAGCAACACACTCGCGGCCAATGCGAGGCTCATCAGCAGCAGTGTATTGGGTAGGCGATCGCCAATCACGTCGATGACGGGTCGTTGTTGTGAAGTGGAGCGGCCGAGACGTCCGCGCGCGACGTCGGCCATCCATCGAGCGTACTGCACGGCGATGGGCTGGTCATAGCCGCCTTGTGCCCGCCACTGTGCCCGCAACTCCGCCGAGACGTTGCTCATGTCGGCGATGCCGGAGACGGGATCGCCGGGCGCGAGATGCAGCAACCCGAATGCGGCGCTGGCCGCGACGACCACGACCAGCACGCTTTGGAGGGCGCGACCAGTCAGTCGCGCCAGTGTGCCGCGCGCGTCACTCGTGGCGGCGGAGTTCAGCGCGCGGTCCCGACACCGATCCGGTCGCGATCGATGCGTTGCGCGGGATCGACCGACCAGTCGGCGAGGTTGGCGTACCAGGCGTCAGCGCGGAGCGGCGCAATGCGAATGCGCCGGTGCAACACGACGAATGTGCGTTCCTCGTACAACCACACCGACGGCACATCGTCGATGGCCTGCTGAAAGGCGCGGGTCCAATAGCCACGGCTGCGCGAGGCATCGAAGGTCGTGAGCGCACTGTCCATCAGCGCGTCGAACGCGGGACTGACGTAACTCTGATAGTTCCCGTCGCCTCGTGACGCCCACGTCTGACGCATGCCCTGGAGGCCCGGATTCGGGGCCCATCCACCCATCCACGCGTCGAAGTCGCGCGCCTCAAGGCGTGGTCCAAGTGCGGTTGGTCCGTCGAGTGGTTGCAGCGTCACCTTCGCCCCGACTTCCTTGAGCGCCGCTTGTATGAGTTCCGAGAGCTTCATGCGTGTTGGACTGGACGACGGAACAAGCAGCTCGAAGGCGAGTGCCTGGCCCTCATGCTCGCGCACCCCGTCGCCGTTGGTGTCCATCCATCCGGCACTATCGAGCATCCCTCGCGCGGCAGCCATATCGTAGGGAATCGCCCGCAGCGCCGAGGTATCCGGAATCAGAACACGCGGTGCCGGCGCCAAGCCCACCATGCCGAGCGAGTCAAGTGCAGACCGGATCATGCGGGATCGGTCAAGCGCCATCGCCAGTGCGCGGCGTACACGCAGATCACCGAAGACCGGATGGGGTAACGGAGCACCGTTGGCCACCGACCGCCGCGCTTGCAGGTTGAATCCGAGAAACCCGTATCCCAGCGGCCGGTTGTCTTCGAGTCGGAGCGAGGGCGAGCTGGCAACCTGTGGAATATTCTCGGGTTTGATTTTCTCCAGGAAATCGGCTTCGCCGGCCAGCAGTTTCACGGTGGCAGCGCCCATGTCCGACACGAACGTCCAGATGACACGGTCAAGCTTCGCTCGGCCCCGCAGGTTTGCCGTGTCGGCGACAATCTCCAGCCGGGTGCCCGCGTCCCACTTTGCGAAACGGAAGCGGCCGGTCCCCACGGGCTGGCGACCGAAGGGCGCGTTGAGCAACGCGGAATCGGGCAGTGACGCCAACAGGTGTGACGGAAGGATGAACATGCTGTATGTCGCATCCATGAACTGTTGCGGCGTGCGACGCTTGAACCATACCACCGCGGTCAGTGAGTCCCGCACGGATACGGAGTCGATGTTGCCAAGCAATGAACGGGCTTCGCTGAGGACCGCGTCGGACGTGTATGCATGGAATGTGTATTTCACGTCTTCTGCGCGGACTGGCGCGCCATCGTGCCAGCGCGCTCGCGGATCGAGGGAGAAGTCGATCGAGAGCGAATCGGGTGCCCAATGCCAGCTGCTGGCCAGTCTTGGAACGAACCCGACGTCGCCGACGGTGCCAAGCTCCGGGCCAATTTCCGCGAGGCGATCGAATACGGACGCGACGACGGCCATCTCCTGCGTGCCGTTTGCGCGCGGTGGGAACAGCGTCTGCGGCTCGGCGGCCTGAACAATCACCATCGTCCCACCGGTCTCGCCGGTCACGACGGGGTCACCTCCCGAGCACGCCGTCAGCAGCCCCGCAGCGGCGGCCAGCAGTGACCGGGCACGCCGACGCGAAACAACCGGAGTGGCGATTCGTGGCTGACGAGAGGGCCGGAGAACGATGGGCATCGCGAGAGGGTTCTGATGGGGGAAGAATCGCTGTGCGGTAGGATGCGGAACGGCGGCTATCGGCGCCAGAGCCATGTCGGGTCACGATAGCGCACTTCGTGACGGGCCACGTCGGCTTCATTGAGCAAGACGGACGCCGATGTGACACCACCCCCGTGACGGGTCGACAGGCATTCGCGCAACGCGTCCTCGAGTGCGTCAGTGACGCGTTCCCATGTGGGCGTGTCTGACAGGCACGCACCAAGGGATGCGGCCGGAGCGGTCGCGGGTTGCGGGGAGCGCATGGCCGACTGCAGGAGGGACTGGCAGTCGGTGAGCAGAATGCTGCCGTGCTGCAGATATGCGCCACGTTCCCGCCACACGGCGCTTCCCACCAGCTTCGCACCGTTCACCACCAATTCGCCTGGTGCCGGCTGGTCGAAGCACACCGGGCCCTCGGGACGCAACAGCGGCGCATCAGGTCGCGACGCCAACTCGACGGAAACACCGAGTTGGCGGAGGGCACGCAGCAGCACGATGTTGATCGCCGCGTACGCGGTCGTCCATGCCACGTGGTCAGCCAGGGGCAGCGTCACGCTGTAGGTGACCTCCGAGGCGTGCAGCAGGGCGCGGCCTCCGGTGGGCCGACGCACGGCATCCAGTCCGGCCGCCGACAGTGTATCCGGGTCGAATCGATCACGCACGGCCTCATGGCGTCCAAACGAAATGGTGGGACGCTCCCACGAATACGTACGCCACACGGCGAATGCGCGGTCTCGCGCCGACGCCAGCAAGGCGGTATCGACCGCCATATTGTGCGCACCGCCCGCCGGCATGCTGCGGACGGTTCGCCACTCGGCCGGCAGGTCGGTACCCCACGGCGCGCGGTTCAACGATTCGTTGCCCATGGCGATAAGTTTACCGTGTTCATCTCCAGATTCCGGCGCCCCCGAGCTTCGGCTCGTTTCTCGAGGAAGGTCATGGCAACGCGTACTGCATCGTCGTCGTCCTTTGCGGCTGATTCATTCATCCCGCGCCACATCGGTCCCAATAATCCCGAGCAGCGGGAGATGTTGGCGTCACTCGGCTACGATTCACTGGATGCCTTCATCGACGCCGTGGTTCCGGAGTCGATCCGGTTTCGTGGCACGTTGGCGACCGGTCCGGCGCGAAGCGAGCCCGAGGTGCTGGCGGCGCTCAAGCGCATGGCGTCACGCAACAAGGTATATCGCTCGCACCTGGGCATGGGGTACTACGGGACGCATACCCCCGGCGTGATCCTGCGCAATGTGATGGAGAATCCGGCGTGGTACACGGCGTATACGCCCTATCAGGCCGAGATCGCCCAGGGACGACTGGAAGCGCTGCTCAACTACCAGACGATGGTCATCGATCTCACGGGCCTGGAGATTGCCAACGCCTCCCTGCTGGACGAGGGTACGGCGGCGGCCGAAGCAATGGCGCTGGCGATGGCCTCAAAAGGCAACGGTGCACGGAATACGTTTGTGGTCGCGTCCGACTGCCATCCGCAGACCATCGAGGTGGTTCGCGCCCGCGCCGAAGCGCGCGGCGTGCATGTGGTGGTCGCCGACGCTGCGACGCTGACCGTCGATGAGACGGTGTTCGGCGTGCTGTTGCAGTATCCGGGGACGGATGGCGCGATCGTGGACTATCGCGGACTGTGCGAGCAGGCACACGCCGAGGGCGCCATGGTGATCGCGGCGACCGATCTGCTCTCGCTTTGCCTGTTGTCGCCGCCCGGTGAGTGGGGGGCGGATATTGCGGTGGGTAGTGCGCAGCGATTCGGCGTGCCCATGGGATTTGGCGGACCGCACGCGGCGTTCTTTGCCACACGGGATGAATTCAAGCGGCTGTTGCCGGGTCGCATCATCGGCGTTTCGCGCGATGCCGACGGCAATCCGGCGCTGCGCATGGCGCTGCAAACGCGTGAGCAACACATCCGTCGCGAGAAGGCCACCAGCAACGTCTGCACCGCGCAGGTGTTGTTGGCCGTCATGGCGGGCATGTACGCCGTGTATCATGGACCGGAAGGACTGGCGCGCATCGCGCTGCGTACGCACGGCCTCGCGGTTGCCCTGGCGTCCGGACTCGAGAAGCTGGGGTTCTCGATCACGCACGAGAACTACTTCGACACGATTCGCGTCGAGGTGGGAGCGCACGGGCAGGAAGACATCCTGACCGCCGCCGAGGCCCATCACATGAACCTGCGCGTGCTGGCTCCCGGCGCGCTGACGGTGGCGCTCGACGAGACCACGACGCCGGCCGATATCGTGGATTTGTGGACGGTGTTCAACGGCGGTGACGTCCCGGATTTTGCGTTCAACGATGTGGCGAGCGATACCGATCCGCGATTTGACGAACGCTTCCGCCGGGTCTCGTCATACCTCACGCATCCGGTCTTCCATCGCTACCGGAGTGAGACGGAGATGCTGCGATATCTCTACGCGTTGCAGGCCAAGGACTTCTCGCTGGTGCACGGCATGATTCCGCTGGGTTCATGCACCATGAAGTTGAACGCGACCGCCGAGATGATTCCGGTGACCTGGCCGGAGTTCGGCCAGTTGCATCCGTTCGCGCCTGCGTCGCAGACGGAAGGGTATGCGGCGATGTTCCGCGAACTGGAGCAGGACCTGGCCGAGGTGACGGGATTCGCGGGTGTGTCGTTGCAGCCCAACGCCGGATCGCAGGGCGAGTATGCGGGTCTGCTGGTCATTCGGGCGTATCATCACGCGCGTGGTGACCAGCATCGGACCGTGTGCCTCATCCCGCAGTCGGCGCACGGCACCAACCCGGCCAGCGCGGTGATGGCCGGATTCTCCGTGGTGGTGGTGAAGACGGATGCCGACGGCAACATCGATGTCGGCGATCTGCAGGCCAAGGCCGAGCAGCACGCCGCCAATCTGGGCGCGCTGATGGTCACGTATCCGTCCACGCATGGCGTGTTTGAAGCGCGCATCAAGGAGATCACGGCCATCGTGCATCAGCATGGCGGCCAGGTGTACATGGATGGCGCCAATATGAATGCGATGGTGGGCATTTCGCGCCCGGGCGATCTGGGTGCGGATGTGTGCCATCTCAACCTGCACAAGACGTTCTGCATTCCCCACGGCGGGGGCGGTCCGGGCATGGGTCCGATCGGCGTCGCGCCGCAACTGGTGCCGTTCCTCCCCACGCACCCGGTGATTTCGACCGGAGGCAGTTCACCCATTGGACCGGTGTCCGCGGCGCCGTGGGGCAGCGCCAGCATTCTGCCGATCTCGTTCGTGTACATCCGCTTGATGGGTGGCGACGGATTGGCCCACGCGACGAAGCTGGCCATTCTCAACGCCAACTACATCGCGAAGAAGCTCAAGGCGCACTATCCGGTGCTGTATCGCGGCCAGAACGGGCTGGTGGCACACGAGTGCATTCTCGATACGCGCACCGTCAAGGGCGCCGCCGGCGTCGAAGTGGAAGACATGGCAAAGCGACTGATGGACTACGGCTTCCATGCGCCGACCATGTCCTTCCCGGTCGCGGGCACCATGATGGTCGAGCCGACTGAAAGCGAATCCAAGGCCGAGCTGGATCGGTTCATTGAAGCGATGATCGGCATCCGCCACGAGATCGCGGCGATCGAGCGCGGCGAGGCGGATCGGGAGAACAACGTGCTCAAGCGCGCGCCGCACACTGCGGCGCATGTGACCAGCGATGCGTGGGACCGGCCGTACTCGCGGGAGCAGGCGGCGTATCCGACCGCCTGGACGCGGGAGCGAAAGTTCTGGCCAACGGTCGCCCGGATTGAGAGTGCGTTCGGGGATCGCAACCTGGTGTGCGCGTGTCCGCCCATCGAGGAATACGCGGCCGCGCATTGACCGCGTAGTGGCCCGGTACGCGAAGGCCTCGGACCCGTTGGCGGGTCCGAGGCCTTCGCGTTGCGGCAGTCGGCTACTCGCCCAGTTGCGTCGTGTACTCCGCCGCCGTCATCAGCCCCGCGTCTCCGCCGGCGCTCACGCGCACCTTGATCATCCACCCATCGCCATACGGATCGGTGTTGATCAGGGCCGGCTCGCCGTCCAGTCGTCCGTTCACTTCCACGACTTCGCCAGCCACCGGCATGTACAGTTCGGACACCGCCTTCACGGCTTCGACCGTGCCGAAGACATCGTGTGAGCCATAGGCGGTGCCGACCTTGGGCAGTTCCACATAGACGATGTCGCCCAGTTCGCCCTGCGCAAAATCGGTGATGCCGATCGCCACGACGCCAGCGTCGTCGGTTGAACGGACATACTCATGTTCCTTCGTGTAGCGCAGATCGCCTGGGATATTCGACACGGTGTACTCCGAAGAGAAATCGGGACGTCAGGAAGCCGGCGTCGTCGTGCGCCGCCGGTCGGCCAATTCGAGAATGATGCGCCAAACTTCGGCCACACGTGCTTGAAGTTGCTCTGGTGTACCGTCGTTGTCGATGACCCAGGTCGCCTTGGCGCGTTTCCGGTCGCTCGGCCATTGGGCCGCGATCATGGCTTGCGCCTCGTCCGCTGTCAGCCCACGGTCCCGCACCAGCCGATCCCGGCGCATGTCAGCCGGAGCATCCACCAGCACGATGCCATCGAAACCACGTTCGAGTCCCACCTCGAACAACAGTGGAATGTCCGAAATCACCACGGGGTCGCCGCGGTCGGCGGCCGAGCGCAGGCGGGCGTCGCGTAGCTGTTGCACGGCCGGGTGCACGATGGCATTCAGGGTGTTCCGCGCGGTCGCGTCGCCAAAGACTCTGGTGCGCAGCGCGGCGCGATTGAGCGATCCGGTGGCCGTGAGGACGTCGGGGCCGAAGTGCGCCACCACGGCCTTGAATCCCGGGGTGCCGACGGCCACGGCTTCCCGCGCCAGGATATCCGCGTCGATGATGGTGGCGCCACAGGCCGCCAGTTGGCGCGCCACGGTGCTCTTGCCGCTGGCGATGTTGCCGGTCAGGCCGATGTGCAGGGGCGCGGGCATTTTGGGAAACAACCCCGACGACCTTCGAACAGCAACTGCCCGCTACGCGGCGGCGCTCTCCGACAGGTCGTCTTCGTGCGCGCCGATCTCGCGCCGCTTTTCGCGGTTGACGAGCAATTCCTGAATGACCCAGCCGGCGCCGCCGCGCAGTCGAATCTGATGCGGCGTGCAGCCCAGGTAGCGCTGGCAGGTGTTTCGGAACGCGCTGCCCGACGGAAAGTCGAGTGCGCTGGCCACACCGTCGGCACTCCGCGATCCGTCCTCGAGCATGCTGGCGGCGACGATCAGCCGGCCCCAGGTGAGCATCTGATGCGGGGGCGGAAGCTGCGCGCCTTCGAGTCGCTTGGACAACAGACGACGGGAGACGGCGATGAGCCGGGCCAGGCTGTCCGGCGTGAGGCGTTCGTGGGCACGGGTCACCGATAGCATCACGGCGTCACGCACGACACTGCGCAGGCCGGCGAGATGCGGCTTGAGCAGACTGGACACGCTGCGTGCTTCCGCCTGATCGAGCAGCGCGGCGAGCGCGGCAGGGGTGTCCGTCTCTTCGGCCACCACCAGCACATCGATGCCACATCGGCCGGCATCAAACATGTCCTTCGCCCGTTCCCGTGTGACGTCGACGTAGGCGACGAGCGCCGCGCGCGGCACGCGCACCCGCAGCTGACGCACGCGCTCGAAATCGGCGCGTCCGTCAACGTACAGGTCGAAGACCACCACGTTGATTGGCCCGCGCTCGCACGCACGGGTCAACGAAGTCCAGTCCTCGCACGGCACGAAGCGATACCGGTCACGCGCCGCACTGCGAAGGCGCGCGAGCCGGGGCTCATGGGCGAGGAGCGTCGCGATTACACCCATGCGACGATCCGCTCAGATAGGGGGAAGCATTTAGCCAGCATCAGCCAGTAGACGCCGGGTCCCGGGAAAGCGTCACAGTCCCGGCCAACCCGCTGGGGCTGCCCGCCGTGACTGCACTGACACAGTTCGAGGGAGCCGATAGTATTCAGCGGACGACGATGTCCACCACTGTGTCACTTCGTGCCAGCCTTGTGATAGATCCGGATCCCCACCATCGAAAAGAATCGGCCGACGTCGTCGGCACGGACATGACCGACCACACCCAGACGCTCGCCGCCCTGCGTGAGTCCGAGGCGAGGTTTCGCGCGGCGTTGGACGCGGGATCGGACGCCTTTGTCATCGCCAACGCGGTGCGTGATGGCGCGGGTGAACTGGTCGACTTTCTGGTGGTCGACGCCAGCATCCGGGCGGCGGCACTGGTGGGATTGCCGGTGTCGGCGCTGGTCGGGCGCCCCTTGCTGGAGGCATTTCCGCTCAGCAAGACGACCCGCCTGTGGGAGCAGTGCGTCGAGGTGGTGCATTCGCGCGTCCCGTTCGCGATGTCGCAAGCGGCCCCGGTTCCGGAGATGCCGGGACGTTGGGTGCAGCGTCAGATCGTTCCGCTGGGCGATGGTGTGGCCATCTCATCACGCGACGTGACGACCCAGCAGCGCGAGCATGAGGCGTTGGAGGCGAGCGAGGCGCGCCATCGGCAGCTCTTCGAGGCCAGCGCAGCGATCCAAATGATCGTCGACGTTGATTCGGGGTCGTTGATTGACGTCAATCCGGCGGCGGAGGCGTTCTATGGCTGGCCGCGCGAGAGCATGCGCACCATGCGCATCATGGATTTCAATGGCACATCACTGGAGGACTGGATCGTCGACGGTTCCGATGCGCGCGGCCGTTCGGAGCGTCCGGCGATCTGCCGACATCGCATTGCCACCGGCGAGCGACGTGATGTTGAGATCGCCGCGAGTCCGGTGGTCATAGACGGCCGCCACGCGCGTCACCTGATCGTGCACGACATCACCGACCGCATTCAGGCTGAAGTACAGCTGCGCGAGTCGGAAGCCCGATTCCGCGCCGTGATCAACGACATGAGCGAAGGCGTCGTGGTGCACGATGCCTCCGGCGCGATTCGCGTGTTCAACCCGGAAGCGGAACGCATTCTCGGGCTGACCGGCGCGCAATTGGTGGGCTTGCAGCCGGTGGCGCACGATTGGCAGGCCGTGCACGAGGACGGAACCGTGTGGTTGCCCACCGATCATCCCGCGATGCGCGCGTTGCGATCGGGCCGTCGGCAACCGCGGACTTTGATGGAGATTCGTCGTGGCGACGCGGCCCATGTCTGGTTGCAGGTGACCGCCGATCCGCTCATTCGTACTGGCGAGCAACTGCCCTACGCCGCGGTGGCGGTCTTCTCCGACGTCACCGCGCAGCGGCAGACCGAGGAACGGCTACGGCAGGCGCAGAAGCTCGAAGCCATCGGACAGCTGGCGGGCGGCATTGCCCACGACCTCAACAATATTCTGACGGTCATTCGCGGCGCGACGGGGTTCCTGCACGAATCGCTGGACGAGGCCTCGCCGTCCCTGGTGGACGTGCGCGCCATTGAAGGCGCGACGGCGCGCGCCGAGGCGCTGACCAACCAACTGCTGGCGGTTGGCCGTCGGCAATGGCTCCGCACGGAGGAGGTCGATCTGAGCGCCCTGATTCAGAACCGGTTTGCCACGATTCGCGACGAGTTGCCGTCGACCATTCGTGTCAGCCTGTCGTTGCGGGACGAACCTGTGCTGGTTCGCATTGATCGTCAGCAGGCGCTGGATGCCGTGCGCACCCTCGTCGACAATGCGCGCGCCGCGATGCCCGATGGCGGAACGCTCACCCTGACCACGACCGTGCGCCGGATCGATCGACCGCCGACCGGTGCTGACCATCCGTCGCCTCAACCGTTTGCGGTGCTCGAAGTGGCGGACACCGGCATCGGCATGAGCGAAGACGTGCGCAACCGTTTGTTTGAGCCTTTCTTCTCGACCCAACCCTTCGGTACGAATGCGGGCATGGGACTCGCGTCCGTGCATGGCATGGTCACGCAGTGTCACGGCTTCATTGAGTGCGAATCGATGCCTGGACGGGGGACCACGATGCGACTGTGTTTCCCGCTCGCCGCGGCACCCGAGGTGATCGCCACGCCGTCACGCGGTACGGAGGTGCAGGGCGCGTTGAGCATTCTGCTGGTCGATGACGATGCGATGCTGCGTGAATCCGCGCGTCGTATGCTCGACCGTCAGGGGCACCGCGTGCTGGCTGCGGCGTCCGGTTCCGACGCCCTGGCGCTGCTCGAGTCGAGTGCCGACGCCCTTTCGATCCTGGTCACCGACTTGACGATGCCGGGGATGGGCGGCATGGAACTGATTGCGGCCGTGCAGCAGCGTTACCCACAGCTGCCGATCGTGGCCATCAGCGGATTCTCGATGGACGAGTTTGCCCGACGCGAGCTGGATGCGCGGCAGGTGACCTTCCTCGGCAAGCCATTTGACGCCAACGGTATCGCGCTTGCCTTGAAGCGAGCGCTGGCCCTGTCATAGCAGCTGCTGCTGCCCCTCATCCTTTCGGGGGACGATGTGACACGCCCGACACCGCGCTTCGTAGCTGTCCGCCGCACCGACCATGATGGTCGGAGAATCGTACGACGCCGGCTTGCCCTCGATCAGTCGCTGATTGCGACTGGCCGGCGAGCCGCACATCACGCAGATCGCGTGCAGCTTGTCGACCACTTCCGCCACCGCCATCAGCTGCGGCATGGCCCCGAACGGTTCGCCCCGGAAATCGGTATCCGTGCCGGCGAGGATGACGCGCCGACCGCGATCGGCCAGCACGGACGCGACCTGCACGATGCCCGCATCAAGGAACTGCGCCTCGTCGATCGCAATGACCTGCGCCATCGGATCGAGGCGCAGCATGATCTGCGCCGACGAATCCACCGGCACCGCTTCGACGGTCCGACGATCATGACTGGAGATGGCCAGCAAGCCGGCGTAGCGATCGTCGAGGTGCGACTTGAACACCTGCACCCGTTTTCTGGCGATGGTGGCGCGACGCACGCGGCGCATCAACTCCTCCGACTTGCCGCTGAACATCACGCCCGCCACCACTTCGATCCATCCACCGGCCACCTGAAATCCGTCATTCATCGCATCAACCTCGTCGCGTTACTCGGCGCTTTCGGTCGGTGGCCGCTTGGCGTGCTTCATGCGTTCGCCGCGCTGCGACCATTCGCTGGTCCCCTCGGTGCGCTCGCGCGCCGGACGATCGCCAAATTCACGTCGCGCACCGGACGTCCCGAAATTGGCCCCGGATGCGCCGCCGCGCGATCCACCGCCACGCGAATCGCCACGCGAATCACCACGCGAATCACTGCGACCTTCACTGCGGGGACCGCGGGAGTCGGGGCGGGGGCCACCGCGCGGTGCCCCACGCTCGGGCCGTTCGTTCCGGTCGGTGCGCGGCGGGCCGAACGTCCGCGGTGGACGCCGTTCGGCGCGTTCACCACCGCGCTCGGTGCTGCTGCGCTCGTCGATTCTCGCACTGAGGCGACGGCCCTTCAATGAGACATCGGCCAGCGCCGCCACTGCGCGCGCCGCGTCCTCAGCCGACAGTTCCACCGTGGTATGCGACTCGAACATCTCCACGGAGCCAATCCGCGTCCCATCGATTCCCGCCTCGTTGGCCACCGCGCCGACAATGTCGCCAACGCGCACCTGGTCGCGCTTGCCAACCGCGAGGAACACGCGCTGCTTGCTGCCGGTGGAACCACCCTGCATGACGGACAGGCCGCGCGCGCCCCGGGCATCGCCACGCGCATCGCTGACCGCTGGACGCGCGGCAAGCTGCGTGGCTTCCGCTTTCAGCGCCGCCAGGTCGCGCAGCGTCGATTCATAGAGACGCAATGCGGCGGAGGCGATTTCCACGGCGTCGAAGGTGTCGAGCAATGGGGTGAGCAGAGCCAGTTCGCTGGCCGACGCGCCACCGCCATGCTGCAGGGTGCTGCGCACCGCAGCCCGCAGACGTTGGACGCGCGAACTGACCGACGACTTGCGTGTCGGCGGCGTCCACGCGGCTGCCGATCCATGCGTGAGGCGACGAAACGCCGGCAATTCCTCCGGCGTCAGCAGCGCCACGGCGTCGACCGGCTTGGTTGCCAACGCTTCGGTCAGCGACTCGGCGGAGGCCGGGGCATCCCAGAGCACCACCAGATTCACGTGCTGTGACGTGGGCTGCCGGACCACTTGCACCAGCAGTCCGTCCACCACGAGTCCCAGTCGGGCCAGCGCGCGGCGGGCGTCGTCGGCCGAAGGATCGTTGGCGGCGACGATGACCAGCGACGGCGGATCGACGGCGTCGAGCACCGCGCGAAGCGCATCGGCCCGACCGGCCCGTGAGGTCAACACATACGAAGGCGTCACGGCCAAGGGTGCTTCACCGGCCGGCGGTGGTGCAATGCGCCGGGCGCGATGCAACTGGGCTTCCAGGAACGCTTCGACGGCGGGTGTTTCGCTATCGATGGTGGCGACGCGCATCGTTTCAGGCGGAATGTCACCGAGCAGTGCTTGCAGGGCCTCGGCTTCTCCGTCGGCAAGCACCTCGTCAAGCCCGATGATGATCGCGGCACGCAGCGCGTCGACCCGTAATGCCGACTCGCGACGCAGGGCGAGCAGATCGGACGCGGTGCCCGTCACCAGCGCCACCGGCCCCGAGGCGAGCACGCGCCGTGCGCGGGCCACCTGACTGACCGGGACCACTCGGGAGGTGTCGTCGGCAAACAGCACGCGCGCTTGTTCGGCGGCGGTGAGTGCCTGCTCGATGGTGGGTGTGATAACGAGGCAGGCCGGTGCTGCGCTTCCCTCCACGTCGCGACTGCGTTCCACCCCTGGACGCATGGCGGCTGCCATGGTCCGCGCATCGGCCGGTCCCTGCAGCACCACATTCTGGCTGCGCGCCGCGCCTTCCCGTTCTTCTTCGCCCACGTCCCACCCCCGTCAGTTGTCGGTCAGCCTGGCCGCCCAACGGCCAGTGAATCACGCGCCCTTGGTTGAAACGGCAGGCGCGTGGCGCGCCACTCGCGGGCGCGCTTAGTTTGCGGACGCCCAGCGTCCGTCCCTCCAAGGTAGTCGAAACAGCGGGGGATCTCCACCGTCAGCCGCCCGTGACATGTCTCTCGTCTTCCAGCCGTCCCCGAACATCGCTCGAATGAAGGAGTCGGCCACGCTCGCCGTGGCGGCCAAGGCGCGGGCGCTCAAGGCGGCGGGGCGGTCGATTATCGACCTCGGCGCCGGCGAACCCGACTTCGACACGCCGGCCTTCATTCGGGAGGCGGCCGTCAAGGCCCTCGCGGAGGGGGCCACCCGCTACACCGCCACCGAGGGAATTCTTCCGCTGCGCGAGGCCATCGCGAACGATGCCAACCGGTACGTGCACGGATTGCCCGCCGTGGTCGCGAACGAGGTGGTCGTTTCGAACGGCTCCAAGCAGTCGCTGTACAACGCCTGCGTCTGCTGCTTTGGGCCGGGCGACGAGGTTTTGGTGCCGACGCCATCGTGGACGAGCTACTACGAGATGGTCGAATTGGCGCGTGCCACGGCGGTGCCGGTGTTTGGCGACCCGTCGAATGCGCTGAAGGTGACACGGGAGCAGTTGGCGGCATCGGCGACGCCGCGGACGAAGGGGCTGATGCTCAATTCGCCCAGCAATCCAACGGGCGCCGTCTACTCGCGCGAGGAGCTATCGGCCATCCTGACGCTGGCCGCCGAGCGGGGCTGGTGGGTGATTGCCGACGAGATCTACATGCGCATCGCGTATGACGGGCCCGCCGCATCGGTGCTGTCGATTGCCCCGACGCGCGACAATCTGATCGTGATCAACGGGGTGGCGAAGGCGTATGCGATGACCGGCTGGCGCATCGGCTGGTCGATTGCGCCGGTGGCGGTGACGAAAGCGATGACGGCGTTCCAGTCGCACACCACGTCCAATGCCGCCGCGGTTTCGCAGCATGCCGCACTGGCAGCGCTCTCGCGTGTGGATGAAGCGGACGCCGCCGTCTCGCACATGGTGCAGGAATTCCATCGCCGCCGTGACGCGGTGCTGAAGGCGCTCAAAGCGTTTCCGAAGGTGCGCTATGTGCATCCGGCGGGCGCGTTCTACCTGTACGTGAACGTCGAGGGATTCGAGGGCGCCGCCGACCCCGGGGCGACCTTTGCCGAGCGCGTGCTCGAGCGCGAAAACGTGGCCATTGTGCCGGGCAGCGCGTTCCTGACGCCGGATTGGATTCGCATGAGCTACGCGACCACCGAGGCGCTGGCGGTGGAGGGGATCACGCGCATTGCGCGGACGGTGGGGGGGTGAGACGGAAGACAGGAGACGGGAGACGGGAGACGCTTGAACGGCGGTGACCGTCCGGTCTTCCGAGGACCATTTTCACAGTGCAGTGTTCACTCGGGAGTCTCCCGTCTCCCGTCTCCCGTCTCCCGTCTCAACTCCCCCATGATCACCACCATCGTACTCGTCCAGGCCGAACCCAAGTGCATTCCGCAATGCGCCACCGCGCTGGCTGGCATCGACGGGGTGAGCGAGGTGTACTCGGTGTCCGGTGCCTGGGATCTGGTGGCGATAGTGCGGGTGGAGGACCTGGAACGCATTGCGACCGTGGTGACGGAGGAATTCGCCAAGGTCCCGGGCATTGTGCGCACGCAGACACTCACGGCGTTTCGTGCCTACAGTCGGAACGATCTTGAACAGGCGTGGGACATCGGGATCGAGTGACCGAGCGAGCGCTTACGGACAGCGCATCGACTCCTTGAAGATCTCACGCCATGCGTCGTTCTCGAAACGCATGGCGTGTGTCGCATCCAGCATCCGGTCGATGTGCCGGTACTTGGAACCGAAAAATATTTCGGCGTGACCGTCGCCGTCGACGTCCAGGATGTCGAGAAACGTGAGGCGGGGCGTGGAAAGTGCGTTGCCCAGCGTCGCATAACGATACGAGGGTCGGTAGCCGTACACGCCCTTGTCGAGCACCACGACCAACTGCCGGGGTCGTTGCGCGGTGGGCTGCAACGTATCCGGAACCTGTTCCGGATCGTTGAAGATCAGCAGGATCGAGGGTCGCGAACTGACGCCGGTGGACATCACGTGCACCTCGCGCTTGTAGCGCGCGAGCAGACTGATGGGGATCCCGGCCGACGGCGCAATCAGCGTCGGCACCTTGGCGAGGGCATCCTGTAATTCGCCGTCGGACAACGGCGTGACTGGCTTGACGGGCAGGGGTGAACCGGACAACGCCAACGTGACGGACGGTGGGGCGTCGGTGAGACCAGTGGGAATCAGATTGCAGCGCGGAATGCTGTCGAGTTGTCCGCTCGACTCCCACATACCGCGGCTGCTTTTCGCCACGCCGATGGCGCGTCCATCGCGAAGGGCGGTGAGCGTCTTACCGTCCCGGAGGTAGTTGACGTCGAAGGCCTTCCAGCCTCGCCCGCCCATCATCACCTGACGAAATCCGATGGCCCCGATGGTAGCGATTGGCGCGATGCCGCGACCCTGTTCATGCACGTACGTGCGGAACAGGATACGGGGCTTTCCGGCCAGTAACGCACTGTCTGCCAGCCATGTCGGATCGGCACTGAGTGACGATGCGCCCCCGCTGGTTGCGTTCTTGAGGCGATCGCAACCGGTGGTCAGCACCAGCGTCATGAGGAGCAGCCGCCAGGCACCGCACTGCCTGGTCGCGACGCGCGGGCGGATCGGAATCATGAATCGTGATGGCACGTCAACAGTTTCGATGGTCGGCCGGAGCGTGAAGACGAGGAAGTCAGGCACGATGCCCGATCCGCATACCCACGTTGTCCCGGCGGGGCTGGGGCGCTAGCGTCCGCTCCGTGCAAGACGAACGAGTCGCTTCTCCGGTTCAGGGTCGAATTTCCCTTGCCGACTCTGGTCCGAGTCTGGAGGCCCGCGCCACAGGCGGAATATGGCCTGACGGCGGCCTTCGTGCCGCGTTGCGGGCCTTGCGTCCGTTGGTGGGCAGTCGGGCCATTGACTCGGCGGGCTCCGCCGCGCCGCTGGAGCGATTTGCCATGGCCGGGGATCCACCGGCAGTGGCCAGTTGCGCGATGCTGGAGGAATTCGGCGCGCGGGTTGCCAACGTGGCGGCGGCTGTTGGGGTGGACGCATTTCTGGACGGCATCCAACGGAGCCGGATTCTGGGGCATCTCGATGGCTCGCCTATCCTCTTCGCAACCGTCGCGGCGGTCATTCGCCAGCGAATCGACCGGCGCATGGTCACGTGGGACGTGCCCCGCGTGCGTCATCTGGTCCTGGCCTCGCGGACGCATCTGGGCGAATCGCACTGGGCCGCCCTGCTGGCAACGAACGTCGATCCGATTGATGTGTCCGAATCCGGGCGTGACGAACTGCCATTGCATCCGCTGGCCGTTCGGGCGCGCGCGCTTGACGTCGTGGCCCAGGAACGAGAAACACTGGAGCGCCGGCTGGCGGCAGAATGGTGCCGCACCGAGCAGCGATGGCTGTGGATTGATGGCGGGATCTCCGGCAACCTCGCCGTTGATGCCGCGTCCCCGGCATTTGGTGTCGTGAAGTCGCACAACACGCTGTACGGGGACGTGGCGGCCGTGCGGGCAACGCTCGGTCTCGCCGTTGGCGAACGCAGTCCACTGTTTCTGGTCCAGCATCGCGGTCGCCGCGGCGTGGCCAGTTGGTACCTGCGCGTCCACGCCTCGGACGACGGCGATCCGCTGCACGGGTTGGTTCGGGTGGAACTCGCGCCGCCCCTTTCCCTCTTTCATGCGGCCGATGTGGCACGCGATCATCCGGAACCGGCGGCCGTACGCATACTCACCCGGCGTGCGGACGAAGTGAGCGGATGGATCCTCGCCGAGCGCGGGCCGATCGCACTCCCCGATCCGCGTTGGGACACTCTCACGTATGGCGTGTATGGGTGCGAGCAGTACCTGAAGGCCCTGATTGGCTGATGACGACTTCTCTTGCAGGCGACCGACCAACATGACCGTTGACGATGGACAGGAGTCGCCGCGCGGCGACGTGATTGGTCGCGTGGTGGCGACGGAGCGCAAGCCGAACACGCCGCACGAATTTCATTTCTGGACGGCGGTCGACGCGCCTATTGGCATCGGGACGATTGTGCGCGTGGAAAGCCCGGTAACCGTGGGCGCGCATGTGCCGCGCGTGTATGGCGTGGTGATGGAGGGCTTCAGCTACTCCGATTTGCAGTCGCCGTTGCACGATGTGCTGGGCCACGATGGATCGCCGTCCGGCGGTCTGCGGGCCGCCACCGAGCGCACGGAGATTCGCCTGTATACGGCGCACGTGCTGCGCCATATCCCCGAAGAGCCGCTGCAACCGGTTCCGCTGGGTGAGGTGTTTCTTGCCGAGGATGCCGATGTTGCCGTGGCGTTGCGCATGGATGGCTATCTGCGTGCCGAGTCGCGCACGGCCATCCCCGTCGGCGTGTATCGCGCCGGCGGCATGCTCTCGCCCATCTACGTGGATGCCGACTTTCTGGTGGGTCCGGAAGCCGCGCATCTGAACATCAGCGGTGTCTCCGGTCTGGCCACCAAGACCAGCGCCATCGAGTTTTTGCTGCAGAGCATCTTTGCGCATTTCCCCGCGCAGCGCGGCAGCGTGGCGGCCGTGTGCTTCAACGTGAAGGGGCCCGATCTCTGCTTTCTCGATCAACCCGGCAAACTGGACGACGCCGACCGCGAATTGTACGACCTGTTACAGGTGCCGGCCGAACCGTTCAAAGATGTGCGCTACTATGCCCCGTATACGGCGCGCGGCTTCGCGCTCAACACGCTGCGATCACATCCGTCGCTGGCCGACGACGTGCATCCGCTCACCTGGGGGCTTGGCGAAGTGCTGCAATTCGCCGAGGTGTTGCTCAACAAGGACGACGTCGATGCGAAAGCGGACGCCTTGATCGACTTCATCCGGGAACGGGTCGTCGGTCGCGATTTCGAGGAGCCCGGTTTTGCGCGCACGCATCGCGTGCAGTCGTTCGCCGATTTGGATGCCTGGTTCCGGGAGGTGTTGCGCAAGGTGGAGGATTCCAATGGCGACACGTGGCGCACGCATCACGCGGCCACGATCCGCAAAGTGCGCAATCGCCTGTCCAACCTGTCGACGCGCTGCGCCGGACTGGTGACCGATGATGGCGCCGTGTCCGACCTGCCATTCGGGACCTTTGATGATCGGGCCGTGTACGTGGTCGATGTTGCCAACGTCGAGGAAGACGCGCAGGACCTTGTGTTTGCGCGCGTCGTCTCGAAACTGCGCGAGCACCTGGAACGACGGGATCTGGGCGTCGACCACGTGATTGTGTTCGTGGACGAGCTCAACAAGTACGCGCCGAGCGATGGGCCCGACACCTATGTGCGGAAGATGCTGCTCGACATCTCCGAACGCGGTCGCTACCTGGGTCTGGTGCTGTTTGGGGCACAGCAATTCCGCTCGCAGGTGCACCGGCGGGTGGTGGGCAATGCGGGGACCACGATGTACGGTCGAATGGACGCGGACGAATTGGCCACTCCCGGGTATCAGGTCCTCTCTCCCGCTGTGAAGGCGCGTCTGGCCACGCTCGACAAGGGTCAGTTGATGGTGCGACATCCGCACTTTGCCCAACCGGTGTTTGTGCGCTTTCCCCGTCCGGCCGTGATGACGGGGCGGGAAGGCGTGGAACGTTTTCCGCAGGCCCCCGAGCCGTCGTTGGCATCGGCCGTGGCGCGGGATCTTCGGCGCCTCGACCGTGGTATCGATCTGGGATGGGTGCAGCAGGCGATTCTGCTGTATGAAGAGCCCGAGGTGCTGGCAGCGCGCAACGCGGTGCTGCGCCGGCGTCCTGATGACGTCAAGTCAACATTTACACGCGAGTTGCAGCGACGCGCCCGTCCCGGCGCCATCGACGCGGAAGCCATCGCGCCGAAGCCACGGACATTGCGCGGATTCGCTCCGGATGAATACGGTGGATAGAGGGCAGCGAGGTACATCGTGGCAGTGAAGGGTTCGCGCGGCACGCGGGCGGTCGTGGTCGTCGGCACGCTGGCGGTGTCGGCGTTTTCCAACGCGCACGCCCAGACTGCGGCGGGGCGCTCGGAATCCGTGCCTGCCGGTGTGTCGCTGATTGTCCGCCCGCGGGTTGGCGACACCCTGTGGTTGCAGATGGAGCAGACCATCGAGGTGTCCAGTCGTCCAACACGCACCCCGTTGCCGGACTACGGACCGCGCCGCGCGCGCGCCAGCACGCGCATCACGCGCTTGTTGCTGTACGCACACTCCTTGGTGGAAGCCAGTGACCTGTCGGTCACCACACTATTGGCCACCACGGACTCCATGGCCATGGGCGCTGGCACGCCATCGGCCACGCGACAACCGCAGTTGCTGCCGCTGCCGATGGACGGACGTCAGGTGCGCGTGCGCGTGACGCCCGATGGCGCGATGCGCGTCAATGATCCGCCGCCGGGCGCGATGGAGCTGGGTGCCACTTTGGCCGCCATGCCGGGGATGCTGCCAGCGGAAACGGTTCGTGTCGGTGATCGGTGGGAACGCGATATCGTGCTGCCGTCACTCCCCGTCAGCGGCTACCGTGCCGACGGTATCGTGCGCGCGCGGTTCCGCTTCGATTCGCTCACGCGCGGCGGGCGCGACGCATGGATTTCCATGGAAGGCTCTCTCCATCGCGATGGCACGTCGCGCGACTTGCCGGCCGGCACCCGCGTGATCACGGCGGGGACCATGCACGGCGTGTTGGTGGTCGACCGGCAACGGGCCTGGATTGTCGACGCGCGCACGGTGATGGACGTGCAGTCAGAGGTGTCGTCGGGCCCCGGCTCGGCCGCCGCGCCGGTGATGCTGGACCTGAGGATTCGGCAACGGGTCAGGGTGAGTGCGCCGGTGCAGCGGCAGGACGTGCTTTAAGACGGGGACGGGGCCCCCATTCCCCCTATGCGCCTTGTGCACCTCTCCGACCTCCATCTCGGGTTCCGCCAGTATCAGCGACTGACCCCCTCGGGGATCAATCAGCGCGAGGCGGACGTCGCGGGAACCGTGCAGCGTGCCGTGGCGCAGATTATCGCCCTGGCACCAGAGCTCATTGTGGTGGGCGGCGATGTCTTCCACTCGGTGCGGCCTTCCAATCCCGCCATTCTCCACGCGTTCCGCGCGTTTTCGGCGTTGCGTGACGCCTTGCCGGAAACACCCATCGTCATGGTGGCCGGCAATCACGACGCGCCGCGCACCACGGAAACGGGGTGCATCCTGCGGCTGTTTCGCGAAATCGGCGTCCATGTGGCCGACGCGAAGGCCGAACTGTTCACGTTTCCCTCGCGCGCCCTGGCTGTCCTCGCCGTGCCGGACGTGCCGGGAATCGATCGTCCGCCGCTGACACCGCCCGAGGGATTCAAGCACAGTGTCCTCGTGATGCACGGCGAAATCGCCGGCATGCTGCCGGCGTCGGCCGCGCCGGTGGATCGTGCGGCGATCGAGATCCCCGTGACTGAGCTGCACGCTGACGCCTGGAGCTACGTCGCCCTCGGCCACTACCATGTGTACCGCGAAGTCGCGCCACGCGCGTACTACAGCGGCTCGATCGACTACACCAGTACGAATCCGTGGGGAGAATTGCGCGAGGAACGCGAGCAGGGCGTTCCCGGCAAGGGATTCATCGAGCACAACCTCGTCAACGGCGCGCACCGCTTTCACCCCGTGACGCCGTCACGTCCGCTGCTGGACCTTGAGCCCATCGACGCCTCGGGGATGGGCGCCGCCGAAGTGGATGCCGCGCTGCGCATACGCGTCGACTCGGCGCCCGGTGGCATCGATGAGCGCGTGGTACGGGCCAGCATCCGCAACGTGCCGCGTCACGTCGTGCGCGAGCTCGATCATGTGTCGCTCCGTGAATACCGCAGGCGCGCCATGAATTTCCATCTCGATACCCGTCGCCCCGAACCGCTGGTCCGGCGTCGCACGGGTGAAGGGGCGCCCGGACGCCGCGCCACGCTCCCCGAAATTCTCGCCGAGCGGTTGCAGGAGCGTGTGCTGCCTCCCGGCATCGAGCGCGAACCACTGGTGACGCTTGGGCTTCGCTATCTGCAGCAGGCTGAAGACGCGGCCACTGCGGCGCTGCCCATCGCGGACAACTGATGCGCCTGCACTCCCTGCGACTGCAGAATTTCCGGCAACACGTCGACACCACCATCACGTTTGATGACGGGCTTACCGGGATTATCGGGCCAAACGGATCGGGAAAGTCGACACTCCTGGAAGCGATTGCCTGGGCGTTGTACGGCAATTCGGCCGCCCGCGGTACGCGCGACGGCATTCGGAATTCGCGAGCGGATTCGCGCGCGCCCGTGCGCGTGGAACTGGACTTCTCGCTGGCGGGTCATCGCTATCGCGTGCTGCGCGGACTGACCACCGCCGAGTGTTTTCTGGATGGGGGCGACTCGCCCATTGCGAGCACGATCACTGGCGTCACCGAACTGCTGCAGCGCCGGTTGGGCATGACGCGGTCGGAGTTCTTTCACACCTATTTCACGGGTCAGAAAGAACTGGATGTCATGGCCACACTCGGCCCGTCCGATCGTGCCCGCTTTCTGTCGCGCGTACTCGGGTATGATCGCCTGAGCGGCGCACAGGAGTTGGTGCGCGAACGTCGCCGTGCGCTGTTGGCCGAAACGAATGGGCTCAAGCAGGGCATGCCCGATGCTGACGCGGTGTGGCGCATGCTGGCGGAGGCGGAGGCGCGTGTGGCAGTCGCGCGCACGCGGGCGGCAGAATCGGAAGTGGCGCGGGCGGCAACCGCCGAACGGCTGACCGCGGTCGCTCCGCAGTGGGCCGGTGCGCAGGCCGAACGTGAGCGCGCGCAACAGATGCTGGGGGAAATGCGCGTCGCCGAGAACGAGGCGCTGGCGTTGGCCCGAGATGTCGAGCGGTTGGATCGCGACATGGCGGCGATTGCGACGGCGCAGAGTGAATTGGCGCCGTTGGTGGCCGAGATGCAGCCGATGGCTGATTTGCGCGCGCAGTTGGCCGTGCAGGACGGACTGGCCGCGGCCGAAGCGCGACGACAGGCGCTGTTAGAGCGGTTAAGAGGGTCGGCGGAGGAAGAAGCACGCCTCAACGAACGGGGCGGCAAGCTGGAGTCGGCGCCGGCGCTGGAAGTGGAAACAAGCCAGCAACTGAGTGCGGCACGCGCGACGTTGCTGACAGCAGAACAGACGCTTGAGCACGAACGCACCATCTGGGTGCGCGACAAGCAGGAAGCAGAGACTCGGCTGGAGGCGTTGCGCGCCCAGTACAGCGAGCTGGTGCAGCAACGCGAAACCCTGGAAGGGTTGGGCGAGGAAAGCCCGTGCCCAACCTGTGGACGTCCACTGGGCGCGTCCTACCGCACGGTGCTCGACCTGCTGTCGGAGCAGGTCGAGACGGTGCGCATTGACGGTAACTACTATCGACAGCGCGTCGATCAGCTGAGCAAGGCCCCCGAGGCGATCGATGCGCTGGATGAACAACGCCGCGCGGCGCAGCTGGAAGTGGCGGCCGGTGAGCGCCGGTTGACTCGCATCCACTCGGCGATCACCGAGCTGGCCGCGTTGCGTGAGCAGCGCACGGCGTTGTCGGCGCGACTGGAGGAGACACGTCTGGCGCTCGCGTCGCTGCCCATGGGTTACGATGCCGGGCAGCATGGCGTGTTGCGCGCCTCGGTGGCGCGTCTGGCCGATGTCGAGACGCGCGCGGCGCGGCTGGGCGGGCTGGTGGAGCGCGAAAGCGCCACGCGAGCGGAGCGGCTGCGGGTGGGGTCCGCGCTGGAAGTCGCGCGCCAGCGAGTGGTTGCGCTCGATGCGCAACGAGGAAGCGCGGACACTCGGACGCCGAATTCGCGGCCGTGCGCGATGCACACGAGAGGGCGGCTGTGGAAGCGCGCCGCGCCGAGTTGGAGTCGGTGGCGGCGCTGGCCGACGCCGATCGGGCGCGGGCCGAGATGGAAGCGGCCGAACGTGGCCGTCGTGAGTTGGCGCGATTGCAGGAGAAACTTGAGGAACTGGAGCGCGAAAAGCGGATGCATGACGAGCTGGACCGCGCGCTGACCGACCTGCGAACCGATCTCAACTTCCAGTTGCGCCCCGAGCTGTCTGACATTGCCAGCCGATTTCTCGCCGATCTCACCGACGGGCGCTACAATGCACTGGAGTTCGACGAGGACTACACCCTCGTTGTGCTCGAGGACGGACTGCCCAAGCCGGTTATTTCCGGTGGCGAAGAGGATTTGTGCAATCTCGTGTTGCGACTGGCCATCTCGCAGATGATTGCGGAACGGGCGGGGCAGGCGTTCTCGTTGTTGATTCTCGATGAAGTGTTCGGGTCGCTGGATGACACGCGTCGGGGCAACGTCATCGAGATGCTGCGTCGGTTGAACGATCGTTTCGAACAGGTCATTGTGATCACGCATATCGAGCAGGTCCGCGAAGGACTGGATCGCGTGCTGGTGGTGCGCTTCGACGAGGAGCGCGGCGCCAGTACGGTCACGCCCGGTGCGACGGTCACTAGCGGACGGCGACACCAGCTGACGCGGTGCTCGATCTCGACGCTGACGACGCGATCGTTCCGCAACGCCCGCCCGATGGATTGCCCCTTGGTGGCGACCGTTGATGACATCGACGGACTGAACGAGGTGTTCACCGAAGCGTTCACGGAGCGCTATCGGCGCGATGGCCTGACCGGCGTACGGGTACCGGCGCTCCATCCATCCATCTGGCGGTACGCCATCGTCGACGCCGGTGACGGCGCACTCTGCTGGCGCGATGAACGCGGCAAGATTGCGGCCTTCAACATTGTGCATCGCTCGGGAACCGAAGGTTGGATGGGGCCGCTGTGCGTGCGCCCCGACCAGCAGGGGATGGGGCTGGGCAAGATCATCGTGGAAAGCGGGATGAGCCTGCTGCGTCGCGAAGGCGCCAAAGTCATCGGGTTGGAAACGATGCCGCGCACGATGGACAACATCGGCTTCTACTCGGCGTTGGGATTCCTGCCGTCGCATCTGACGGTCACGCTGACGCTTGACGCGGCACTGGGCGATCACACGCCGTTGCTACTGTCGCGCCTTGCCGGACTGGAGAAGGAAACCGCGCTTGAACAGTGTCGACTGCTCACCTCACGCGTAATGCCGGGCTACGACTTCACCCGAGAACTGGAACTGACCGACCGCATGTCGCTGGGCGACACGGTGCTGCTGGGAACGGCCACCGCGCCAACGGGATTTGCCGTGTACCACACGGTGCCGCTGGTGGAAGGGCGCACGCGCGACGAACTGCGCGTGCTCAAGCTGGTGCTGGAACGTCGCACCGACTTGCCCAAGCTGGTGGGAACGCTGGCCGACCTTGCCCGTCGCGTGGGCACGCGTCGCATCGCCATACGATTGCAGGGCGACTATCCCGACGCCTACCGCATGCTGGTGGGACTCGGCGCGCGCGTGCGGTGGACGGATTTGCGGATGAGCGCGTACGGCTGGAGCGAAGTGGCGCCGGGGAGTGGGATGGTGTTGTCGAACTGGGAGATCTGAAAAGAAAGACGGGAGACGGGAGAATGGAGACGGGAGACGTCCCGCTTGCTGGGTGTCTACCGTCTAGTCGGTTACTGGCACGTCGTTTTCCCACTAGTTCCGCTTGCTGGGGTGCCGCGCGCGACGATCCGCCAAATAAGCAGAAAGACTCCGCCCGTCAACAGCAGATGAATCGCGCCCGGTGCTTCGGTGGTGAACGTCACACCGGCCCAGACGATGAGCATGACAAGTGCGGCAATGATGTAGCGATCCATATCGGGATCTCGGTACGAAGGGTAAAGTACCAATTGCGTCTGGTGTTACACGAAGAGTAAGATAATCGTGTGGTTGGTGTTCGGGGCGGAGAGAATTACTTCTTGAGCCGATAAGTCCTTAGAAGAGGTCCAACAGACTGTGTGAACGTCATGCCCCAGTGCGGGGAAGGCGAAAGCGCGGTGAGGGCTTCATCAGTATTCTTTGGGCTTCAAGATCGCCTCTTCGTTCCGACATGCTGAGCCTCCGCGAAAGCGGGGTTTTGCATTAATAAGACGGGAGACTGGACTGGGACGGGAATGTTTGGGCGGGGGGGTGAGGGCGGGCTTTGTGGATAAGACCGGACACAACCACAGCGCTTAGCCGACGCGCCAAGGTCACCGCGCGGTGCGGCGCGTTCCGTTTCGCGATCGGGTTTCCACGCTGGAGCAGTTGGAGCGATCGATTGCCTCCATTCCCGCGAATATCGCCGAGGGCTCGGGAGAGAATAGTGACCCGCAATTCGTTCGGTACATCGGCCATGCGCTGGCCTCGGTGGCCGAGTCCAAGAGCCATCTGGCGTTTCTGCGCGGCGTCGGGATCTTGCCTGCCACGTCGATTGTGAGGTGGCACTCCGAACTCCGGGAGTTCACCTGGATGCTGTACGCCCTTCGCCGTCGGTTCCAACGCCCAGCCCCGAGTCGGCGCCCCAAGTCCCGAGTCTTCCGGGAGCCCGTCCCCCCGACCCTCTCCCGTCTTCCCTCTCCCGTCTCCAGTCTTAAAGGGAACCAACCGTCCGCCAAACCGGTTCTATCCTTCCCTATGCCTCTCGTCACCGTCACCCGCGTCCTGCGCTTCAACGCCGCGCACCGCGTGCACAATCCAGCGCTGTCCGACGAGGAGAACGCCCGCCTCTTCGGCAAGTGCAACAATCCCAATTGGCACGGTCACAATTACCGGTTGGAAGTGGCGGTCAAGGGATCGATTGACGAGCGCACCGGTTACGTCATCGACCTGGGGTATTTGCGCGATATCGTCGATCGGGAAGTGATTGAGAAAACCGATCACCGCAATTTCAATATCGACGTTGAGTACACGCACGGGATCATTCCGACCACCGAGAATATTGTGGTCGCCATGTGGCGGGTGATAGCCCCTGCGGTGGCGCCAGCGCAACTCGTGCGCTTGCGTCTCTGGGA
The DNA here is from genome assembly GCA_016720905.1 of Gemmatimonadaceae bacterium. NCBI lineage: Bacteria > Pseudomonadati > Gemmatimonadota > Gemmatimonadia > Gemmatimonadales > Gemmatimonadaceae > Gemmatimonadaceae bacterium. Next base: position 15,090 of record JADKJT010000001.1, on the reverse strand, counting down.
AACCGATCAGAACTATGCCGAATATGAAGGCGATTAATACGCCCGTGAAACGTTCGATGCGTGCCATTCCCGCCGGCGTCGGGTCGGCAGCGCTGTCCACGGTCGACTCCGACGACCTCGTCATCAACGATGCGCGGATGACCGAGTTCGAGGACATCATCCGTCGTCAGATCGAACTGATTGGTGAGGATCCCACGCGTGACGGGCTGCTCAAGACCCCCAGCCGTGTGGCGAAGTCACTGAGCTGGCTTACGCGCGGCTACGAGCTCGATCCCAGGGAAGTGATTGGGGACGCGCTGTTCGAGGAGTCGCACGAAAACATGGTGATGGTGCGCGATATCGAGATGTACTCGATGTGCGAGCATCACATGCTGCCGTTTTTCGGACGCGTGCACATTGCCTATATCCCCAACGGCAGGATTGTCGGGCTGTCCAAGTTGCCGCGGGTGGTGGAAGTGTTCGCGCGCCGGCTGCAGGTGCAGGAACGGCTGGGCGAGCAGATTGCCAACGCGCTGGAAGAGGTGTTGCAGCCCAAGGGAGTGGGCGTGGTCATCGATGCCGTGCATTTGTGCATGATGATGCGCGGCGTGGAGAAGCAGAGCTCGCGCACCATCACGTCGTCGTTGCGCGGGCTGTTCCGCGACGACGCAAAAACGCGCAGCGAGTTTCTGGGGCTCGCGCACAGCCGGTCGGAGGCGTTCTGAGCGTGCTGGCCGGTCGCCACGCGTTGGTGACAGGCGCCTCGCGCGGCATTGGGCGCGCCATCGCCGAAGCGTTGGCGGGCGCGGGGGCCCAGGTCACGCTGGTGGCGCGCGGTGCCGACACGCTGCGTGAAGTCGCGGCGGCCATCGGTGAGCGCGCGCAGGTGGTGCCGTGCGATGTCACGGACGCGAACGCCGTAGCGGCCGTGTGCGATGCGCTGCGTGCCGCCGGTGCGGCACCAGACATTCTGGTGAACAATGCGGGGCTGTTCCCGTTGGCGGCGTTGGACGTGATGAACCCTGCCGAGTTCGAGCATGCGGTGCGTGTAAACCTGGTGGCACCGTTCTACTTGTTGCGCGCGCTGCTGCCTGACATGAAAGCCCATGGCACTGGGCATGTGGTCACCATCGGCTCGGTGGCCGATCGCACCGTGTTCGCCGGCAACGGCGCCTATGCCGCCAGCAAGCACGGCCAGCGCGCCATGCAGGAGGTGCTGCGCCAGGAACTCACGGGCACCGGTGTGCGCAGCACCTTGGTGTCGCCAACGGCAACCGATACGCCCATCTGGGACGCGATCGATCCTGACAACAGCCCCGGATTTCCGAAGCGCGCGAACATGCTGCGCCCCTCCGATGTGGCGGACGCGGTGGTCTGGGCGGTCACGCGTCCGGCACATGTGAATGTGGATGAGGTGAGGATTTCGAGGTCGTAGTGGTGAAGACGGGAGACTGGAGACGGCAGACGGGAGACATCCCGCCGACTGGACGTCTCCCGTCTCCCGTCTCCAGTCTCCCGTCTTAGACTACAGCAACCCATTCCCTGGAGGCTCCATGTTCCGCCTGATCCTTGTCACCGCATTGTCATCACTGGCCGCGTCCCCTGCAAACCAGCCCGCCACTCTGAGCTTCTTCATCACCAGCGTCGGCATCGGTGATGGCGCCAATCTTGGTGGACTGGCCGGAGCTGACGCGCACTGCAAACGCCTCGCTGAAGCGGCGGGTGTAACCGGCAAGACGTGGCACGCGTACTTGAGCCAGCAGGCTGTGGGTCCACTCAAGGCGGTCAACGCGCGTGACCGCATTGGCAAGGGTCCATGGGTGAATGCGAAGGGCGTGGTGGTGGCCACCAGCGTGGACGACCTGCACAGCGACAACAACAAGTTGTCGAAAGAGAACAGTCTCACCGAGAAGGGCGCGGTGGTGAACGGTCGCGGCGACACGCCCAACACGCACGACATCATGACGGGTGCGGGGCTCGATGGCCGCGTGTCGTCGGATACCACCGACAGCACCTGCCGCAACTGGACCAGTAACGCGGCCGGCGCGGCGTCATTGGGCCATCATGATCGTCAGGGTGGTGGCACCAACCCCACGTCGTGGAACAACGCGCATCCGTCGCGCGGGTGCAGCCAGGAGAACCTGCGGGGCAGTGGCGGGGCGGGGCTGTTCTACTGCTTCGCGGTGTGACCTCCGGGGCGTAGGCGCGTGCGCATTGAGACGATTGCGCTGCTCCGCTGTCCGGCGGCGCACGCATCATCTCCGCTGGTCACTGTGGCTATTCGTCGTGACGGTGACCGGCTGATTGAGGCGACATTGGGATGCTCGGTGTGCGGGGCCGAGTATGCGGTGCGGGATGGTGTGGCGTGGCTGACCGGTGAGGGCGGCGCGGCTCTGCCGGTCGCGCAAGCGGCATCCGTCGACCCCGTGCGCGTTGCCGCATTGCTTGCGCTTGGCGATCCCGGCGCGCGTGCACTACTGTGCGGGACATACGGTGCGGCGGCCGGCGCCATCGAAGACGCCACCGGCGCACAATGCATCGTCGTGAATGCGCCGAGTGTCGTTGGTGCGGACACGCGGTTCGATCAGCTCGTCATCGGCAATGTCTCGTCGCTGCCGCTCGCCAACGCATCGCTAGATGGTCTGGCGGTCGATTTTGCGCACGCGGCATTGCTGGCGGACGCACCGCGGGTGGTGCGCGCGGGTGGGCGCGTCGTCGCACCCGCGCAGGTGCCGGTTCCTGATGGATGCAAGGAGCTTGCGCGTGACGAACAGGAGTGGGTGGCGGGGGTGGACGTACCGATCAGTGCACCGATTGCCCTGGCACGGCCTGCGCGGTGACGCGGGCAGGGGAGCCGCGCTCCCCTCCGCGAATTCAGAGAGTTTCGGATTGCGCGAAACTAAAGGAATACTTAATGTTCGTGTATGGACGAACACGACGAGCCGCAGCCCAACTGGGATCGCCTCTTTGAAATTGCAGCGGCGCAGGAGGGGAATTTCACCACGGCACAGGCAGCGGCGGCGGGGTATTCGCCCCAACTCCTGGCCCACCATCTCGGGGCGGGACGCATTATCCGCCTTCGGCGTGGCCTGTATCGTCTCGTCCATTTCCCTGCGGGCGACAATGAAAGTCTGGTGCGGGCATGGCTCTGGTCCGAACGTGCCGGTGTCGTTTCACATCAGACCGCACTCGCGCTTCACGGGCTCTCCGATATCCTGCCTGCCGTTGTGCACCTCACGTTGCCCGTGGCGTGGCGCGCTCGGCGATTGAGAGTGCCACAGGGTATCGTGCTGCACTTCGCGGATCTGGTGGCGGAAGAGCGCACGTGGTACGGAGCGGTACCGATCAGCGGTGCGGCCCGTGCCATGAACGAATGCGCGCGCGCGGGCACGTCGCCGGACGTGTTGCGTGACGCGGCGCGGCAGGCGCTGCGGCGCGGCATCGTGACGAAAGCCGAGTTGGCTGACGTTGATGTGGCACTTGCGCCGTTCGGAGGGTTGGCGACATGAGTGTTCGCGCGTACGCATCACCTGAGGCATTCAAGCAGCGCCTGAGCGGCTGTGGGGGCCGCGTGGTGGAAGAGTTTGGTGACGCCGCGATACTCAAGGGTGGGCTGGCGCTGGAACTCAGGTTGCAGCGCGCCCGCACCACGAAAGACGTTGATTTCAGAATGACCGGGCCCGCGAGTGGCGTGCTGACCGCGCTGCAGAAGGCCGGGCGCCGAGATCTGCGGGACTTTATGCGTTTCGAGGTCGCCGCAGACGAAGGTGCCGATCTCATTCAGAACGAGGGCATGCCATACGAAGGCGTGCGATTTCGTGTCGAGTGCCAGATCGCGGGAAAACTGTATGGCCAGCGTTTCGGCGTTGACGTCGCGTTTGGCGATCCGATCTTTGGCGAGCCGGACACCGTGGAAGCCGACGACACGCTGGCATTCGCTGGCATCGCGCCCCCAACCCTTCGTCTGTACCCGATCGAAACACATATCGCGGAAAAACTCCACGCGTACACCATGCCACGTTCACGCACGAATTCGCGCGTGAAGGATTTGCCGGATATCGCGCTTCTTGGCACGATACAGCGTCTCGAGGCGCAACGTCTTCGCGCAGCACTGGAGTTGACGTTTGCCTTCCGAAACACGCATCCATTCCCCTCGAGGCTTCCGGAGCCTCCCGTGTCGTGGGCGATTCCGTACGCAGCGATGGCGCGTGACGACCGGCTCGCGTGGCCAACCCTTGAGGCGGTGGAACAGGCCGCGAGGTCATTTCTCGACCCAGTGCTGGCTGGTGGACTCGACGCGATCTGGGAATCCAACGAGTCGCGCTGGGCATGAAGCCGCGGGCATGATCCCAGTCGGAGACAGTGGCCGCCGGGAGGCTCGCCGGGTAACTCTCACCATGCTCCCGCCCCATGTCCCGCCTTCCATCGCCTTTCGCGCCGGCCTCGCAATCCTTCGCGGTGTCCCTGCCGCCGAAGCGCCGGACTGGATGCAGCAGGACCCGCGACTCGACGCGCTGGTGGCGGCTGGGGCCCGGTATCCGGAACTGCGCGAGTGGGCGATGGCGCGCGACATCCGCGAGGCGTCGGCGGCGTCTGGCGTGTTCGAGGCTCCGCTGCTCGACCCACGGACACCGCGCGAGGCCCAACAGGAGGCGGTGTCGCGTTGGATGGCGGCTGGTCAACGAGGCACGGTGGTGTTGCCCACCGGCGCCGGCAAGACGCTTGTGGCGCTGCTGGCGATCCACCGTACGGGCATGAACGCCTGCATCATCGTCCCCACGCGGGCGCTTGTGTCGCAATGGTTCACCCAACTGGCCGATGCGTTTGGCGCCGAGCACGTGGGCGCGTTTTACGGTGATGAGAAGGAAGTGCGCGCACTCACGGTCACGACGTACAACTCCGCCTTCACCCTCCTCGAGCGTCATGGGGCGCGATTTGCGCTGCTGGTGTGTGATGAGGTGCACCATCTGGCCGACCGTGCCACGGGCGAGGCACGCACGCGACTGGACGCGTTGATCATCGCGCCCGCGCCGCATCGGCTTGGCCTGACCGCGACCTATCCCGACGGTCACGACAGTTGGCTGGTGCGCGCACTCGGGCCGGTGGTCTATCGTCGTACGATTGGCGAGATGACCGACGCCGAACTCGCCCGATTTGCCATCGAGCGCCGGTATGTCGATCTCACGCCATCTGAACGCGCCCGGTATGACGCCGAATCCGAGCGGTTCGAGGGATATGCAGAGCGTTCCCAATGGCGAGCACGAGCCGAGTTGCCGGAGGACGCCTGGAAGCTGTTCGCTGCCAGCGCGCGTCGATCGCCGGATGCGCGTCGCGCCCTGCGTGCCTTTCGTGAACGCGAACGCATTGTGCGCATGGCCGAGTCCAAGTTCGACGAGAGTGCCCGCGTGCTGCGCCTGTTCCCCAATGAACAGGCGGTGCTGTTCTGCGGGGGGACCGACGTGGCCATGGAACTGTCGCGACGGCTCGCGATCCCACTCATCAGTGCCTCCACGCCGGCCTCCGAGCGTCATGCCATCCTCGGCGCCATGCGCGAGGGCACGCTGCGCGCCGTAGCCTCGGTGAAGGTGCTTGACGAGGGCTGGGATGTGCCCAACGCCAAGCTTGGCATTGTACTGGGCGATTCGACGCGCGGCGGGGCCCGCCAGCATACCCAACGACTCGGGCGGTTGTTGCGCCGACAGGGCGATCAGGTTGCCTCGTTGTTCGAACTCGTTGCCGCCGGCACGTGGGAGTTCTTTGCATCGCAGAAGCGGGGTGCCGCCGTGCGCAAGGTGGCCGACTCGCAGCTTGGGTTCGGACTGTGACACCGCCGTGCTGACCCGCGCGCAGGTGGATCCATTCGTGCAGGCGAATGGGGACGTGCTGCGCGTACACTATCTCGCCGATCCGCGGGGGCGGATTGTGCCGTTTCTCGATCGCATGCTGCGGCTGGTGCGGCGACTGGAGGGGCGATCACTTGAGACGGTGACGGAGGCGCTCCGACGTCAGGAGCGACGTGTGCGCGATGCCTCGCGGTTGGCCGGGATTTCGCGGGCACTGATTGAGTGGTGTGATTTTGATGCGCCACCAGGAGCCGCGCAGCTTGAAGACGCCCGTCGGCAGGTCTTCGCGGCGCGCGGCGCGCTGTGGCCGCCGGTGTCGGGTGACACGCTGGTTCCGTATGCCGACGCTGCGGCCAACTTGGGTATCGCCCCCGACACGTTGCAGCGTACACTGTACGACGATCGACCGGGCGCGCGACGCTTGCGTCGCGTGCCGGAAGGTGACGGTCGCGCCCTGTTGGCGCGCTACAATCTTGAGCTCGCACGCGGTGTCCTGCGCGACGCGACGCGCGTTGTCCTGCACACTCGCGGTGGATGGCGGGATGTGTTTCGCGCAGTGAAGGCCGCGGGGTTGATGCACGAACTCGTCCGGGAGGGGAAGCGCTATCGACTGGTGCTCACCGGACCGGCCGCGGCATTTCTCGTGCGCCCCGCGCGGTACGGTGTGCGCTTCGCGCGCGTGTTGCCGGTGCTGGCCCGTTCTCCCGGCTGGCGGGTGGACGCCAACGTGTTGCGCGATGGACACCCGTGCACGCTGCAATTGCGGGGGCGCGCACGAGCGGGCGCGCACGCGGCACCGGTTGGCGGGGAACCGCGCCGCGAGCGCTACGACTCGGCGTGGGAGCGACGTTTCGTCCGCGACTTTCGTGCGTCGTCGTGGGCGACGTCGTCTGGATGGACGTTGTCGCGTGAGCGTTCGCCGCTCTCGGCGGGTGGTGCGGTGTTTCTACCGGACTTCACGCTGCGACACGATGACGGGCGGGAAGCCGCCGTGGAACTGGTGGGATTCTGGACGCCGGAGTACCTCACGGCCAAGGTCGCAAAAGTGCGCGCGGCAGGTGATGTGCCGTTGGTGCTGGTGGTGGCAAAGGCGTTGGCCGTGGGCGACGCGGCCAGTGCGCTCAACGATGTGGGCGGCGAGCGCATCGTGTGGTGCGGGCGGCATCCGCGGGTGGGCGACGTGATGCGGGTGGTGGAGGCCGTGGCGTTGCGGCGGTAGCGGTGAACCGGTGGAGGAATCACCGCGTGACCCATCTCGGTTCCCCAGCACTCAACGGCATGGTACCCCAGCCTTGATTGGGCCTGCCGCAGATGCCGCCTCGCCCCAATCGATTGACGTGCGAATCCCGCTCCACGCTTACGCGGACCGTTCGACTGCGCGGCAATCATGCGTTCGAGCAGCTTTCGACGTGAGTACCCTGCGTGCGCGACACTCGCGCCATCATCCCTACGGCTCGTCGTATTCACTGGTTGGCGACGCAATGAATGTCGGCGTCTGCACCATGCCGATGTCCGCCAAGGTTCGCGTGATCACCCACCCGCGTTCATACGGATTGTCAAACGCGTACGTCGAGCCGTATGCCGTGCGCACCAGTCGATCCTGGCCGACAAACGCGGTTAACGCATTCGTGACGGTCCCGCTGGCGTCGAGGCCGAATCGCCCGCGCACGTCCTTCGTGGTGAGTCCCTGTTCGGCGCCGGCGACTGCCCGTAGCAGGTTTTGTTGCTGCGAGGTGAGGGACGCCCAACTGGTTTGAAAGAAATCTGCATCTTCATCAATAATTTCGAGAAAGGCGGCCAAGACCGAATCTGTTCCTACGTGGCTACCGGTTGGCGCGCGGTCTACGCATTTTCGCGCCAGGCGCACGATGTCCCGCGTTCGCGGACCAGCCCAGGCAACACAGGTCGCCCCCGCTCCCATGGGAACCAATCCACAACTGTCCATTCGCGAGTCAATCCAGTCCGACAAATGATGGCGTTCTATCGGACGAAAGTGCAGCGGCGTGAAAAGCTGGTAGAACGCCCGACCCTTGCCAACCATCGCCTTGAGCAGGCTTGGCTTTGATCCGGCCGCGACATAGCTGAGATGCTGATGGCGTTGCATGACACCCCGCAGATGCCACTCGACGTTTTCTCCACCGAGTCGTCCAATCTCCTGAAACTCATCGAAGACGAGGCCCAGCGTGACGCCTCGTTGCGCGGCAAGACCATCGAGGCTGTCCAGCACGCCCTCAAGGGCTCGCTGCTGGTCCTCTCGCGCCGCGTCACGCGCCGTCACGTCCAAGCTCGGCACCATGGCGCCGGTTATCGGATCGGGCGTCATCTTGATGGCGAATTGCAGCTTCCCGGCGAGATCTCGAATCCAGCGGGTCGCCGATCGGCCGAGTATGACGGAGGCCCCCGTCATCACCTTATTGGCCATGTCTGTTATCGTCGTGACCGTGGACAAGTCAGCCATGAAGGCGAACCCTTTGCCCTTGTTTATCGCGGCCACGGCATTGGCGAGCGTCGACGTCTTCCCGATTCGGCGAGGTCCGTACAGCAACAGCTTGTGGCTCGGTTCGAGCAAGGCGGCACGGATTCTCGCCAGCTCGGCGTCCCGATCCGTGAAAAACTGTCCGTGAACGGTGCCGCTGATGCGAAACGGGTTCTCGTTCGTAACCGCCACAGGCCCTCCCACTGGTGAGGATGCGCTTTGTAGTTGTACACTTTAGAAATATAAAGTAATCACATTTCCATTATGAGGCAATGCTGTTGAGACGAGCAGTCGATTCTCGCCGATCAGATGCGTCATTGCTTTCGTTTATCATGATAAACGAAAGTGTCAATTTGGTATATCAGACAATGGTGCCGACAGTTGCGTCACGTGACGTGATCAAATGCTCTCAACGGCGGGGTACCCCACCCTTGACTGGGCCTGCCGCCGAGGCCGCTCCGCTCCAATCGATAGATGTGCGAATGCCACTCCACGCTTCCAGCGAGTCCACCAGAATGGCGGTGCCCACCGACTGACCGTCGAGCTGCACGCGAAGCGGTCGATCAGTTTTGAGGGCGTTCGGTGAAATCGCGACGACCTGGTCGTCGATGGCGAGTCCACAGCGCCCGTCGCCCAGTATCTGCAGCACGATGGAGTGTGGAAGCCCGTCGGTGATGCGTGGGGGCGTGACCGAAATCGGCACGTCCTCGGCAGAGGCGTTCAATTTCAGCAGCGAAAGATTCTCGCCAAACTCTGCACGTGGGGCGCGAAGCGCAGCATCCTCGATTGGCGCTGAATGCATTCCACGATGACGGCAGGGCCCCATCGATGCGGCTGCGCTCGCGCCACTCGGCCAGCGCCGAGTTCGACGCGACGGCATCGAGCGTTAGGGTAAGCGCCTGCCACTGCGCAATCCTGATCGGCGCGCGAAACCACACGCGAACCCCGGCGCCGGTGGATGCGTCAATCGTGCGCTGACTGATTACGCCGCTGGTGAGATATCCATCACCATTCAGGAAGAGCGACCGGCGTGCCCCCTGAGCGATGACGCGCGGAGGCGGCGTGCCATAGTCGATCCAATGTGCGTTCAGCGGGGATGTCCAGTGTTCGGTAAACTCCGCATGCAATTCAGGCGCACGCGCGGTGGTTGAGAACACGGGCGACATGATGCGGCCTGCTGACGCCTGAAACATCGCCACGCCCAAGGTGCGAATGGACGCGACGCCCAGCCCATCGATGACGGCCGTAGATGTATCAAGCGACTTCCATACGGGCGACGATACCTCGCGTTCGTTCCCCGTGGAATCGATCCCGCTGATGCCAAGCTGGATACGTTGGCCCACAAACGACTGCGACGGACCGACGATGGCAATTGACGCCAGGTCGCGGCTGGGCTTCTGCCAGTGTACGTACGGTGCATAGTACGAGCGAATTGGTCGACCGTTCCGACGCACCACACGCTTGATGGCCGGGGTGTTCGGGCTGAACACCGCCAACACCTTGCCACTCAGGCCTTCCACGCTGCACAGGCAGTGAACCACCCGACCCGTCGGATCGGCGACGTACCGCGTAGCCGATGAATCGATGGCCTTCGGCGCGCCACCCTCCATGTCGACGTCCAGCAGCATCGGCGTATTGCCGGGTCGTCGTTCGGCAACCACCAGCACCGACCTGTCTGAGCGCCAGGCGATGATGCGAATAGGGTTGTAGCCGCCGCCAAGCTCCCGGCACGGGGCACTCGACTTGTCAATCGCCACCCAGCACACTTGCGCCGCCCGTTCGCTGGCGTGACTGCGCACGAACGCAATGCGGGACCCATTCGCGCTCCAGACTGGACTGTACTCGCTGGCATCAGAAGAGTCGGTGAGATTGCGGATGAGCGCGGTTGACGGTTCATAAACCCCGATATCCGAGCGCTGATCAGGATGCCAATGGCCGCTGGTGAACGCCACCAGGCGTCCATCCGGTGATGGTATCGGCGAGTCCTGATCGTTACGCAACGCCAGCAACCGTTCCACTTTACCGGCGATTGAGACCTGAACCAGGTCGAGGGCGTCTCGTTGGTCGTTGTCCAGCATGGACGAACCCACAAACGCGCCGCTGGGCAGTTTGCCCATGATCGAGACGGAATCGAGGACGGAAATCGGGAAGGCCTCGCCCGTGGCTGTCAATTCAATGGGGTCACTCTTGGACAGGTCTCCGCGAGGAATCGTCAGGGTGTAGAACGCCGACCCGTCGGCATCGGTGGCGATCATCACCGCCGTGATATCGTCGCCTGGAACGGCCACGGTGCGCCACAGGGAAAACGCCATCACGCCGATGGCGGCCGTCAGCACCGCACCGGTCATCCAGCGTCGCCGAGTTCTCATGCGCCACGGCAGGCGACGCACGAGTCGATCCACATCGTGGGCTACGGCGTCGGTGCCAAGCACTTCCTGTCCAAGCGCCCGAATGGCCGCGTGTTCGCCACTCAGATGTGCGCTTCGCACCGCACGCGCAAACGTGTTGTCCAGTGCCGTCGTATCGGCGCACCGTGCCCGGTGCCAGGCGGCGCGCAACAACAGCGATACGTCGTTGCGCGCAATCCGTTCGAGGTGCGACGCCATGACTTCATTGGCGCGCATGCGGTCCGAATCGCTGGCCATATCAATGGCGAGTGCAGCGATTTCATCGTGCGCCACCCGCACCACATCGTCAACCCGGGTTACCAGTCCGCGAGTTTCCAGGAGAATCAACGACTCACGTCCATCTTGTGACAGCAGCTGTGGGAGTGTCTGCTCATCGACGGCGGTGCCTGCCACGGCCAGCCTCAGCAAGGCGTCGCGCGCGGCCGGCGGCAACGCCGTCAGCCGTCGCTGCATGGCGCGGCCCGCGCCCAGTGTCGCGCTGAGCGCGCCGGCGTCGGGGGTGGACCACAGGTGATCGCTCAAGCGCAACTGATCGAGTTCCATCACCAGTTGCAGTGTTTCCAGCACCAGCAGTGGCGAGCCTGCGCTGGTCTCATGGAGGCCGCTGACAAACGCTTCACTCCATGGTTCAGCAGGCAGTTGGCCCAGGCTCATGACCAGTCCGCCCACGTCTTCCACGGTGAGCGGGTTGAGCGAGAGCCGATGGGCAGCGGGGGTGCTCTCGCTGAACCGGTCGGCCGAACGGCCTGTGGTCACCAGCAGCACCGGTGAGGTGCCTAAGCGCGTGGCGAGCGACGCCAGCAGGGTGCGCGACTGCATGTCCATCCAGTGTACGTCGTCCACCAACAGCACTAACGGTGCGTCGTGCGCGATGGTGGTGACCAGTTCCGTGATGGCCAACGATCGCCGGCGCAACGCCTCGTCGCCCGTGCTGCGGTCGGGTTCCGCGTTCAGATAGCTGGACGAAGTCGGGGCAAGGGCCACGAGCGTACGCGCGGTGTCGGGAGACACCGCGGACGCGCCGCGCAACTGCACCATCGCCGAGACCAACTGCGCGGCGAAGGCGTATGGGAGCGAGCGTTCGGCGGGTGTGGCGCGCACCGTGATGACGCGCACGCGCGTTGAGCGCAGACGTGCGGCGAAGCCGTCGAGGAGTCGCGTTTTTCCGAGGCCGGCGGGCGCGGCGATGTGGACGTGGCGCGATTGGCCGCGTTTGGTGGCGTCGAAGGCGGTGAGCAGGTCGGCGAACTCTGCTTCGCGGCCGACGAGTTCGGCGTAGGGGCTGCCGGACTCCACTTCGCCAAGAGAAGGAGGCTCGCCGGAATCGATCGCCCGGCACGAACCGACTTGATGACCTGCGTAGTCGCCGGATCGGGCTCCAGCTCCTCATCGGCCAACCACCGTTCAAGCCGTTCCAGTTCGATCGCCGCACCCACCGCGTCGCTTGCAGCTACATGCGACTCGAGGAGCAACCGCCACGCCGCTTGATGGCGAGGGGCAAGCTCGTGCGCTCTCCGAGCAACAAGGATCGCATCGCGCGCGCGACCCTTCCCCAGGCGATCGCGTACCACACGTGTTGCCGCGCCCACAAACATCGCACGGAGTCGTGAACGCTCCATGTCAGCCCAATGCTTGAACGCTGCGCCGCCCGGGGAAGCAAAGTCGGGAAAGAAGTCCCCCGCATAGTGTTGTAGAGCGGCTTCGGGTTGGTCATCGTCGAGAGCGCGAAGGAACGCGATGAGGTCCGAAGGGATTCGCGCGGTCAGGCGAACCAAATCACCCGTGCCTGAGAATGGATCACTCCCAGTTTCCGACGGACATACCACAGCGTTTGTCGAAGTGTATGACGCGCCGCCTCTGGTTCTACATCCGACCAGAGCAGGTCGATCAGTTGTTCACGGCTCGCGCCATTGCCGGGCGAGCAGGCGAGAAAGGCAAGGAGAGCCAGAGGCTTGCCCGCCGTAAATATCGGCTTCTGCGGATCATTCGCACTACCTCGGCGTAGGACGGTCGCACCGAAGAATGTAAATGACAGCGGCGCGTCACGTTCTATCGGTCGGTCATGTTCACCAACCGCGTCTGCATTCGGATCGCTCACTCGCGTGGGATTGCTAGGATAGCCACCGCGCGACGGTGTTCGCGTCGCCCGAGATCTGGGTAAAGATGCGAAACCCGATCAATGCGCTGAGTCCAAGGACGACAACCATAGCAACGCCAGACGTCTCTTCTCCCGGCGGCGAGAACGCCGCCAAGAATCGCACCGACAATAAGCGGCGTAAAACCAGCGAAGGCGACGACCAGTGCGGTGAGCCGTGGCAAACGACCCAAGGAGAGGGATACCAGAAAGCAGACCGGCCATGTTCACCAACAAAAGTGCGAGCAGCATAGACGGAAGCATTGCCGCCATGATGGCGTTCATTACCCCGCCTGACTTGCGACCTCCAACAATGCCGGCGAGGAACGGGCCAAGCAATGGCATCCAAAAAAGCAGCATTGTAAGCCCAATCATCCAGGAGAGGCCGCGCCCGACACTTCCGTACGGACGATGATAATCGGCCGAGCGCTCCATCGCTGCGCGTGATTGCGGTGGCGGGGAGGGACGGCGGTCGATCGCGCGGCAATTGGCGATCGCGCGGAAGTGGTGGCGGGACCGAACGAGGACGATTGGGTGGCGCCGCCGGTCGGTCAATGGGTGGCGGGTTCGGAATTGGGGGCGGACGTTTGGGTTGTTGAACGACCGGATCAGGGGCGACCACCCGAGTTTCACGATCGAATTCTACGCGTGGCGTTGGAGGTGGCGACGGTGGAATTGGCGGCGGCGTTTGTCTTGGCGGCGGCGTTTGTCTTGGCGGGGGAATGACAATAGGTTCGACGCGCGGGACTGGAGGCGACGGCTGGTTGCGCGAAGAAGGCCAGCTCAATGTGCCACTCGAATTCACCAGTCGTGACTACCGGTGTGCGATCCTGACCCCAAGTCAGAACCGTCGGAGACTCGGCAGGCGGTGGCGCTGCCGCAGGTTCGCCTGGGAACACAAGGTTGCGTGAGCCCTCGCCTGGCCAAGCCAGCGGCGCGAGGGTTGCGGTCTGAGACGCCGCGCATGTCTGGCATGCCGCCGTGCCCTCAGGAATGGACTGTCCGCAAGTGCTACACGTACGAGTTTAGTTATCCATGCGTGCTGTGCATCACTGGGGAAATGGAAGGAACTGCGATGCGCTGATGCGATTCACTTTTTGAGAGGCGGGGCTTTTCCAGCTGGTGGCTTCGGCGTTTCAACCGCAGCCTTTGTATCCATTCTTGTCTGCGACCCGCGCGACGGAGAAAGACTGTTGCCCGCCATCGGCACAGTCGCTGCCGAGCCCGACGTCGCTGTATCCGGAGTCGCGGTATCCCGAGACGCCGTATCCTGATTCTCCCCGTTCATCGACTTCGTCGTATCCCGCGATGTGTCCGCATCCAATCCTTTCTTCTTCACAATCGCGCTTGCGTTCGGCGGTTGGTAGTCGGTATCCCGGCCGAACCACCAACTGGCAGCCATCGCGGCCAACCCAACTGCGCACACTGCGATGGCAATCAGTTGTCTGGAAGACTGAGGTTTCTTTCGCGTAGCACTCGCGGGCCAGTCGCGCGTCACCGTGGTGGTACTCAACGTTTTTGTGTCCACAGATGGCATGGAAGGAACCGTGGACAAGTCCTCGTCTATCTGCTCACCTCCGTCCATCAACGGCACGGGCAACGTGATCTCGGTCGACCTCGGCAGACTGCCAAACTCCAGCAGCACGGCCGACATATTGTCGTCGCTGCCGCGTCGAAATGCCACATCGATGAGCGTTTGTGCCGCAGTGGTCACATCAGGAACGGCCCGCACCACGCTCGAGATCACGTGATCCGGTGTGCCTTTGTACACCCCATCACTGCAGAGTACGACGACATGCGGTTCTTCTGTCGTGAAAGGGCCAAACACGTCAACTTCCAGTGGACCTTCGTTACCTACTGAGCGTGTCAGCGCATTCTTCCATCGTGATCGAGCCGCCTCGACGCCGTCTGCTTGTCCGTGCTTCGCCGCTTCCGCGACAAACGAGTGATCTTCGGTAACCTGTTCGGCGCCGTCCACTGTGATATGGTAGGCTCGCGAGTCGCCAACGTTGAACACGGTAGCTCTCGCGATCGACGATCACGCCAACCAACGTTGTCCCCCATTCCGGCGCGTTCCGGAACGCGCGCTTCTTCCACAATGGCGTCATTCGCCGCGCGAATCGCTGATTCAACGGAATCGCCGGCCGCCAGTCGTTGGGAGACCACTTCCGTGGTTCGGCGACTGGCGTAGGCACCCCCGCGATATCCGCCCATCCCATCCGCAAGCAGTGCCAACAGTCGACCGTCGGC